>DLVV01000264.1 GCA_003445035.1 Planctomycetaceae bacterium | reverse complement strand
TCCGCACTGGATCGCACTGGGACCGCCATTGACGGTGACCGGCGAACAGATCGACGAGATGGTGGCGATCCTGGACCAGAGTATCACCGACGTACTGAACGGATCGGACTGACGTGGACACCAACGACACCAAGCACGTGCTGGTCATCGGCACCGGCTCGATCGGCGAGCGGCACACGCGTTGCTTCCTGGCCACGGACCGATGTGATGTGTCGGTCTGCGAAATCAACGACCAGCTCCGTAACGACATGGCCGATCGGTACCGTTTGTCCGGCACCTTCTCCGACCTCGACACGGCCCTCCAACAGTCCCCCGACGTCGCGGTCATCTGCACGCCGGCCCACCTGCACGTCGCGATGGCAGTGAAACTCCTGGAAGCCGGTGTCGCCGTGCTGTGCGAGAAACCGCTCTCCACATCCCTGGAGAACACCGATCGGCTGGGCGAACTGGTTTCCGCCGAGGGCGCAAAGTTCTCGATGGCCTACGTCCTGCGAGCCCACCCACTGTTCGCCGCCGTCCGCCAGCAGGTTCTCTCGGGCGACTACGGCCGCCCCCTCGAAATCATCACCGTCTCGGGACAGCATTTTCCTCACTACCGCCCCGCTTATCGAGAAATCTATTACACCGACCGGGCGACCGGGGGTGGAGTGATCCAGGACGGGCTGACGCACGTGGTGAACTTCGTCGAATGGGTGGTGGGGCCGATGACACGGGTCGCCGCCGACTGCGATCACCTGGCGCTTCCCGGGGTCGACATCGAGGACTCGGTCCACGTCGTCGCCCGTCACGGCGACGTGATGGTCAACTACTCGATGAACCAGCACCAGGCCCCCAACGACGGCGTGATGATGCTGATCTGCGAACGGGGGACGTTCCGGGTCGAGGCGAACCGGATGAGATGGCAGGTGGTCACCGAGCCCGAAACGCCCTGGACCGTCCATCAGCTCGACCCGATCGAACGCGACGACACCTTCGTTATCCAGGCCCACCGCTTCCTGGACTACGTGGCCGGCCAGGAGGCCGAACCGTTGTGCCGGTTCGAGGAAGGCCTGCAGACACTCAGGGGAAACCTGGCGATCATGCAGGCGGCCGACACGCAGACCTGGGTCGATGTCTGAGCAGCACCTGGCGGAGTCGGCTCAGCCGTCGGCTTCCAGCCCCATCCCCTCGTGCTGCTGTGTGACCTGCACCATGTACTGCTGGTGAGCCTCGTTGTTTCGCGCCGCTGACCCCGCGTAGTAGACCAGTGCGAAGGCGCGGCGGTGTCGGTCGGTCGTCCGGTTCGGATCGGCCCGGTGAATCAGTTCGCCGTGGTGCACGGCCAGGTCACCCGGCTCGAGAAAGACCTGCACCTCCCGGGCCTCGTCCTCCTCGTTCCAGTCCGAGATGCCCTGCGAGAAACCCAGCACCTGGGTTCGCGCGTGGGGCCTCAGCCCCTCCCGGTGCGTCCCGGTGCAGTATCTCAGGCATCCGTTCTCCGCATCCACCGGGTCCATTGCCAACCACATCGTCAGCGGCGGCGGATCGAGATTGATGTAGAAATTGTCCTGGTGCGGCGGCGTGGAATGATCGGTCCCGGGCGGCTTGTTGAACCACTCGGGTTTCTGCGCCCGCACCGGTTCGCCCATCAACGCCTCGGCCAGGCTCACGAACGGTTCCCGTGTCCCGTATTCCACGAAGAACGGGTCGACCATGTGCTGCATCTGCTTGAGCGTCTCGGGCGACTTCCGGTCCTGGAAGAAGGCGTCCGAGTCGGGCAACGTGGGAACGACCTCGGCGACATACCGGTCGAGTTCTCCAGCCAGCTCGTCGAAGCCCTCCCCGGTGAAGAAGTCACGAACGACGACAAAACCATCTCGGAGATAGTCCTCCCGGTACCGCGTGTATTCCTCGACTGCCGTCGCCGTGGCGACCGGTGTTGCATCGTCGATCATGAAACCAACCGCCTGAAGAATTCCTGTCGTTCCTGGGCCTCAAGCCGTTCGTCGATCCGACCATCTTCAATGGTCTCGCCGATCAACGTGAAGACCTCCTTCGCCGCATCGGCGACCATGCCGATCTCCGTCTCACCCTGGGATTCGTTGAGATAGAACGAGGTATATCCGTGGTTGCCGCGTTTGGCCATCTCCTGCACGTAGAGTGTCCCGATCTTGTTGTTCAGTGCCGGGTCCTCGACCGGAAACTCGAGGTGCGGATGGTAATCGATTCCGGTGCAGCGAATCGCCACCCCGACCTCCTCGGCCACGGCATTGAGCCGCTGCTTCAGAGCCGCCCCGTTCGTGGCGAGCGTCTCGGCGGTGTTGCGTTTCCTGAGTTCGGTGAGCGTTGTCACGGCCGCGGCCAGCCCGACCGCTTCACCCCAGTAGGTACTGGAAACGAACATCTGTTCGGCCGGAGCCATCACGTCGCGGCGTCCGACCACCGCACCCATCGCGAAACCGTTGGAGATGGACTTGGCAAAGACCGCCATGTCGGGCTCGACACCCAGCACCGGCTGAACGCCGGCATCAGAGGGCCGGAACCCGGTCGACACCTCGTCGAAGATCAGCACGGCGCCGTGGTCGCGGCAGAGACTGGCAACCCCCTCGAGATACCCCTCGGCGGGCAGTTCCGACCGCATCGGTTCCATCATGACCGCAGCCACTTCACCACGGTGTCGCTCGAGTCGTTCGGCCAACCCGTCCAGGTCCCCGTAGGGGAACGGGATCGCGGTGCCCGCCAGGTCCTTGGGCACACCGATCGGCTCGATGCCGGGGAAAAGGTGCTCGTCAAGGTTTCCGTCGCTGGAATGGTTGGCCGCCTGGTACCAGTCGTGCCAGCCGTGGTACCCGCAGAAGAGGATCCTGTCGCGACCGGTCGTGCCACGGGCGATCCGGGCGGCCACCGCGCACGCATCTCCACCACCACGAGCGTAGCGGACCATCTCGGCACACGGGATCCGTTCGACCAGCAGTTCGGCCAGTTCGAGTTCCAGTTCGTGTGTGATCGAGAAATTGGTTCCCTTGTCGATCTGCGCCTTGACCGCTTCGTCGACCACCGGATCGGCGTAGCCGAGGATGACCGAGCCGATCGCGCTGACCCAGTCGATGTACTCGTTCCCGTCAACATCCCAGATCCGGGATCCCTTGCCCCTGGTGGCCACGACCGGGCTGACCCCCAGTGCGTAACGGGTGGGCCGACGGCTGATCAATTGTGTCCCTCCCGGGATCAACTCCAGCAGCCGCTCGTACATCTCCATCGAACGGGCCACACGGCCGCCGGTTTTTGCGTCGGTTGTCGCCATCTCGAACTCCCGTTTCTACAAAACGCCGTACTTTTCGTAGGCGTCGGTTGCCTTCATGCCATCGCGGATCGCGTCCCGCGTGATGTTCTCCGCATGCACCTTCTGCCACGCCGCCTGGATGGCCTGATCCTGGATCTCTGAGGGAACCACGACCACACCATCCACGTCGGCGATCACCAGGTCACCCGGAGCGAACCGCACGCCGTCGATTTCCACCGTCACGTCAATATCAACGACCCGCTGGCGATCCTTGCTGTCGTATATGTTCCGGCTGCGTGCGAAGACGGGAAACCCCATCTCGGCCATCTGCCGGATATCCCTCACCGCCCCATCGACAATCGCCCCCACGCACCCGGCGTTGGTGGCGGCCGTCGAAAGCAACTCGCCCCAGATCCCGGACCGCTCGGAGCCCCCCGCCGCAGCAATCAACACGTCATCGGCCTGGCAGCCGTCGACGGCCAGCAGTTCCAGTTCGTAGGGGCTGGGATCGGCGTGGTACATGTCACCCCACAGCGTGGTCTTGCAGCGTCCGACCAGCATGGTCTCGACCGTCAGCGGTGGCAGCGGCACGTTGGGGGACTGGTTGGTGTAACCCAACCCGTCCAGGGCATCGCAGACCACCGCCGCGTACAGCGACTCTCGCATCATCTCCAACGTGATCGTCTCAGGTACCGCGTCGCTCATCATCACCACTCGCCTGGCTCGGAATCGCCTCACTGGTTTCCCTCACCAGTAGGCAGCCTATAGTATGCCACGCATCATGACTGAAACCATCGAACTGCAGCGAATTGAGATCACCGGGACCTCCGACGGTCCCCACCTTCTGATCACCGGAGGCGTGCATGGTGACGAGTTCGAGTCGATGGCCTCGATCCGACGTCTGGCCGGGGCCGTCAACGCGGAGGACCTCTCGGGAACCCTGACGCTGGTGCCCGTGGTCAACGAGGCGGCCTTCCTCAACGGGAACCGCACTGCCGAAGACGGACTCGACCTGGCTCGTGTCTGCCCGGGCGACCCCGAGGGCAGTGTCACCCTGCGGACCGCCGTGTCGCTCTCGGCGCTGATCGCATCGGCCGATTACTACATCGATCTCCACTCCGGAGGCATCGCCATGGACGTCTGGCCGATGTCCGGATACGGACTCAGCGACGATCCGGAACGGCTCGACATCCAGCGACGAATGGCCCGGGCCCTGAATCTCCCGGTCATCTGGGGCACCTGCGGCAATCTTGACGGCCGCTCGCTGTCGGTCGCCCGGGATGCCGGTGTCCCGGCCATCTACACCGAGTATCTCGGCGGAGGCCGCTGCTCACCCGAGGGAGCCGACGCCTACTTCGAGGGCTGCCTGAACGTGATGGGCGAACTGGGAATGATCTCAAGAGAGCAGCCCGAATCGAAAGTCGAGCTGGTGATCGAAGATCCTCGCGACGGGTCCGGACACATGCAGCTCCAGAACCCCTCGCCGATCACCGGCCAGTTCACGCCCGCCGTCGTGCTGGGACAACGCGTCGGTCCCGGCGATGTGCTCGGACACGTGGCCAACGTCACCGGTGACGATGTCCGCGAGATCTCCTGTACCCAGACCGGATACGTGCTGGCCATCAGAACCTACCCCCGGGTGCACGAGAACGATTCGGTGATCGTGATCATGGAAGACATCGGCACCGACAGCGTCTGATCCGAACCGGACGAGGGAGAAACCCGGATGAGCATCTGGCGATGGGCCGACTGGATCACCCCGGTGCCCGAACAGCATCGGGTGACACTCGGCGAAGGAAACACACCCCTGGTCCGATCGACATCAATCGGACCAGCCGCCGGCCTTGAGAACCTGTGGCTGAAGCTCGAATCGGGCAACCCGGCCGGTTCGTTCAAGGATCGGTTCGGTGCCGCCGCCATTTCCGCCATGCGGGCCGAGAACCAGACCCGATGCGTGGCCACCTCCAGTGGTAACACCGGGTCGGCCGTGGCCGCCTATTGTGCCGCTGCGGGAATGCAATGCGAGATCGCCGTGGTCGAGACAGCCCCCCAGGGCAAGTTGCGACAGATGATGGCCTACGGGGCAAACGTCTACCGCATCAAGGATTTCGGTCTCGACCCCGACCTCTCCGCACAGGCTTTCGAGACCCTGATGGCCCAGGGCGAAGCCCCGGACGCCCGCTTGCAGGTCAGTTCCTATATCTACAGCGTCCCGGGCATGACCGGCGTCGAGACGATCAGTTTCGAGTTGGCCGAACAGGCCGAGCAACAACTCCAACGGCCCATCGACCACGTCTTCTGTCCCGCCGGAGGCGGTGGCCTGTGCCTGGCCGTGTGCCGGGGTTTCGCGAGACTCGTGTCGGAAAGCCGCCTGGCCCTCTCGCCGGCGATCGAGTGCGTGCAACCGGAGGGCAACGACACGATGGCGTCGGCGCTGTCGCAGGAAGCCGACCGGGCCCGGCCGATCACCTGCACCACCAAAATCAGCGGACTGCAGGTGCCCAACATCAACGACGGGCACCTGGTGGTCGAAGAACTGAGACCGACCGGGGGACGGGGACAACTGGTCACCGACGAGGCGGTCTGGAACACGCAGCAACGGCTGGCAACCGAGGAAGGCATCTTCACCGAACCGGCCGGTGCCACCGCCCTGGCCGGTTGCCTGGAAGCCGCCACCGCCGGGCGAATCGATTCCGGTGCGGTGGTTATCTGCCTGGTCACCGGCAGCGGGTTCAAGGACGAGGCGTCGGTCGACAGGATGCTCGACGGGGTCGAATGTCCGACATTGACGTTGGACGAACTGGGCTAGGTGATCGCGGCCGAGTGATCGTGTGCCTGGACACAGTTGCGGCCGGCCTGTTTCGCCGCGTACACCGCCCGGTCAACCCGCTGGAGCGCTGACGGCAGTTCCTCGCCGCGAGTGATCTCGATCGCCCCAATGCTGACCGACCCTTTCCAGTCGCCTCCTCCCACCGCGACGCTCATCGATTCGACGTCGGTCCGAACCCTCTCGGCCACCTCCGTGGCTTCGGACAGTGCCGCCCCCAGCAGCAGGGCAACGAACTCGTCTCCTCCGAGACGGGCCACCGTGTCACGTTCGCGGAGGCTCTCGTCGACCAGCCGGGCAACGTGGCCGAGAACCAGATCGCCGGCGGGATGCCCGTGCGTGTCGTTGACCATCTTGAAGTGATCCAGGTCGATGAACAGCACCGACACGGGCCAGTCAGATTTTCGGCGACCGTCGCGGCACCGCTCATAACTCCGCTCGAACCCCCGTCGATTCGACAGCCCGGTCAACTCGTCAGTCCGCACGGCGACATCCGCATCGTGGACGGCCTCGTTGATCATCCGACGAACACCCCACGTCCTGCCGACGATGACTCCGACAAGAATGCCGACGACCAGGAGACACGCGGCGGCCAGGATCAACAGGGGAACAGAAGCGGACACGCCACTCACCTCGCCACGTACTTGATCTCGCACCCCTTCTGCAGCGTCTCGAACACCTCGGGTCGCTTCCCGGCCAACACCGCCCGGATCGCGTCTCGCAGGTAGTGATGTTCGATCTTGCCCGGATCGACGTTGTCGTCGATCGCCCCCATGTAGGCGACTCGGCGTTTGCGGTCGAGCAGGAAGGCGTGCGGCGTGCAGGTGGCGCCGTAACGGCGTCCGAGTTGCTGGGTCAGGTCGATGCAGTAAGGGAAGTTGTATTTCGAGAGGGCCGAGCGAGCGATCATCTTCTCGAGCCGGTCGGTCGGTGAGTGCCCGATACTGACTCCGATCACCGCCAGGCCCGACTTGCGATACCCGGAGGTCAGTTTCTTGAGTCTCGCCTCGTAGGACCGTGTCATCGGGCAGCGGTTGGAGAGAAAGATCAGCAGCACGGCCCGGGCATCCTTCAGGTCGCCCAGCGAATGTCTCTTGCCATCAACACCCAGCAACCCCTCCCAAGCCGGAGCCGGCTGGCCAACCTTCAGCACAGCGTTGAACTTGCCGGCGACCACGTCGGCCGGAGCTCCCACAACGACCGCCCACAGTACCACCGTCACCACCGTCGCCGTTCGGACCACGTCGAAATTCGAGACCCCACAGCCGCGCATGGCTTCTCCCTGTCGTACCCTGTCCCGGACACCACGGGCGACCGGTTCCCGACCGAACCAGCCGGGCACTAGAGTATACGGCTCGCATCAACCCCACGCCTCGTCCTCCAGGCCGATTCCGACATGAATGCAGCTCCGGCCAGACGGCTCGGAATCCTCACGATCATCGGCCCGGGCATACTGGTGGCGGCCACTGGCGTCGGCGCCGGAGACCTGGCCACCGCAGCCCTGGCCGGCAGCCGGCTGGGGACCGCTGTGCTGTGGGCGGTCGTCGTCGGGGCGGCGATGAAGTTCGTCCTGACCGAGGGCCTGGCCCGTTGGCAACTGGCCACCGACCAGACACTGCTGGAAGGCACCTCGCGGCACCTGGGCCGGGGAGTGCTGGCGGTCTTCACGATCTACCTGGCCGCCTGGAGTTTTTTTGTCGGATCGGCGCTGGTCAGTGCGTGCGGTGCCACCGCCCACGCGATCTGGCCCTTGCCCGGTTCAACCCCCGACGGCGACAAGATTGTCTACGGAATCATCCATTCGCTGGTCGCCCTGGGGCTGGTCTGGATCGGCGGCTACCGGCTGTTCGAACGGGTGATGAGCATCTGCATCGGGGTGATGTTCGTGACCGTGGTGACCACCGCCCTGGCCAGTGGCCCCGACCTGGGGGACTGCCTGAGAGGGCTGCTGGTGCCGACCATTCCACAACTGGCCGGAGACGGACTGGGGTGGACCGTGGCCTTGACCGGCGGAGTCGGTGGGACGGTGACGATTTTGTGTTACGGGTACTGGATCCGCGAGGCGGGGCGAACCGGCGGCGAAGCCATGAGGATCTGTCGGATCGACCTGGCCGCCGGATACGTGATGACCGGAGTGTTCGGGCTGGCGATGGTCGTGCTGGCCACCGGGCTGGAGACCAGCGGATCGGGCTCGCGATTACTGGTCGACCTGGCCGATCGCCTGCAGGATCGACTCGGAGCCGCCGGACACTTCGCTCGCTGGGCGTTTTTGATCGGGGCCTGGGGAGCCATCTTCAGCAGCCTGCTGGGTGTCTGGCAAAGCGTTCCGTACCTGTTCGCCGACACCTGGTCGTTGTGGGGCGGCCGCGAACCCGGCCAGCGGATCTCCACTCGCTCGTGGCCCTACCGCGGCTGGTTGTTGGCTCTGGCCACGATCCCGCTGGCCGGGCTGTGGACCCGGTTCACTGCCATCCAGAAATGGTACGCGATCGTCGGAGCGGCATTCCTGCCGGCGTTGGCCGTGGCACTGCTGGTGCTCGGCCGACGACGAGCGCTGGTCGGTGAGAAACTGGCCACCCGGTGGATCGGCCTGCTGGCGCTGGTGGCCGTGTTGCTGTTCTACCTGCTGGCCGGCGGGCTGGAGGTACACAAGAGACTGTCAGCCGCCTAGGCTGGGCCAGCGTGGCCGACGACGCCACGCTGTGGACTTCAGTCAGTTGTCCCACTGCCGGAAGACTCTCATGCCCCACCTTCAGCCGTTCGTCTCGCGGTTCCCCGTTCTGCCCCTGCTGATGACACTGCTATCGATCAGCGGTCCCGGGCTGGCCGACAGCCGCGACGTCACCGACCGTCCCAACTTCGTCGTGGTCTTCACCGACGACCAGGGCTACCAGGACCTCGGCTGTTTCGGCTCGCCGGACATCCAGACGCCGCACCTGGACGGGCTGGCCCGCCAGGGTGCGCGTTTCACAGATTTCTACTCGGCCCAGGCCGTCTGCTCGGCCTCTCGAGCCGCACTGCTGACCGGCTGTTACCCCAACCGCATCGGCATCCAGGGAGCCCTCGGCCCCAGGTCCCGTCACGGGATCAACAAGAACGAGTGGACCATCGCCGAGGTGCTCAAGACTCGCGGCTACGCCACGGCGATCTACGGCAAATGGCACCTGGGCCACCACAAGCCGTTCCTGCCCACCCGCCACGGATTCGACGACTACTTCGGACTGCCCTATTCCAACGACATGTGGCCCTACCATCCCGGTGTCGCCCACCTGCCGATGTCCGAACGGCTCAAGCGGTGGCCTCACCTGCCCCTGTTCGAGAAAGAAAAAATCGTCAACCCCCAGGTGACCGGCAAGGACCAGGCGAAGTTGACCACGTGGTACACCGAACGGGCGGTGAAGTTCATCGAAAAGAACAAGAAGAGTCCGTTCTTTCTCTACGTTCCCCATTCGATGCCACACGTGCCGCTGTATGTCAGCGACAAGTTCAAGGGAAAATCCAAGCGCGGCCTCTACGGTGACGTGATCATGGAAATCGACTGGTCGGTGGGCCAGATCGTGGCTGCCCTGAAAAAACACAAGCTCGACCGCCGCACGCTGGTCATCTTCACCTCCGACAACGGACCGTGGCTGAACTACGGCACGCACTCCGGACTGGCCCGGCCGTTGCGGGAGGGCAAGGGAACAACCTGGGACGGCGGCCAGCGCGAACCGACAGTGATGTGGTGGCCGGGCCAGGTGCCCGCCGGGCATGTCTGTCGCGAAGTGGCCGGGACGATCGACATCCTGCCCACACTGGCCAGGCTGGCCGGCATCCAGCAGCTGCCACAAGACCACAAGATCGACGGGCACGACATCTGGCCACTGATCTCGGGCCAGAAAAACGCCACGAGTCCGCACGAAGCCTACTACTTCTACTGGGGGCGGCACTTGCAGGCGATCCGCAGCGGACGCTGGAAACTGCATTTCCCCCATGCCTATCGCAGTCTTAACGGACGAAAAGGCGGGACCGGCGGCAAACCGGTCCGGTACGTCCAGAAGCGCACCGGACTGGCACTGTTCGACCTCGCCCAGGACATCGGCGAAACCACCAACGTCATCGGCGACCACGCCGAAGTGGTGACCCGTCTGCAGGCCCTGGCAAAACAGGCCCGGGCTGAACTGGGCGATTCGGCCACCAGGCAAACCGGTGCCGGAGTGCGACCGCCTGGCCGGTTGCCGGCCCAGCCGAAGAAAAAGTAGCGGTCGCCGTGGACCGCTAGGCCGCCCGACGGCCGAACGGCCACCAGCGATGGCGGACCGGGCGAGCGTCGCTGTGCGATGTGACCAGCTGGTATTCGGGAAGCAACAACGCCGTCAGTTCTCCACCAACGCCACCGGTCGTATCCAGCAGGATGCGACGGGACCCGACGTGCGGCTGTTTCCGGGCAACGTGCCCCGAGGCGATCGGCACCCGACAGTCGGCCGGAAACACGTTGGCCCCCAGGTCCTTGCGACACAACCACGGAGGCCGATGCAGCGAGAAGTCTCGCTGGTGCAGCATCTTCAGCTGGGTCGCGGTCGGCAGTTCCGGAACCAGGCCCGCATGGACAACGATCAACTCGGGGTGTTCAACGACCCAGGGCAATCCGGCCAGCAACCGGGCGTGGTCGTCGGGAACCGCCCGGGCCAGGCCCTCGAAGTCACCTGCGGCAACGCCGTACGAGGCGAAAGTCGTCTCACATTGGTATCCACGCCGCCATCTGCGGGACCAGTCGGCCTCCTCGGGCACCGGCACCAGTCCCAGCGACCCGGCCATCGCCAGGTCGTGGTTGCCGCAAGCGACGGTGGTCCGCGGATGCGTGGCGACCAATTCCATCACCCGTTCGATCACCCCCCGCGGGTTGGGCCCCCGGTCAACCAGGTCGCCCAGCAACACGATCCAGCGGTTGTCGAAATCCCCACACCCGGCCAGTTTCTCGACCAGGCGGTCGAGCAGATCGAGCTGGCCGTGAACGTCGCCGATCACGGCCACTGGGCCATCAATCCGGCCCGCCAGACGACCGGAATCCGCAGCGGGGTCTTGGGCCGAAGCGGGCATCCGGATTCCTGGCTGTGGGCGAGATCAGAGGGATCGGTGCCCTGATCGGCACCCGATCCGGCTGATGTTTACCCGTGCGGGGACCCGCGTGACAAGATCGGTTTTTCTGCCGCCCTGCCGCCTCTAGATCCTCTGGCCCTCTTTCGGACCGTCCTCGGTCAAGGTCAGGATCTCGGGCCCTTCCTCGGTCATCAGCAGCGTATGCTCCCACTGGGCCGAGAGTCCTCCGTCACGGGTGCGAACCGTCCAGCCGTCGCTCTCGTCGGGCACCGTGTGCCAGCTGCCGGTATTGATCATCGGTTCGATCGTGAAACACGTGCCCGGCTCGATCACCGTGCGATTGGGAGGCCGCGACGGAACGTGAGAGATCCCCGGTTCCTGGTGGAACCGGCGGCCGATGCCGTGGCCCTGGTACTCGCGAACCACGTCCATCCCCGCGCCCCGGGCGTAGTCGTAGATCGCCCGGCTGATCGCATCAACCGGCCCGCCGGGCTTGATCGCGCGGATGCCCAGGTAAAGGCTGTCAAAGGCGACCTGCACCACGTGCCTGGCCGCATCGCTGACCTCACCGATCAGGAACATCTCGCTCTGATCCCCGTACCACCCGTCGACGATCGTCGTCAGGTCGACATTGACGATATCCCCGGATTCCAGTGCCCGGTCATCGGGAATCCCGTGACAGACCACCTCGTTGACGCTGGTGCAGATGCTCTTGGGATACGGCACCACGTCACCGGGATATCCCAGGCAGGCGGGGGTGTGGCCGTGGTCGAGCGTGTAGGAGTAGGCGAGGCGATCGATTTCCCCGGTGGTGGTTCCAGCGACCACGTGAGGCCGCAGGTGGTCCAGCAACTGGGCATTGAACCGCGACGCCCGCCGCAGCCCCTCTCGCTCGTCGTCGGTGTTGAACAGCGGGATCCGGCGTCGCATGGCACAAGCGTGTGGTGGGTGGCCGGTTGGGTCCAGGCGTGAGAGAGCAACCATAGCGATTCGACAAAAAACCCGCCAACGGCCGGACAACTCGAGCCGGTTGACGATGGAACGCCGATTCGGGATTCTCCAACAGATCAATTGCCCGCCAACACGAGACACCCCGCGAGGCCACGCCGATGTCCACTCGAGCGACACTCATCCTGCTGCTGACCGGTGCGGTGATCGTCCCGGCGGTGGTTTCCACATCCCAGGCGGCCGGACCGGCCAGGCGGCCCAATTTCCTGTTCATTCTCACCGACGACCAGTCGCCGGAAACACTCTCGTGCTACGGCAACACCGTCTGCCAGACCCCCCACATCGATCGCCTGGCCCGCCGTGGCATCGTGCTCGACGACGCTCACCACATGGGGGCCTGGTCCGGAGCCGTCTGTACGGCATCGCGAACGATGATCATGACCGGCCGCACGGTCTGGAGAATCCCCGGCGCACGGGGACCGGGACTGACCCGCAATCGCGCCCGCCGCCAGCAAGCCGCCCGCAACAGCCTGCCGGCCATCTTCAACCGGGCCGGCTACTCCACCTTCCGGACATGCAAGCGCGGAAACAGCTTCCGGGAGGCCAACGAGTTGTTCACCGAACATCACGACGCAACCCGGAGAGGAAGCGACCCGGAAACCGGAAGCCACTGGCACGGTGACCGCGTCATCGAGTTCCTCGACAAGAGACAGCAGGCCGGCGGCAAGGCCCCGTTCCTGCTCTACATGGGTTTTTCACATCCCCACGACCCCAGGAACGCCCCCGAGGCACTGGCACGCAAGTACGGGGCCAGCAACAAGGGTCCCGGCCAGGCGGTCAACCCCAAGGCCCCTCCCCTGCCGGTCAACTACCTGGCCGCACACCCGTTCCACCACGGGCACCCGGGACTGAGAGACGAGGTGCGGGTCCAGGGCGTGATGAAACGACGCGACCCGGCCACGATCCGCAACGAACTGGGCCGCGAGTACGCCTGCATCGAGAACATTGACAACCAGGTGGGGAGAGTGATCAAGCAACTCGAGATGACCGGGGAACTCGAGAACACCTACGTCGTCTTCACCTCCGACCACGGCATCGCCGTCGGCCGTCACGGGCTGACCGGCAAGCAGAACCTCTACGAACACACCTGGCGGATCCCCTTCATCGTCACCGGACCGGGAATCAAGCCCGGCACGCGGGCCTCCGGCTACATCTACCTGCTGGACATCCTCCGCACCTTCTGTGACCTGGCGGACATCACGCCTCCCAAGTCGGTCGAGGGCCGCAGTTTCCGCAAGGTCCTGGAGGGGAAAACCAATGCGGTCCGCGATTCGCTTTACGGCGTCTACACCGGTGGCACCAAGCCGGGAATGCGGGCGGTCAAGACGGGACGGTTCAAGCTGATCAAGTACGACGTGCTCGACGGCAAGGTCCGACGCACCCAGTTGTTCGATCTCAAGGAGAACCCACGCGAGTTTCTCGTCGAGCACCGGGACAAGGCGATCAGCAGCCTGCTGGGACACACGCCGAAGCCACAGCAGGTCAACCTGGCCGACGACCCGAAGTACGCCGCGAAACGGAAGGAACTCGAGGCTCTGCTCAAACGCGAGATGAAACGGCTGGGCGACCCTTACGAGTTGGCCGACTGAAGCCGGTCGGAAACGACCATCGCCCCCCCGACTGCCAGCGCGGCCGGGGGGGCGATTGTCGGACCGGATCAAAGTGCGCAAGAGAGGACTCGAACCTCCACGGGCTGTAAAGCCCACCAGGCCCTCAACCTGGCGCGTCTGCCAATTCCGCCACTTGCGCAGAAGCCGTTTGGCGGGGGCCAGTATAGCACCCGCTCGCGTGCCTTCAAGAAACCGCGGCCGAGCAGTTCACACCAACGACGCTGCGATCGCGTTTGAGAGCTGGGCGATTTGTCTTCCGTGGGGTTCCTGCGGTTCGGTCGTCAGGATCACGCAGACCGTGTCCCGCTCGGGATCAATCCACATCAGCGTCCCGGTCGCCCCCCAGTGACCGAAGGTCGCCGGTCCCAGCAGATCCCCGAAGTTGGCACTGGTGGCCGGCCAGTTCAATCGCCATCCCAATCCCCAGGGCTTGCATCGTCGATCAGCCTCGGGCACGTCTGCCATCGCCGACAACTGGTTACAGGTCGCCGCGGCCACCGAGGCCGGTGAAATCACCCCGCGGCCCCCTTCGAGCATCATCCGGCCGATCACCGCCAGTTCGCGAGGTGTCGTCAACAGCCCGCCCCACGGGGCTCCCAGTTGACGCCAGTAACGCAGGTTCCAGTTCCAGTCGACCCCCTCCTGTTCGGGCGGCGTGCGGATCTCGGCAATCCGTTCCACCATCGGTCGCTCACCGTCGAACCAGTCGTCGCTTGCTCCCAGGCGAGTGGACTCGAGCCCGAGCGGTTCGATCACCTGTGAGTTCAACCAGTCGGCACACCCCTGTCCGGAAACCCGGGCAATCACCTCGCCGAGGATCGCGAACCCCATGCTCTGGTACTGCACTCCGCGGCCCGGCTGGAAATCCGGTTCGACCCGACAGGTCCCGGCCACGAACTCCTCGAGGCCCGCCCCGGCCTCTCGCAACTGCTGGTTCTCGGCCAACATGTCCGGCAGCCCCGACGTGTGGGTCAGCAGGTGCCGGATCCGAATGCCGTTCTTGCCGTTGTTGCCGAATTCCGGGAGGTAGCGGCTGACCCGGTCGTCCAATCGCACCTGGCCGGCTTCGACCAACAGCAGAGCCGACATCGCCACGATCGGCTTGGTGATCGAGGCGATCAGGAAGACGGCATCATCACGAATCGTCCCGTCGGTGTCGTCCCCAAGCCGCTGGCGGCCGAACAGCCGTGTCCCGGTCGTGCGATCACCTCGAGAAACGAAGATCCCGATCGCCCCGACCTGCCCGGATGAACACAACGTGTCGGCCAGTTCACCGACACGTTTCCAGCGGGCGGGGTCAAATCCAACGGATGCGGCATCGCAGACCTGGAACATGCCGACGATTGCAGGCGATCACGGCCCGGAAGGCAAGCAACCCCGGGGATCGGCCTAACGGACGCGGGCCCGGAACGTGATCACGCCGCCCACCCCACCGGGCAACGGTTCATCCAGTTCGAAGACCAGCACCTGGCTGCCCTGCTCGTTGTCGTCGACAGTGATCCGCCCCCCGCGAGCCTTCTCCGGAGGCGTCTTCTCGGTCTCGTCGGTGAAGCCGAGCGTGGCACTGTCGTCGATGTAGTCGAGACGAGGAGAGAGATTGTCGACGACACGGACCTCGGTCAGCGGACGCTCACCCACGTTGTCGAACCTCAGGGTGAAGGTGATCACGTCATCGGAACGGGCGGTGGCGCGATCGGCCAGCTTGACGATCTTCAACTGGCCGATCTTCTTGTGTTCGATCTCAAGGCCGGTGTAGGAACCGACCCAGGGTGTCGACTGAATCGACTGGCCGCCAGCCGTCGATGCCGTGGCACGAGGCGACTTGTCACCGGCCCACGCGGCAGCGTTCTCCAGCGACCGGGCCAACCGGGCATTGTCGGCCTGGTCCATTCGCCCGGCAACCAAACCACCTGTCTCCTCGAACACGTTGAGCAACTTGACGTGCTCACCACTCCGCAGCAGCCTCGACATGCCCGCTGTCCAGGTCTCACCCAGCAAGCCGCTCGCGCGGGACCGCACCCTGGCATCGACGGGCCCCAATTGCTGCCGGTGCTGCTGCGACCCCTCTTTGGTCGTCAAGCGGACCTCTCGGGTCAACCGGTGTGCCGAGGCCATCCGCTCGATCCCGAATCCCTCGATCGGCAACTGGACGGTACGAATCGCGGCGAACCGGGGGGCGTAGATCGCCACCCGGTTGCTCGGCAACACGTGGCTGGCCCCCTCGTCGTCGGTGTACTCGGCAATCGTGTCTTCGGTCTCGACCCCGTACCGTAGGAACGACTGGTAATGCACCGGATTCCCGCGGTCGCCTCCATCGATCACAAACTCGTCGGGGTGGGCATCGACCACGGCCGGGTCCGGCCCACCCGGTTTCGAGCCATCAACGGATCGCTGCCGGGGCATCGCCGGCAATCGTACCGGCTGGATCCGTGGAGCCGTCGTCGCCGCACCGGCGGCTGCCAACCGGACCGCGTTCGCTCCATCGGTCGCCGCTTTTGAATGGGATGGGCCGGATTGGATCTCGAAGTGACCAGGCGGTCCGGCCTGGTGGTCGGCGGGAACCGAAACACATCCGCCAGCCCACAGCATCGGCACCGCGCACGCCGACGCAGCGGCCAGGCGGCGCCAGACATTCCGAATGCGCGATCGAGCTGCGTCGAACCGCCTCACCTGGTGCCTCCTGCCACCTGGACCGACGAACGCCCTGCCGACCTGATGCGAATTCGGCCATCAACGCTGCCCGACACCAAACGACCCCCAACCGAACGCCGTCGCGACACGGCCGGCGGCTTGGGAAACTGGATCGGCAACCCCGTGCCGAAGAACGCCGCAGGGGCGTTCCGGGTCGGAGGCCTGCGACTTCCCAGGCGGAGAATGATCATCGGCCGACCAGCCCGGTCCGCCTCGGACAGGACATTCCGCCGCGGATCGAGATCACGGACCATCATCGGACGTGTCTGTTCGTTACCGGCCGAGAGCCGGGGCTCTTCCAGGTACACCACTCGTGTGACCAGGTGCCCTTGCAACGCCAACCGGATGTCCTCGCCGGTCAATTCGACCGGTACGGGAAACTCATACTGACGATCGGACGGCGGATGAAGGCGATCGAGCACCTCGATGGTTGGATAGAGCGACACACCCGGAAAACCGGGCATGTCGCTGATCCCCACCCGGTAGGTCCCACCGACCAGCAAACCGGCGGAATGCGGGGCCGCTGCCGTGACAATTCCCTTTGGGGCGATCCGTTGTCCGGTTGCCTGCAGAGCCGAGTACCAGGTCACACGACCACCGCCGCCGGGACCGGTGTCCACCAGTCGTACCTCGACCGGCTGGAAGTAGACCATGCGGGGTGATCCGGACCGGCCCGCCTGGGCCGACCACCGGGCCACCACTCCGGGAGACATCCGGGCGTTGAGTGGAGAATAGACGTCGCGTCCCACCGGTAACTGGGCCGACGTCGGAGGCACCCACGACAACAGCAACGCCGCCACCAGCCCAAGCCTCGACCACCACCACAGCAGTGTCACAGGCGTCCGAGAGGAACCCAGGAGCATGGCGGTTGAGATTCCGAATGTTGTGGAAAAGCGGTTTGTCCGGGATCCCGGTCACCCGTGAAGAGTGACGGCGATCCCCTCCCTGTCGGGGCAGGACTCCCCTCCACCGGCCGAATTACCGGCCGTTGGGATTGGCCCATGCGGGCCGGCTGAGCGTCCCGGGTGCGAAGGTCGGATGTTTCTCGGTGTATCGAACCTCGGAGACCGGTTTGGGCATCCGGATGCCCGGATCGTGCTTGATCACCACCCGGAAGTCCCTGACCGGATCGTGCCGTTCAACCGGCGTGTTGTTCTTGACCGTGTAGCTCCGCAGTCCGGCGGGTCCGCCCAAGGGCAGGTGAGCCGGACCAGGAAGCCCAATCGGGGTCGGAGACGACGGCATGCCCCACTGGGGAGTGCCACCAACACCGGCAATCGGGTTCATTCCCGGCTGGCCGGGGCCGGTCGGTTGACCCATCAGCATTGGGCCGGGAATGCCCGGCATCCCCTGGTCCATGACGGAGATCGGTGTCGGAGGCACGAACTGGCCTTTGGCACCGTCGGCAGTCACAGCCGCATGGAATGCGACCGGTCGGATGCCACCGGGGCCCAGCATCGCTGCGCCGTCGTTGGGAGCCAGCCCGGTCGTGGCTGTCTGCATGTCCATGTTGCCCACTCGCAGCACCACCATGATCGTTCCACGGCGGTCGGCTTCGGAAACCGGGTCGACGCCCGGATCGAGACGAGTGGAAACCAGCATCTCGACACCGGCCACGGCCAGTTCCTGGTGCCGCGGATCGGGCAGGTAGATCACCTTCGTGACGAAGTTGTTGCTCTGGACCTGGTCCAGATCCTCATCGGTCAACTCTAGCGGCACGCTGTTGTGAGCCAGGTAGGCGTCACTGGTGGCGTGGGCCGGATAGACCTGCATGGTCGGGTACAGTGTCATGCCGTCGCGACCGGCGATCTCGGTCAGTTTCAGCCGGTAGGTGGCTCCCTGAACAAAATCGTAGGTCGTCGGAGTGACTCGCTGATTCTCGGCGTAGGTCTGACCGGTCTTCCAACCGATCTTCATCCCCACCGGACGGATGAACCGGATCTGGGTTCGTCGCGTCGAGAACGCCCGGGCCGCAGCAGCCTGCTGCATCATTGGCAACACACCCGGCCCCGGCCCGTCGACCATCGGCCCAGGCCGTTGCATCGCGTGTGCCGGGGGCGCGTGGTAGTCGCCACTGTCCCCAAAACTGCGACCGTCAACGTGGCAACCCACGCAAACGACCAGAAACGTACCAAGTGCCAGGAAGTAGTATTTCATTGCAGAGTCCTCTTGACTCTCCCGAATTCCCATCGACGGGTCAGACAGGTTGCCCCTAGAATGGTCCAGAACCAATCGGTCACCAGTTTGCCCGATCCGCTCGCTTCCACGAGACGGGACCGGTTTTTGCCTCTTGCGACCTGCGTTCACCTGTGTTTTCGACCGATTGCACCCCGGATCTTTGGCAATTTCGGTATTTTCCGGACAACATGAACACTCATCCCAGTTTCTCCAGTCGATACAACGATCCGACTCACATGCACGTTTCCCGAATTCCAAGCGTTCTGATGATCCTCCAACTGGTAATCGCGGTGTTGATCACCGGTTCGATTCGCCTGTCTGCCCAGGAGCAGCCGTCCAAGAAAACCCCCGCTGCGAAAAGCGGCAAAACCGCAGCCGCCAAGACTTCGAAACGGCGTCAACGACCAGCCGATGCTCTCCGCGAGTCGCGGGGGAAACTCAAGGAACTGGTGCCATTTCAGGCCGAGATCGTCGAGACGATCGTGGTACGTGGCAAACGGTTCCAGGCCACCGGCAAGTACATGCAGGGCCAGGACAAGAAGCTGCGTCTGGAGTTTCAGTTGGAGGTGGGCCGGACCAAGGGATCCCTGATCCAGGTCTGTGACGGCACCACGCTGTTCACCCAGCAGAAGATCGGCCTGATCGTGCTGGCCACCAAGAGGAATGTGCCCAGGATCCTCAAGGAAATGAAACAACTGGCCGCCGCCTCGGGACCGAGACCGCAACCGGGCCAGTTCGAAGCCGACCTCGGACTGGGCGGCCTCGAGGCCCTGCTCGGATCACTCGAGCAGTCGATGAGCTTCAACCGACGTCGCGAACAGTCATTCCAGGGCCGTCCGTTCATCATCATCGAGGGCACGTGGAATGCCTCGTTCCTGCAGACCCTCACCGACGACGATCGGCCGGCCAGTGACGAGTTGCCCGAGTACGTGCCCGACCGCGTCCGGGTCTACATCGACAAGACCACGCAGTTCCCACACCGCATCGTCTACCTCAAGAAGGTCCCCGGCCGCCAGGTGCTCAAGCCGATGGTCAGCCTCGAGTTCCGCAACGTCAAAGTCAACGTCCGCCTGGCCGACACGGTCTTTTCGTTCAAGCCCGCCCCGGGCGTCCGTGTCACCGACAACACCGACGATTACCTCAGGCAGATGCGGCAGTCCCAGTCAACCGCGGCCGGAACCGAAGGCGGAGCCCCCAGCCGACCAGGCGGCTCGGCACCGGCCGGCCGGCCAGGGTCTCGCTAGAGACGTCTCGGAGTGACCACCATGCAGGGACTGCGTGCCGTCCAGGGCCGAGCCATCCCCGGCTGGATTGTCTCGGTCTTGGTCCACCTGCTGCTGCTGGTTGCCTGCGCCATGGGCTTGCAGAGCTGCCAGAGATCGGTGGGCGAGGACGGGGCCGGTGATTTTCGTGACGTGGGATTGGTCGTCAAGTCCTCGGACAGCACCTCCGATTCCGCCTCGGCCACCGACAACACGCCCCCGGCTTCGCAGGAGATCCCCCAACCGGTCTCCGCGGCCGAAACCCACGACAACCAGGCCATCGATCAACTTCTCTCGCTGCCCGATTCGGTCGGCCCCCGGATTCTCGGCCCGGGTGCCCGCGCGCCCACCTCGCCACTGGCCGACCCCTCTCAATTGCTGCCCCGATCCGCTCTCTCGGGTGGCCCTCCCCTGGCCGGGCTACGGAAGGGCGAAACCCAGTTCATGGGCATCCGTGACAAGGGGACCCGCTTCGTCTACGTGCTGGACCGCTCGGGCAGCATGGCCGGCGGCCATGCGTTGGAAATGGCCAAGGCCGATCTGCTCAGCAGCCTCCAGCACCTCGACGAAACCCAGCAGTTCCAGGTCATCTTCTACAACGTGCGGCACAGCCTGTTGACCCTCGGCGGACGCACCACCCTGCACCGGGCCACCGACATCAACAAGACCCTCGCCCGGCAGAAGATCTCCGCAGTGACTCCCGACGGGGGCACCTTCCACTTCCCGGCGTTGTCCAAGGCATTGTCGTTCGACCCCGAGGTGATCTTCTTTCTGACCGATGCCGACGCGAACTCCTCGATCCACCCCGGCGACATGGAACGGTTGACCCGTCGCAACCGGGGTCGCACTCGCATTCACACGATCAAGTTCGGCGTCGGTGCCGAATTGACCTCCACCCACTACGTCAAGAAACTCGCCACCCTCAACGGCGGCCGATATCGCTACCGTGACATCAACACCTTCTCGGCTCCTCGACGGAACCGCTGATCAGCCCGGCTGTCGCCTGGCCCGGGTCACCGCGTGGCTCGTCGCCGGTTCGGCTCTCGTGCTGGCCACCGACCGCCTGCCCGCCCAGGCCCGTGATCGCGTCATCGTCCGCCAGGCCGAAGGTCGCGGACGCCTGACGCACGTGGGCCAGATCACCGACTACGACGCCGTCGAGGTCGTGGTCAAGGCCCGTGGTCGAGCCACCCCGTGGAGGATCCCGGCCGACCGGATTGTCTCGGTCATCCCCGTCCGCTCCGCCCCGCACCTGGCCGCACTGAAACACCTCAAGCGAGGCGAACTCATTGAAGCCGAGCAGTCGTTTCGCACGGCACTCAACGGTGCCTCCCGGGCCTGGGTCCGCCGGGAGTTGCTCGCCGGGCTGGTCCGTTGCGCGCTGCACGGTGGTGACTACCGCCGTGCGGGATCTCACTTCCTGAGCCTTTCGGAGAGCGCGCGGAGGGCTCGCCACTTCGAACTGGTGCCGCTGGACTGGCGGATCACTGGAACGGTCGACCCGTCGGTCGCCAGCGAGGCGAAAGCGTGGCGGGTGCGAACCGGCGACGTCGCCGCACTGCTGGCCGCCAGCCACCTGCTCCGCGATTCGGGGTACGCCGTGGAAGCCGAGTCCCAGTTGCGAAAGTTGCGAATTTCGCCCGATCCACGTGTCCGCGGCCTCGCCGTGGCACAGTGCTGGCGGGCCGACATGAAAAACGGCAAGGTGACTCCCAGGCACCTGGACACCTGGACCCGGCACATCCGCAAGTTGCCGCTGGAACTCCGGGGGGGACCGCGGTTCGTGATCGGGCTGGCCCGTCTTCAGCGACGGCAGTTCCAGCCGGCCGCTTCGGCACTGATGTGGACATCGCTGGTCTTCGACGACGATCGATTTCTGGCGGCACGAGCCACGCAGCTTGCTGCCAACTCGCTGCTTTCGGACAACCAGTCCACGGCCGCCCAAACACTCTATCGGGACCTCCAACAACGCTTCCCCGGCACGCCGGCCGCCCGAGAATCGGCCGCCACCCAGACTCCCCCACCGCGCACGAGGCGCACCACACCATGAGCCGTCCCTGCCCCAGCCGACTCGTTCTCGCCGCGTTCGCTGCGAGCCTGCTCATACCCTCCATCGCCCGGTCGCAGGCCCCCGCCGCACCAGCCGCCACCGGCACGCCCGACGCGCCCCAGGCCGAGCCTCTTCCTACCGAGACCAAGCTCTACGACGCTGCGACCGGAAAACTGGTCGAGAACCCCGATCCCCCGACCAATGCGATGACACTCCGGCAACTGCTCCGCGCCGGCGGCACCATCGGCCTGGTCATCCTTGCCCTGTCGATGGCCATGGTCGCGTTGATTGTTGAACACATGCTGACCATTCGTCGCAAGGCGTTGATGCCCACCGGCCTGGCCGATTCGGTCGGCTCGCTGCTTTCGGCCGGGCGGTTCACCGAGGCTGATCAACTCTGCCACGAACGGCCCAGCTTCCTGGGTGCTGTGCTGGCCGAAGGACTCGCCGAGGCGCCGCTGGGTTACCAGGCGGTCGAGAAGTCGATGGAGGACGCCAGCGCCGAACAGGCGGCGAGGCTGTTCCGGAAAATCGAGTATCTCTCGGTGATCGGCACCATCGCCCCGATGCTGGGGCTGCTGGGAACCGTCTGGGGCATGATCGTCGCCTTTCAGGAATTTGCCACCAAGATCAACCCGCCGGTCAGCGAACTCGCCCCGGGCATCTACCAGGCCCTGGTCACCACCCTGATGGGACTGGGAGTGGCCGTGCCCGCCCTGTCCGCATTCGCCATCTTTCGCAACCGCATCGATGAACTCGTGGCCGAATCCAGCCTGATGGCCGAACACGCCTGGGCCGAATTCAAGCGGGCCAATCTCGGCCGTGCTGGTGGCCAGGCACGGCGACGGAAGGAACCCGCCAGCCCGTCGGCCGAACGGCAGGAGCGGCGAGTGCCTCCGGTGGCGATCGAACGGCCGGAGGATCCGCCGACATGAGAATCCCCACGCGGGTCCGCCAACTGGGCGTTTCACTGAATCTCACCCCGCTGATCGACATCGTCTTTCTGCTGGTGATCTTCTTCCTGGTCGCCAGCCACGCGGCCCGGACCGAATCGACCGAGCCGGTCGATCTGCCGACGATCGTCGACGCCGAGGACGACCGGATCGAGGTGCCCCGGCGACTTGTGGTGACGGTCACCTCCGACCAGTCGCTGCACGTCGGAGGCCGCATCGTCACGCTCGAACAGGTCTCCGGCCTGCTCAAGGACGCCGGCTCCGAAGCGGGGACCGGTGGCTACGAGGTGCGGATCCGCGGTGACCGCCGGGTTCCGTTCCGTGTCGTCGAACCCCTGATGGTGGCCTGCGCCCAGGCCGGCATCACCCGAATCGGCTACGCCGTACTTCCCGAATAACCTCCGCGTCCCCCACATCACCGAACCCATGCGTATCCCTTCAGCCCACCACCAACGACAACGCGACGACAGCCAGGCAATGACGCCGCTGATTGACGTGGTGTTCCTGCTGCTGATCTTCTTCGTGTGCGCTTCGACCGGACAGATCCGCGAGAGCCTCCTGCCAACGGAACTCTCGGGCGGCTCGATCGAGTCCGCAGCCGCAGCTCCCCAGGAACGGCCCCTGGGCGAAGCCTGGGTGCGGGTGATAGCCCCCGGCCAGGCAAACGGGGGCATGCGGATCGAAGTCGAGGGCCAGACGTTTTCCGGGCCCGACCGGCATCGGGACCTCTCGAGATTTCTCAGGACCCTGGCGGCCACGGCCCGCGAGTTGCCGGTGATCCTGGACATCGAGCCGGACGTTCCCCTGGGCGAGGCCCTGGCCGCTTACGACGCGGCCCGCTCGGCCGATTTCGAGGCGATTCACTTCGCCGTCGACCCGGCCAACAGCACCGATCCGCAACCACCGGCGACTCGCTGAGTCGTCCGCGGAGACACTCGGCTCGACCAAACCGTTTTGCGTCAACAGTCTGCGGCAGCAGGTGGCTCGGCTCCCGGCCATCGCCCACCCGCGCGGTCTCCGGTTCTCTTGAAGTCCCGGTATCCATCTGGCATAGTTCAGCCTTTGATCGGGGTCCAAGTGGGTCCCGAACGCATGCAACGACGGACCCGGGTCCTGCTGTGGCCTCCGTCGGATTTCGGCGGGCGTTCGCGTCCATCGACCCGGGTGCGCTCGGTCCTGCGTGTGACGATGAACCCGGTAGCACCGCGATGACCCCCACGCTGGCCGACACCGCGACGACGATCCAGTCGATTCTTCAGGGATGGTCCATTAGCGAAAGCTTGGCCATGTTCCTGGCGGCGGTGATCCACGTGGCGCTGGTGGCCGGTTTCTTCGGACTGCCGGCGGGGATTTTCATCTGGGCCGAGCGAAAGATCTCGGGACGGATCCAGGACCGGCTCGGTCCCACTCGCGTCGGTGGCAAGTTCGGTTGGCTGCAGGCCATTGCCGACGGCGGAAAGTTGATTCAGAAAGAGGACCTGGTACCCGAGGACGCCGACGGCCCGTTGTTTCGGGTGGCTCCCTACGTGGTGGTCGTCAGTTCACTGGCCGCCCTCATGTTCCTGCCGTTCTCCGACGGCTGGATCGCCATCAGCCTCGACATCGGCCTGTACCTGATGCTGGCCGTGATGTCCCTGGAGGTGATCGGGGTGATCCTGGCCGGTTACGCCAGCGGCTCGAAATGGGCCCTGTTCGGCGGCATGCGGGAAGCCGCCCAGATGGTCAGTTACGAGATCCCGATGTCGATCTGCGTGGTGATCCCGATCATCACGGCCGGCTCGCTGAACCTCAACGAGATCGGCGGACTGCAGAGTGGCCACCTGGGCAACTGGATCATCTTCCACGACCCCTTCAGCTTCCTGGCCTTCTTCGTCTACTTCGTCTGTGCCACGGCCAGTTGCAAACGGGCCCCGTTCGACCTGGCCGAGGCCGAGAGCGAACTGGTGGCCGGTTTTCTGACCGAGTACAGCGGTTTCCGCTGGAGCTTCTTCTTCCTGGCCGAGTACGCCAGCATGTTCACCGTCTGCGGCATCGCGGTGCTGCTGTTTTTGGGTGGCTGGCACACCGGAATCCCCGGCCTCGACGGCATCCTTGACGGTCCCCGGTACGGTTCGGACGCATATGTCTGGACCTGGTTGACCAACGCCCTGGGCTTCGGGGTCTTCTTCGGGAAGGCCTCGGTGCTGGTCTGCGTGCAGATCTGGGTCCGCTGGACCCTGCCACGCCTGCGGATCGACCAGGTGATGATGACCTGCCTGAAGTACCTGGTGCCGATCAGTTGCGTGCTGTTCCTGGGCGCGGTGATCTGGCCCCTGGCGCTCTCGTTCTCGGGAAAAACCACGATCTGGGGAACGCCCACCGGTGAACGGGCCGCGCCGACGATGAGACTCGAGTCCATCTCCAGCCCGGCCGACCAGTCGCCGACCGCCTCGACCTCGAACGGGGAGACCGGGCCGTGAACGACCAGGTACTCTTCTGGATCTTTGCGATCCTGGCCGGCGGCGGTGCCATCGGGGTGGTGATCCTGCAGGACATCGTCCGCATGGCTTTCTCGCTGATCATCTCGCTGGGCTCCACCGCCGGGCTGTTCTTCCTGCTCGACGCCGATTTCGTCGCCGCCACCCAGTTGCTCGTCTACGTCGGCGGCACCCTGGTGCTGCTGATCTTCGGCGTGATGCTGACCGCCAGCGGGCCGTTTCGACGAATCCAGATGTCCTCCGGCGAAACCTTCGTCGGGGCCGCTGTCGGACTGCTGTTCTTCTCGATGATCGCCTTCACGGTGATCGACGTCGAATGGGAAACACTTAAAGGCAGCCACAGTCCCGTGACTGCCGCGGCCACCGATGAAACCGGCAGCACGTCACGGGCCATCGGCCTGAGACTGGTCGGCATTGCGGCTGACACCGAGGTTGGCATCCACAAGGATCGCGGCGAGAAAACCGGCTACCTGTTGCCGTTTGAAATCGTCTCGGTCCACCTGCTGGTCGTTCTGGTCGGAGCCGCCTACCTGGCTCGTGCCAAGCGACAAGAGACGTCCGAAGCCACCGGGGGAGACGCCTGACCGATGGACGCCAGCTTGACCAACTACTTGCTGATCGGTGCCGTGATGTTCGTCTGCGGGGTGGTCTGCATGGCCACCAAGCGGAACGGGATCGCGGTGTTGATGGGCGTCGAGCTGGTCCTCAACGGGGCCAACGTCAACTTCGTCGCCTTCTCCCGGCACACCAGCCTCGGCCTGGATGGCCAGATCGTTTCGCTGTTCGTCATCGTGCTGGCCGCTGCCGAGGCGGCCGTCGCCCTGGCGATCGCTTTGAACTTCTACAACAACTACCAGACCATCGATATCGACCGAGGCGACAAGCTCCAGGGCTGAGCCTCCCCGACACACCAACCCGACGACCGACCTTTCCGGAACCCCGATGGACATCAAGGCCTGCCTGCTGACCACCGCGTGGCTGCTGCCACTCGTCGGCTTCGCCGTCGAGATCTTCGGCGGCTACTGGTCGCACCACGCGCCTGGCGGCCGGTTCCGGTCTCGCCTGGCAGCCTACCTCTCGGTCGGCTGCATCGGCGGCGGGTTTCTGCTGAGCCTCACGGCACTCGTTTTCGGGATCTCCGACTTCGACCTGTCGCTGTGGGACACGCACCACGCCTCGGCCTCCGAACCGACGACCACCGACGCGGTGGCCCAGTTCGCCGTCTCCGATGCCCCCTCCGCCGGCCAGGAAGGCACCACCGAGAAACCCGACAAGTACGTCAGTGGCCGGCTTTACGAGCTGGCCACCTTCGGCAAGATTCGCATCGCCATCGACTATTACATCGACAGCCTGACGCTGGTGATGTTCACGATGGTCACCTTGATCGCAACCTGCATCCACGTCTTTGCGATCGGGTACATGGATGACGAACGAACCGAGGAACACGTGGACCACCAGGTGCACGTCGCCGACGGATCTCACCTGCACCGCCCCGGGCGGTTCTACAGGTTCTTCGCTTACCTCTCGCTGTTCTGTTTCTCGATGCTCGGGCTGGTCCTGGCCGGCAACATCTTCATGGTGTTCGTCTTCTGGGAACTGGTGGGCATCTGCAGCTACCTGCTGATCGG
>DLVV01000258.1:6976-9744 GCA_003445035.1 Planctomycetaceae bacterium | reverse complement strand
GCGATTCGCTTAGAATATCGGCAGAAACATGCTTTTCTGCCGAGCAATGCGACATCAGTGCTCGATAGACTGGCAGGTGTGGGGCGATTTGCGGTCGACCAGGGGAATGGCAGGAGGCTGAGCGGGGTGTCGAAGGGCGATCCGGAATCGATCGATGTTGGCGTGGGCACCGACGGTGGCGAACTGGACGGTGTCATCGGAAGCAGTCCGGCGATGCTGGAAGTGTACCGGTTGACCCGGCGGGTTGCCGGTCGTCTGACCACGGTGCTTTTGACCGGGGAAACCGGGACAGGCAAGGAGTTGATCGCGCGTGCGATCCACGATCTGAGCCCTCGTTCGAGCGGTCCATTTGTACGGGTCAACTGCGGGGCGTTGAGCGAGAGCCTGCTGGAAAGCGAGTTGTTCGGTCACGTCAAGGGGGCTTTCACCAGTGCTTACGAAAATCGCACCGGCCGGTTTGAGGCGGCACATGGCGGGACCGTATTTCTGGACGAAATCGACTCTGTCAGCTACACGTTGCAGGTGAAGTTGTTACGGGTTCTGCAGGAGCAGGAATTCGAACGAGTCGGCGACACCAAGACCATACAGGTTGATTGTCGCATCGTGGCTGCCACAAATCGTGATCTGCTCGAGGAGATCGACGAGGGGCGATTCCGCGAGGATCTGTATTACCGACTGAATGTGATCGAGATTATTCTGCCGCCGCTTCGCGAGCGTCCCGCTGACATTCCGCTGTTGGTGGACCATTTCCTAAGGCAATTCGACGGTGCTGAGAGTCAGTCGCCGGCGATTTCCTCCGAGACTCTTGACGTTTTGACCGGATACGGTTGGCCCGGGAACGTCCGTGAGTTGGAGAACTATGTTGAGCGGGCACTGGTGCTCGGTGATGGGGCCACATTAGAGCCAGGCGATTTTCCATCCCATCTGCGGGGGCTGGGCTCGCCCCGGGGCGGCCGTCCCGGAGAGGGGGATCTGGATCGGCTTTGCAGCCAACTTGTGTCTCTGGGGCTGCGTCAGGAGGCGGGTCAGGAGACCGGTATTCACCCGAGAATCGTATCGCTGGTGGAACGCCAGGTGATTCGACAGGTGCTTCACTCTTGCCAGGGGGTGCAGACGAAGGCCGCGGCGAGGTTGGGGATCAATCGGAACACGCTACACAAGAAGATCGCCGAATACGGCCTCGAAGGGGACGTGCGATGAGTTCCCGGGCAGTGAGAAGTTCACGGGGATGGGGCCCCGGGAGCCTGTCACAAAACCCGTAAAAGCCGACCAATCGATTCAACGGTGGCAGTCGACAGAGGGCGCAGGGCGTCGTTACGACGCGCACGACCTGAGGACCGAACACAACGATTGCTCTGGGACGCCGGGCACGATGGCGAGTTGAGTGGGGAATTGGCGGAAAGGTGGAAAGCGTTCCGGATTTTTCCTCTCGACCTTCCGAGAAACGAGTTACAATGGCTGGGGAGATTTCGGACCCGTTCGGGGCCGGTCTCCCCGCGGGCCATCCCGTCCGATTGACATTTCTGAGGCATCTCGCTCGATCTCCTACCGGAATCGATGACACATCGAGATGATCTCGCCTTTGAATTCGGGAGTTTCGGCATGCGGTTGAGAAACGCTCTGGCCTTGTGGGCGTTCGTGGCAGCCCTGGTCTTGGTGGCCTCCACTTCGGTGGTGCAGGCGGCGGCGGTGGTGAAATCCGTCGATGTCCTGCGTTACACGGCTCCGGACGGCGAGACCTACTTCGCCCTGCCATTGTTGGCGCCGGCGAATGCCAAGGAGACGTCTTCCTCAAGAGACGTGGTGATCCTGGTCGACACCTCGGCCAGCCAAACCGGCTCGCACCGAGTGCAGGCCCTGGCCGTTCTCGAAGATGTCCTCGCGTCGATGGGCCGTTCGGACCGTGTCCGCTTGTTTGCCGTTGACGTACAGACGACCGCTCTGACCAGCGAGTGGTCCCCGGCCGATTCGGACACAATCCGCCGGGGAGTGGCTCTCCTGCGTCGCCGCGCTCCACTGGGCGCGACACGACTGGTTCCGGCTCTGGACGCCGCGGCCCGGACCCTGGCCGGGAAGCGTCCCGGAAGCGTGCTCTACATCGGTGATGGCATGAGCAGTGCCGAACTGATTAATACCGAAGATTTCAAGCAGGTGCTGGCACGGTTCCGCAACCGGCATGTTTCGATACACAGCTACGGCGTCGGCCCCAGGTTGGACCTGCAGGTCCTGGGCGTGATGGCCCAGCAGACCGGTGGTACCGTGTTGGTGGACCGCGGCGGCAAGACCGACGAAAACGGCCTGGGACGTCGAATCGCCACTGCGATTCATGCCCCGGTCACCTATCCATCCAAGGTGGTTGTCCCCGAGGGGATCACCCTGTTGCCCAGCCAGCCCCTGCCGCTGCGTTCGGATCGACAGACGATTTACATCGGACGTGGTCAGCTCGAGGCGGGAACGACCATCTCGGGTTGGTTGGCCAGCGCCGACGGGGCCGCAGATGTGCAATGGAAAGTCGGCCGGTTGTCAGCCGAAGCCGGCAACGCCTTCCTGGCAATGCTGTTTCGAGGTGCCGAGTCGACCGACGGTTTCACCGTGGCNNGGTGCTGGCACGGTTCCGCAACCGTCACGTCTCGATTCACAGTTACGGCGTCGGCCCCCGGCTCGACCTGCAGGTCCTGGGTGTGATGGCCCAGCAGACCGGTGGCACGGTGATGGTTGACCGTGGCCGCAAGTCCGACGAGGTCGGACTGGGCCGCGAGATCACCACC
>DLVV01000258.1:6467-6706 GCA_003445035.1 Planctomycetaceae bacterium | reverse complement strand
CTGGCCGGTCGCACGATGCTCAAGACGGCACGCCACGAATTTGACTCGCATCTTGACGGACTGCTCCGCCAGGGCGAACAAGCTCTGAAGGTCCGCAGTTTCAACGAAGCCGAGCGGATCGGGCTGCTCGTCCGCGGGTTCGATCCCGACAATGTCCGCGCAGCGGCATTACTGGGTGCCAGTGAGAAGGTGCAGGCCAGGACCGCCGGCCGCATCGGTGACACCACGTTGGCTGCCGC
>DLVV01000258.1:4957-6103 GCA_003445035.1 Planctomycetaceae bacterium | reverse complement strand
ACAGCCAGCCGCACAGCCAGCCGCCGATCCTGGCACGGTTGAGGCTTCAGATCCCATTCAACAGGCCCAGGAAGCGATCCTGGTCCGTACACAGAAGCTGCAGTTGCAGGTCGAGCGTCTGCTCGAGGAATCTCGGGCACGTGCGGCGACCGAGCCGCAAGCCGCATTGACCCAGATCAAGCGAGGGCTGGGCACTGTTCGTGGTACGACGGACATCGACCCGGCGATCCGTACAGAACTGATTCGACGCCTCTCGAACCTCAAGCGGTTCGTCGAGGTGTCCGAGCAGCACTTCGAACAGAAACGGCAGGAACGCCAGCAGTCGGTGGCCGCCCGCGAGAGCCAGCAGCGGATCGAGTCGGATCTTGAGCGAGACGATGAGCGGATGAAGCAGTTGCTCAAGCAGGTGGCTCACCTGCTCTTCGTCGAGGCCCCTCGTGGAAATCGGGATGCGTTTCCTGAGGCCGAGGACGTGGCCCAGAGGGCCCTGGAGTTGCGGCCCGGTGATGGGACGGCGACTTCGGCGAGGTTTTCGGCCGAGGCGGCCAACCAGTTGGACATGGCCTATCACCTCCGCGGCCTCCGGGCCGACCGGTTCCTGGCCGTGCTCGAGCAGGTCGAGTTTTCACATGTCCCCTTCCCCGACGAACCCCCGATCCGGTATCCGGATGCGGCTGTCTGGCGTCGTCTGACCGAAGAGCGCAAGAAGTGGGCCAGCGTCGACCTGCACAACTACAGCAAGGTCGAGGAACGGATCATCCGGGCACTGGATGATGAGACCGAGTTCGAGTTCGTTGACCTGCCGCTGAGCGACGTGGTCGACTATCTCAAGCAGCAGCACAACATCCAGATTATCCTCGACGAACAGGCTTTGCTCGACGAGGGGATTCAGCCGGATGAACCGATCAACATGTCGCTGTCGGGGGTTTCGCTCCGCAGCGCAATGAAGATCGTTCTTGAGCCACTTGCCCTGACGTATGTCATCCAGGATGAAGTGATGCGAATCACGACCGAGGCGAAGGCCGAGGAGATGATGAGCACGCGAGTGTACCCGGTTGCCGACCTGGTGATTCCAGTCGAGACGCCCTCCGGTGGCGGTTCCGGCGGAATGATGGGTGGCGGTGGCGGCGGCATGGGCGGCGGCGG
>DLVV01000258.1:0-4625 GCA_003445035.1 Planctomycetaceae bacterium | reverse complement strand
ATGGGCGGCGGCGGCGGCGGCATGATGGGCGGTGGTGGTGGCGGGATGGGCATGATGAGTGTGCCACCGCAGCCACGAAGTCGGCCGGTCCAGGCTCGCAAGCCGGTGTTCAACAACAAGTCCGTGAAGCAGTCGGCCGGTAAAAAAAAACGGGTGACCGTTCTTCGCTGAAGCGGACGGCCCAACAACCGGCCTCGACTTCCCCGGCGGCCAAGACGCGGCCGGGGTCGCGAGGCCGAACGGCCAACAGCCCACGATCCGGCCTCGGGGTCGATCTGGGATCGGGCACTCCGGAAGAGGTCTGGCGGGCGTACTTCGAAAAGAATCGCCCGTCACACACCGCCTTCACGACGCTGGTGTTGCGACTGCACCGACAGCGGAAGCACGAGCACGTGATTGCCGCGATCAACGAGGCGTTGATCGTCGGTCAGTCGCAGCCCTGGATGTACGATGTGCTGGCGATGTCGATGCAGATCGCCGGGCGACCCAAGTCGGCCATTGAACGAGTGTTGCTGTCTCGTGTCGATTTCACGGCCACCGATGTCCCCAACATGCTGCTTTCGGCTGCCTACCTGTCACGCTTCGGGGTCAATGATCGAGCGTTGTTGCTCTACCGACAGGCTTCGAAAATCTCGCCGACTCGCCCGGAACCCTACGCACTGGGACTGAAGTTGGCTGAACGGCTGAAGGACTACGATGCGGTTCAGTGGGCTTCGACGGGCATCCTGACTTACACCTGGCCGTCCGATTACAGAAGTCGTCACCGGGCCGCCGCTGCTGCGGCGTCGGATGCTGCCGCGGCCCTGAGGAAAGCGGGGGACAAGGAGCGGGCCGGAGAGCTGGAAATGGCGGTGGCTGCTGCTCATCAGCGAGACCTCATCGTGACACTTTCGTGGAACGGACAGGGGGAACTCGATCTGCAGATTGACGAGCCGCTGGGAACGGTCTGCCACTTTGATCATCGCCAGACCCGCTCAGGAGGTGTGCTGGTCCACGATGGGTTCGGGCCTGTGCAACGCAACTGTTACGAGGAATACGTCTGTGCGTTTGCCGCTCCGGGGGAATACCGGTTGTCGATCAACCATGTCGACGGGGACATTGTCGGCAAGCGGGCCCAGTTGACGATTCGCCGGTACGTCGGCACCGATCACGAGCAAACCCACACACACCCGGTGGTCTTCGACGATCGCCGCAAGGTGGTGCGGCTGAGCTTGCAGAAGGGGCGGCGTGAAAAACTGTCGGATCCCCTGCCCCGTGGCCGCGACGAGTTCGCCACCGCCCGTGGCAACAAGCGTCGTGGCGGACGTCCGTTCCGTTTCGGCTCTTCGTCCGAACGGCCCAACGGTGCCGGCCGGCGGGGCCGTCGCCGGGGGGTCGGTTATACGCCGGTGATATCGATGATTTCCGAGGGCGTGGCCAACACGACCCTTGCGGTCGTTTCTGGTGACCGCCGCTACGTCCGCCTGACCGTCAACGCTGTTTTCAGCAGCATTATCGACGTGGCGACATTCAGTTTCAGGCGGTAGCGGTCACCTGGCGGCTGTTCGGGGTGGTGGCTGGAGCCCCTCGATGGTCAACGCGCGGGCCTGGCGGCTGGCGAGGTCCAACGTCACGACGCGGTGATTGTTCGTGTCGGCGATGTAGAGAGTGTTTCCGTGAACGGCGACACCGGCCGGCTCGTGAAGCTGCAGGGGCTGGAGCGAATTGCCTCGACGTGATTGGCCGATTAGGGTCACGCAGTTTCGCGACCCCGGATCGACGAGCTTGATCTTGTGGTTGTAGGTGTCGGCGACATAGATCCGGCCGTCGGCATAGGCCACGCCGATCGGGTGTTGCAGTCGCACGCCCGAGCCTCGGCCGTCCTGGTCTCCGAAGGCGAACAGGCTCTTGAACATCGGCAGACCGGTGGTTCCGACCAGCGTGCTCACGTTGTTGCCCGGCGGCAACGAGACCGCTCGGAGAGAACTGCCTTCACTGTCGACAACAAACAGGTGTCGGCCGTCGGTGGCCAGGCCGCTGGGCTGAGCGTGGCAACTCTTGGTCAGGGTGCCGTCTCGGACATCCTCGGTCCCGTTGCCCGAGTAAGGGACGATCGTGTTGGTGGCGAGGTTGAGCATGACCAGTTGGTGGGTCCCGGCCATGGCGATGTAGAGCCGTTGTTTGACCAGGGCGAGGTCCCACGGGTTTGAGAGGGCGTAACGTGTGGGGGTGTTGCTCCGCCGCCGCAGCTTGGCGTAGCTGGTCAGCATCTTGCCCGTGCCGGCGATGGTGGTGACCTGGCCGGCCTTGAGATCGACCTTGCGAATGAGGTGGTTGAGGTTGTCGGCGACGTAAAGCGTGTCGCCGTCGAAGATCATTCCCTGGGGGTCATTGAACGAGGCGTCCGCCAGCGGGCCGTCCTTACGGCCCGGTCGGCCCGTCCCGATCACCGTCGTCTTCCGGCCCGCGGGGTCGGTGACGATCAGCCGATGGTTTCCACTGTCGGCTATCACCAGCCGCTGTCCGGTCGGGTCGACGATCACCTTGCCGGGAAACCGCAGTGAGGTCCGCTGCTGCTTGTTGAGTTCGAGGTCCCAACGGATGGGCGTCTCGTTGAGTGTGCCCTTCTGCTTGTGGATTCGGACCTGCTTGGCGACCTCCTTGTCGATCACCTTGAACGGCGCCTCGCCCCGTCGGATTCCACAGACGTACCCCTCGGGGTCGATCAGGATCATTGTCGGCCAGAAGTTGATGTTGTACCGCCGCCAGATCGCCTTGTTGCTGTCGTTGATGACCGGGTGGGTGATTTCGTACCTCAGGACAGCGCGGCGGATGTTCTCGATATCTTTCTCGGTGTTGAATTTCGGCGAGTGCACTCCGATGACCACCAGTTGGTTGGGGTACTTCTCCTCGAGCTGCTTCAGCATCGGCAGGATGTGCATGCAGTTGATGCAGCAGTAGGTCCAGAAGTCCAACAGCACGACCTTGCCGCGGAGGTCGCGGAGATCGATCGGGCGGGACGTATTGAGATATCCGGTGGCTCCGGCCAGCGAGCGGGACGGGATGCGGCGGGTCTTTTTCTGCGCCCGGGCGGTTGACGCCGTGTAGGGAGCCAGCAGGATTGCCAGGGCCAGGATGACGGGCAGGGTCAGTCGTCGTTTCACGGCAGTTTTCTCCCCTCTGCGGACCCGGGTCGCCCAGGCCGAATAGATCGATTCTAGCCGACTCGTAGGAAAACTGAACAGACAGTCTCAAGGCAGGGGCAATTCTCTCGGTCGCGGTCCGGTTGACACGAATCGGGATGGAGACGTGTGGCGAGTCCGGCAAGAGGAGGCTGTCAGCGACGGATCAGTCCTGGGGTGACATCGATGTCGAGTCCGGCGGTGTGGCCGGCGTCGAGTCTTTCCCAGCCCAGGGCGGCCATCGCGGCGTTGTCGGTGCACAATTCAGGGGCCGCGATGTGCAAGTCGACACCCTGGCCTTCACACATCTCGGCCAGCGCTGCGCGGAGCGTCTGGTTGGCGGCGACACCGCCACCGACAAGCAGTCGGGGGTGCTTGAGTTGTTCCAGGGCCCGACGGCACCGGTGGACCAGGCAATCCACTACGGCGGCCTGGAACGACGCGGCGAGGTCGGCGGTCCGATCGGGTGTCAGCTCCGGTTGGGTGCGGCCGCTGCCGGGCACACCAAGGACCTGGTAACGGACGGCGGTCTTGAGTCCGCTGAAGCTGAAGTCGAGTCCGGGATCGGCCAGCAGTGGCCGCGGCAAATCGATCTCGCCGGGGCGGCCCCCGGTGGCGGCTCGTTCGATGTGTGGCCCCCCCGGATAACCGAGTCTCAGCAACTGGGCAACCTTGTCGAAGGCTTCCCCGGCGGCGTCATCGATCGTTGAGCCGACGAGCTCGGTGTCCAGTGGTCCCCGGCAGTCGTAGAGACTGGTGTGGCCACCACTGACAACCAGGCCCACGGCGGGGTAGACATCCCGGTCCGCCGTCATCCGGCAGGCGTAGAGGTGAGCCTCGATGTGGTGCACTGGCACCAGTGGCATGCCGTGGGCCAGGCAGAGGGCCTTGGCGGCCGTCAGCCCCACCAGCAGTGACCCGACCAGGCCCGGCTCGGTGACGACCGCCACAGCGGTGATGTCCTCCAGCGTGGCAGTGGCTTCGGAGAGTGCCCGGTCGAGGACCGGCAGAATGTTGACCAGGTGCGCCCGCGAGGCGATCTCGGGGACCACTCCGCCGAACTCGGCGTGGAGATCGACCTGGGAGGAGACGACGTTGGAGAGAACTTTGAGGCGGCGGTCGATCACCGCCGCCGCCGTTTCATCACAACTCGACTCGATGGCCAGCAGCAGCTGGCCATGATCACAGGCGGCCGACACGAGAAGCGGAGCCCTTCTAGCCGACCGGGTCGGGGAGACGAAACAGCGGCAATCCGCGGACTCGCGAGGGAGCAGCGGCCGGGCGAAAACGCAGGCTCTGCTCGGCATCCTTGTCCGATGTCTTCTTTTCCGGTTTGTCGCCCTTGTTGTTTCCGGTGGGCTTCTTTTTGTCGCCCTTCTTCTTGTCCTCGGGCTTCTTTTTGTCGCCCTTCTTCTTGCCCTTGGGCTTCTTCTTGTCGTCCTTCTTCTTGTCCTTGGGCTTCTT
>DLVV01000277.1:1724-2585 GCA_003445035.1 Planctomycetaceae bacterium | reverse complement strand
CATGCCCAGGGCGGGGTTCATGCCGCTGGTGAACATGTGGTGTCCCCAGACGATGAAGCCCAGGCCGGCGATGGCCGCCAGCGAATAGGCCATCGGCTTGTAGCCGAAGACCGGCTTGCGGCACATTGCCGCCAGCATGTCGGAGACCATCCCCATGGCCGGCAGCAGCATGATGTAGACGGCCGGGTGCGAGTAGAACCAGAACAGGTGCTGCCAGAGCAGGGCCTGCCCGCCACCGACGGTGGGTTCGGCGTTGTTGACGATGATGCCCGAGGGCACGAAGAAGCTGGTGTGGATGCCCTCGAGCAGCCCGCCGAGTTCGGCGCGGTCGAAGAGCATCATGAATCCCGCGGCGGTCAGCACCGGCAGGGCGAAGGCCTGCAGGATGGCGGTGATGAACATGCTCCAGATCGTCAGGGGCATGCGGAACAGCGTCATGCCCGGAGCCCGCATGTTGATGATGGTCGTCATGTAGTTGACCGAACCCATCATCGATGAGACACCGACAAAGGTGACGGCCAACAGCCACATGTTCTGGGCATTTCCCGAGCCGGGAGCCGCCTCGGGCAGGGCCGACAGCAGCGGGTAACTGGTCCAGCCGGCCGCGGCACCGCCGAAGTAGAAGCTGAGTCCGAAGAAGAAGATGGCCGGCCACATGAACCAGTAGCTGAGCATGTTCAGCGTGGGGAAGGCCATGTCATCGGCCCCGATCATCAACGGGATCAGGAAGTTGCCGAAGGCCCCGGCCAGGATCGGGATGATCACCAGGAAGATCATCACCGTGGCGTGCATCGTGAACAGCATCGTGTAGAACTCGGGCGAAATCTGGCCGCCCTCGCTGCCGAACAATTGCCCGAAGCC
>DLVV01000277.1:0-1344 GCA_003445035.1 Planctomycetaceae bacterium | reverse complement strand
ACCAGCAGCATGAACAGGGTGGTGATCAGGAACTGGATCCCGATCATCTTGTGATCGGTCGAGAAGATGTACTTGCGGACGAACGACGGTTCGTGGTGCCCGTGATGATCGTCGTGGGCGTGGTCGGCGGCCGCTGCGGGGTTGAGCGTGCTCATGGTGTGGCCTCTTCCGCCGCTCCTGCAGGAGCAGTGCCCGGTGGGGTGACTCCGTCGAAGTCCTGCAGGGCCTTGAGTTCTCTCAACCGAGCCTCGAGGTCCTCGACAGCTTCGACCTCACCTCGCATCTTGTAGTGTCCCCAGCCGCACAGTTCGGCACAGGTCAGGTTGAACTTCCCGGACTTGTTGACGGTGAACCAGATGTCGATGCTCTGGCCCGGCATCGCGTCCTGCTTGACGCGAAGGTCGGGAACAAAGAAGGCGTGCTGGACGTCGGCGGACTTGAGGTAGATCAGTGTTTCTCGGTTGAGGTGCACAAAGAGTTTGTTGACGGCGTAGACGTCGCCGGCGTGTGGCTTGGCCAGCCACGCCTTGATCTGCTTGTAGGTTTTGAACTTTGTCCCGGGTGCGGGATAACGGATCCGCCACTCGAACTGACGGGCGGTCACCTCGGCCACCAGGTGCGACGGTCGCGGGCCGTTGACGGTGTCGCGGTTTTCATGTTCCCGCACGCGGTAGATGGCCCAGACATCGATCTGGTAGAGGGCGATGAACAGCAGGACGCCGGCCGGGACGATGGTCCAGATCACTTCCAGGTTGTGGCTGCCGTGACTGAACCAGCCCTTTTCGTCCTCGTTTTTCGAGCCCTTCCAGAGCGTGTAGGCCAGGGCCCCCATCGTGCCGATGAAAGCGACGGTCACGATGCCCAGGATCAGGTAGAACAGGTCGTCGATCCGTTGCCCCAGCGGCGTGGCCGCCTCGCGGTTGCCCGGAAAGGCCCAGTCCATGGCTGGAGAGATGGCGCAGACAACGATCGCGATGATCGGCCACACGGTGAAGAACAGGCACCAGAAGATTCTGCTCACGGTCGCTACTTCTTATCCTTGGCCGATTTCGGCTGGGTGGTTTGTGGTTTGTCGGCCGGTTTGTCAGCCGGTTTGTCGTGGTCGTGGTCGTGGTCGTGGTCGTGGTCGTGATGGGCGTGCGAGCGGTCTCCACCGTGGTACTGGTGGCCGTGTTCGTCGATGAAGGCCCCGTCGATCGGGATGCTGAGTACGTAGTTGACGATGTGCCACCGGTCGGCTTCAGCAAGGTTTGTCACGAATCCGGCCATTGGCGTGGCCTTGATTCCGGCGGTCACTCGTCGGAAGACGTCCAGGGGTCGTCGTCCTCCGCGGTAAATTCCCGA
>DLVV01000091.1:2497-6596 GCA_003445035.1 Planctomycetaceae bacterium | reverse complement strand
TGCCGACAGCATGACCGGTGGTATCGGCGAGGACGTGATCCTGGAGTCGGGCGATGTCAACTTCACGTTGTCCGATGACAGCCTGATCACCGACGACGGGAGCCCGGAGACCGACCAGCTGGTTGGCGTGGAGAACGCTGATCTGACCGGTGGAGAGAGTGGCAACACGATCGATGCCAGCGAGTTTGGCGGTGACGCGACCATCAGCGGTGGCGGGGGAGACGACCAACTGACCGGTGGTGGTGGAGCCGACGTGATCGACGGTGGTGACGGGGCCGACGTGATCGATGGCTCTGCCGGTGACGACTTGATGCACGGCGGTGCCGGCAACGACACCATGGACGGTGGCCTCGGTGACGATGACCTCAATGGCGAGGGCGACGACGACAGCCTGCTGGGTGGTGACGGGACCGATCACCTCGATGGGGGGATTGGTGGCGATGCACTCGACGGCCAGGATGGCGATGACAGCCTGATTGGTGGTGGTGGTGACGATTTGATGTTCGGAGGTTCCGGAGACGATTTTATGAACGCCGGCGGTGGCAATGATTCGATCGCAGGTGGTGATGGAAACGACAGCATGTACGGCGGATCCGGAGCCGACGAGATGACCGGCGAGGGTGGCGATGACTTCGTCAACGGCCAGGGAGGAATCGACACGATCGCCGGTGGCGATGGTGATGACAGTTTCCCGATTGGCACCACGGAAATGGACGAAGGGTTCAATTTTGAGTTCGACGACATGGATCCCGGATTCGGCCAATGACACCCGCTTTCTTGACCGGTTGACGATTGCGAAACCGGCCACCGGTTGCCTTGTGGCAGTCAGTGGCCGGTTTTTTCTGTGCAACAGGTTCCCGCCGCGTCCTATAATGGGGTTGGCGGGCTAGAGACCAGCGGGAACCGGGATCGACCACATGCTGTTTCGCTCGCTCGAGGTACGGCCTCGGAAAGGCCACGGTGTCGTCGGACGCCGAACACGGCGCCGCAGAGAATCTGCGGTCGTTCCGGTCGCCGGCTTGATCGAGACGCTCGAGGACCGCACGCTGCTGAGCGTTCAGTTCGTGTTCGATTACAGCTATGACACGGCCGGGTTCTTCGATGACCAGGCCCGTCGAGATGTCCTCGAACAGGCCGGTGCAGACCTGGGACGCCGACTCTATGACCAACTCGATGACCTGACGGCCAGCGGTGCGAATTCCTGGTCGGCGACCTTCATCAACCCCGAGACCGGGGTGACCGCCAGCGAAAGTGACCTGGTCGTTGCCGCCGACACGCTGCACGTCTTTGCCGGTGCCCGCGACCTGGACGGGGATGATGTGGGACGGGGTGGCTATGGAGGTTTCTCGGCCTCTGGAGATCCGGACTGGCTGGATCGGGTCAGGGCCCGGGGCCAGGACGGTGCGCTGTTGCCGGCCCCGACCGATTTCGGACCGTGGGGCGGATCGATCACGTTCGATTCCCTGACCACCTGGCACTTCGGCAGTGCCACGACCGGACTCGACACCGGTGAAATCGATTTCTACTCGGTCGCGGTCCACGAACTTGGACACCTGCTGGGAATCTCGAACGTGAACCCGTCCTGGACGCAGTGGGTGAACGAGGGCGAATTCGAGGGGCCGGCGGCCCTGGTTGAATTCGACGGGTTGGCCAACGTGCCATTGGATGTCGACGAGGGACACTGGGGCGAGGGGGTCACCGACGACGGCCAGGAAACGGCAATGGACCCCTCGTTGACCAGCGGGGAACGCAAGGAATTCACCGAACTGGATTTTGCCGGACTGGTCGACCTGGGCTGGGCCCTGCTACCGGAGACGTACACGATCGATGTCCCCGATGGGTCCGGGCACAGCATCCTGATCGAGGACGACACGATCGCATCCGATTACCGATCGCGGGTGACGATTGACGGCTCCGAGACGGTCACGTTCCTGGTGCCCGCCGACGTGTTGACGATCAACGGTGCCGACGGAGATGACACGATCACGCTGGCGGGAATGGATTCCGAGTTCTCGGCTCGGATTGTCATCAATGGACTGGATGGCAATGACACGGTCAGTGCACTGCCGGCATTCGATCGGGCCTTCGAAGCCCACGGGGGCAACGGAGACGACTCGCTGGCCGGTGGTGACGGAGACGACACGCTCGATGGGGATGCGGGCGCGGACGTGTTGAGTGGTGGCGAGGGGGATGACCAACTCAACGGGGGCGATGCCGCCGACCACCTTGCCGGAGGCCCCGGAGCCGATGTCCTGGATGGGGGTGACGGCGACGGTGACACGCTGATCGCTGACGGTGGTGACGACACGCTGGACGGGGGGGCCGGAATCGACCAGGTCGAGGCCGAAAGCGACGCCGATTTCACGCTCAGCGACAATTCGCTCGACGGGCTCGGCGCTGACGTGCTGACCGATGTCGAGGGAGTGAAGATCACGGCCGGGCCGGGTGCCAACCTGCTGGATGCCACCGCCTTCAGCGGGACGGCGACGTTGTTCGGAGCCGGTGGCGAGGACACGTTGAAGGGAGGCAGCGGGTCGGACCTGCTGGTCGGCAACTCAGGCCAGGACACTCTCGAGGGTGGCGGTGGCGACGACCGGTTGCTGGGCGGCAGCGGTACCGATTGGCTCGACGGCGGCTCGGGCGACGACCTGGTCAACGGACAGGGCGGACAACGCGACTCACTGATCGGCGGTGACGGCGACGACACGCTCGATGGCGGTGCGGGTATCGACTGGGTGGTGGGCCCCGGTGGTGTCGACTGGGTGCTTGCGGACACGGTTTTGACCGGGGCCGGGACCGACGTGTTGCTGTCGGTCGAACGCGGGGAACTGGCCGGAGACGAACAGGCGAACACGATCGATGCCAGCGGCTTTTCCGGCAACGTCACGATTCGTGGCGGGGGTGGCAACGACACCCTGATTGGGGGCAGCGGGTTCGACATGCTCAACGGCCAGGGAGGCGACGACAGCCTGGTGGCCGGAGACGGCGACGACCGGCTCTATGGAGGGAGCGGTAACGACCGGCTCGAGGGCGGTAGCGGCGATGACCGAATCAAGGGCAACGGCGGCAACCTCGATACGCTGGTCGGCGGATTGGGTGACGACGAACTCATCGGAGGCGGTGGCACCGGTGACGTGGCCTGGGAAACCCTGGACGGCGACCTGGTGCTTGTCGACGGACAACTCAGCGGGGTCGGCACCGATACGTTGTCGACGATCGAGACCGTCGAGCTGGTTGGTGGAGCCGGCAACAACGTCCTGGATGCTTCAGACTATTCAGGCGACGTGATCTTGCGAGGCGAGGGTGGCGACGACACATTGCTGGCTGGTGCTGGGTCTGACCTTCTGGACGGCGGCGATGGAAACGACCAACTGGAAGCAGGTGCCGGAGCGGATGTTGTCCGGGGTGGCGATGGCACTGATTCCCTGGATGGTGGGGCCGGAAACGACTTGCTGCAGGGCGAGGGTGACGAGGATCGTCTGGCCGGTGGACCCGGTGACGACACGCTGCAGGGTGGTGATGGCGATGACCTGCTGGCAGAGTCCGCCAACCTCGACTTTGTGCTGACAGCCACCATGCTCACCGGCTTGGGCAGCGACTCATTTTCGGAGATCGAAGGAGTCGAGTTGACCGGGGGCGACGATGGCAATGCGATCGACGCCACCTCGGCCGTGGTCCCGGTGACGCTGATCGGCGGTGCCGGTGCCGACACCCTGCGTGGTGGAGCCGCCGCCGATGTGCTCAATGGTTCCGCCGGGAACGATTCGGCGGTTGGCGGAGACGGTCACGATACACTGCTGGGCGGAATCGGAGACGATTCGCTGTCCGGCGAGTTGGGCGATGACGTGTTGCTGGGACAGGGCGGGGACGACCTGCTCGACGGTGGTGATGGTGACGACCGAGTCAGCGGGACCCGTGACACCGACTGGACGCTTTCTGACCTGTCCCTGGACGGAGACGGTTCGGATTCCCTGGTCTCGATCGAAAAGGCGTCGCTGAACGGTGGAGACGGTGACAACCTGATCGATGCCACCGCGTTCTCAGGTCCCACGACACTCTCAGGAGCCGCCGGGAACGACACGCTTCGCGGCGGATCGGG
>DLVV01000091.1:0-2099 GCA_003445035.1 Planctomycetaceae bacterium | reverse complement strand
AACGACGTGATCCTGGGCCAGGCCGGGGACGACAAACTGCTGGGCGGTTCCGGTGCCGACTCGATCCTTGGCGGAGACGGTGACGACACCGTCAAAGGTCATTCCGGAGTCGACCGGCTCTGCGGCGGCGACGGTGACAACAAGGTCGTGGGAACGGCGGCCGAAATCGACGACTGTTTCGGCGACTGTTTCGACGACATCTGCCTGGACGTGTGATCGCCGAACCCCGGGGCCGGGACTAGACCTGGTCGAGCAGATCCAGGATCGAACCATCCAACTGGAAGGCGTTGTCGATCTCGCTGGCGAGATTCGATCCGTCCAGGTCCTGGCCCTCGTCGCCGTTGATGATGTCGGTCGATCCGTTGCCGTTGATGAAGTCATCGCCATCACCACCCACGGCGATGTCGGATCCTCCGCCACCCAGCAGCGTGTCGTGGCCGTCTCCACCGACCAGCGTGTCGGCACCACCACCGGCGTTGATGCGGTCGTCGCCGTCGTGGCCACCCAGCAGGTCGTCACCGGAACCACCGGTGATCACGTCATGGCCGTCACCGCCGTTGATGATGTCGTCGCCCTCGTTACCGTCGAGGTTGTCGTCACCGTGTCGGCCGGCGATCACGTCGTCACCGCCCTGTCCCGAGATGGTGTCGTCATCGACGCCGCCGTCGAGCGTATCGTCGCCGATGCCACCCAGCAGCGAGTCCCGGCCGTCTCCGCCAAGGGCCGAGTCGTCACCAGCAGATCCGTTGATTGCGTCGTTGCCGTCGCCGCCGACCAGGGTGTCGTCGCCGTCGTCACCGACCAGGCTGTCGTGGCCGTCTTCACCCTGCAGCAGGTCGTCGCCGGTGCCGCCGGCGATGGTGTCGTTGTCGTCACCACCGTCGATCCGGTCGTCGTCGGCTCCACCTGACAGCGAGTCGTGGTTGGCTCCGCCGTTGATCGTGTCGTCGCCGGCTCCGCCGTCGACCGTGTCGTTGCCGTCGTCGCCTCTCAGCACGTCGTCGCCGTCGCTGCCGGTGATCACGTCATTGCCGTCACCACCCTGGACCAGCAGTCGGACATCGCCGAGGTCGGCGCCGGAGGCGTCGATCGTGTCGCCGCCGTTCTCGCCGTTGACCGCCAGCAGGATTCCGCTGGCTCCGTTGACGTCCTCGATGGTGACGCGGTCGTTGCCGGGACCGGCGTTGATCGTCACCCGCGTGACGCTCGACGCAGCCGTCACCTGGTAGGTGTTGTCGCTGATGCGGACGTTGCCTGAGACACTTTCACTGACCGTCAGCCGGTTGTTGGCGCTGTTGCCCTGGATGACCAGTTCGTCGAAGCCCTCGGTTCCCGAGAAGCTGTCGCTGCCGGCTCCGACCTGCCAGACCAGCGTGTCGTTGTCGTCGTCACCATCGACGGTGTCGACGCCACCTTGTCCGTTGAGGAAATCGTCGCCGGATCCACCGCCAAGTGTGTCGCGGGATCCGCCGCCGAAGAGCCGGTCGTCGCCGCCACCGGCGTTCATCAGGTCACGGCCGCCGTTCCCGACCAGCAGATCGTCACCGAGTGCCCCACGGAGGACGTCGTTACCCGAATTGCCGATCAGGGTGTCGCCGATCAGGTCGGGATCCTGTAGCGGGGTCGAAGGTGGTGGACCGGTGGGAGTGGTCGTCGGAGCCGTTCCGAAGAGGTTCAGCGACCAGTCGTCGAGTGTTCCAGTTTCTCCGGAAGTCAGGTCACGAACCGTCAGGGTCCAGTCACCCTGCGACGATTCGTCCCAGTGGCGGGTCGAAGTGAAGATCCAGTTGGTGTAGTCGGATCCGGAGTCGCTGTTGCGGACCTCGGCGAGGACCGAGTCGGTTCCGCCGGGTGAGGTGAGCGTGATCTCGAGATTGCCGCGGTTGGCATGGGTGATGTTCACCACGGCCTCGACGTATTCGAGCGTAACGTCGTCGGGAATGTTGACTGTCGAGACCAGGCCTGCTGTCGAATCGTCCGGGATGACGGAGCCGACGGTAACGAAACCACTGGTGGCCGAGATCTCGGGTCCGACGTTGCTCCAGCCCTCGGCAATCGCCACGGCAGTGGTCGCATCGATGCGACCGAAACCGTATTCG
>DLVV01000333.1 GCA_003445035.1 Planctomycetaceae bacterium | reverse complement strand
CCTCGGAAGCTGCTCATGACCAACCCGATCCAGTTCCCCGGTGAAGACCGTTCCAACGCCGCTCGCGAGGTCATCGGCACCCGCGAACCGGTGGCGCTGCGGACCTTCACACCAAGCCAGGCGGTGCTGGCCCGCTCGGCCGGAATCTTCCACTGGACTCCCGAAGGCCGACGGCTCTACGACTACACCTCCGGTGTGCTCGTCGCCAATCTCGGACACAACCCCCGTGGATGGCTCAAACGACTCGCAGAATTGCTGGGCTGGAACGCCGAGACTCTTGCCGGAGGCGACGGCTACGCCGAGGCTCTCACGCTGACCGCCTACAACGCGGTCACCGAGATCGAAGCGACCGCTGTCCAACGGCTGCTGGCCAACATCGCCGCCAGTCCTGGAGGGGAACGGCTGGATTCGGTCTGCTGGGCCGCATCCGGATCCGAAGCCATCCAGAAAGCCTTGTGGGCCTGCCTGCACCTGCGTCCTCAGCGAGACAACATCCTCTCCACACGGTACGGATTTCACGGCAAAAAGGGGCTCGCCGGAGCTGTCACCGGGTCCGAAACCGATCACGACCGGGACCCCCGCGTCCGTTTCATCAGCTTTCCCATGGACGACTGGGACGACGTCGACCGCTACGGCCAGGAACTCGACCTGGCCCCCTACCGTGAGGAACTCGAGCGGACCTGGGAGGAACTGGGCGAGAAGATCGGCACGCTGATCACCGAGCCGTACCTGGGCGGAGGCGGCAGCTACCACCCACCTCCGGCCTACCTCCAGTTGCTCGAGTCCTTCTGTCGAGAACACGACATCCTGTTCATCCTCGACGAGGTCCAGGCCAACTTCGGCCGGACCGGCCGGATGTACGCCTTCGAAAAATACGGCATCTCGCCCGATCTCGTCGTACTGGGAAAGGGACTGGGCAACGGGATCCCCGTCAGCGGTGTTGTCGGACGCAGTGACATCCTGGGCAGCCTGAAGTACGGCGAGGCCTCAGACACCTGGAGCGCCAACCCGATCGGTTGCGCCGCGGTCATCGCCACTCTCGACGCCTTCGAGAACTCCGACGTCCTCGAGAACACCCGCCGACTCGAACCACTGTTCTTCGAACAACTCGGACGTCTCAAGCAGACCGGCGTCATTCAGAAAGTCCGCGGCGAGGGGATGGTCTACGGCATCGAATGCGCGGACGTGGGAGGCACAGACGCAGGCGATGTGGCCAACGCGATCGTCGAGGCCTGCTACCTGGGCACCGACAGCGGCGACGGCATCCATCTGCTGGGTCCGCTGGCCGGCACCGTCTTGCGGATCAGCCCCCCCATGACGATCACCGAGGACCAGGCACGGGAGTCACTGGAACTGCTGCACCAGGTGGTCGCCGGGGTTGGTGAGGCACTCGGCGGGTGACACTCGCATTGACGAAACCGCACTTTTCCCCGATTATCTCGCGGTTCCGAGCCTCCGTTTCCCCTGGTCCAAACAAGGTCTCTCCCGCGGACCTTGATCGATGAATTCTCGAAAACCCCATCGCCTCGAAGCCGCCCGGCTGGAAAAGCTGCAAAAGATCGGGGACCTGGGACTCGACCCCTGGGGCCAGCGTTTCGACGGCCACATCCCGATTTCCGAGGCCCGCGAAAGGTGCCCGGAGGAATCGGGAACCGATGGAGAAACCGTCCGCGTGGCCGGTCGGATCATGCTGCGGAACAACCGTGGCAAGCTGAAGTTCTACCACGTGCAGGACTGGACCGGGCGGATCCAGTTGATGGTCTCCCGCGGCGACCTCAGCGACGAACAATGGGAACTGGTCGGCGCCCTGGACCTCGGTGACCTGATTGGTATCGACGGCCGCCTGCGAGTCTCGCAGACCGGTGAGAAAACGATCTTCGCCGAGAAGCTGACGATGCTGTGCAAGTCCCTGGCTCAGCCGCCCGAGAAGTTCCACGGGGCCAAGGACGTCGAGATGCTGCTGCGGCAACGCTCGATCGACCTGATCTACAACGAGGGCGTGCTCGACCGCATGCTCAGGCGAACCCGCATCATCCACTCGATTCGCCAGACGCTTTCGGGGGAGGGGTTCGTCGAGGTCGAGACACCGGTGCTGCACGCGGTGGCCGGCGGTGCGGCGGCACGACCGTTCACCACCGAACACAACACACTGGGCATCGAACTGTTCATGAGGATCGCGCTCGAACTGCACCTCAAGCGACTGATGGTCGGCGGTATCGAGCGGGTCTATGAAATCGGCCGAGTGTTTCGCAACGAGGGAATCGACGCGACACACAATCCCGAGTTCACGATGATCGAGCTCTACCAGGCTTACGGCGACTACGGGTCGATGATGGACCTGGTCGAAAAGATCGTCGTCGACGCCGCCGAGATGCTCGGGGACGGTATGGTCCTGCCGTGGGGCGAGGACCAGATCGACTTCACCCCGCCCTGGCCCCGGAAGACCTACGCCGAGTTGTTCGCAGAACACGCCGGGTGTGCGATGGACGACACCGATGCGGTGACCGAGGTGGCTCGACGACTGGAAATCGACACCGACGGGGTGCACCCGGACGTCGTCGTCAACAAGGTCTTCGAGGAGACCGTCGAGGACGCGCTGGTCGGACCGGTTTTCGTCATCGATTATCCTGCCAGCCTCTGCCCCCTGACCAAGCGGAAGGCCGACAATCCCGAGATCGCCGAACGATTCGAACTGTTCATCCACGGCATGGAACTGGCCAACGCCTACACCGAGCTCAACGACCCGCTGCTCCAGGACGAGTTGTTCCGCACCCAGCTTGACGGCCTCGACGAAGAGGACTCGATGGCCAAACTCGACACCGACTTCCTCGAGGCCCTGCGGATCGGCATGCCGCCGGCCGGCGGAATGGGGATCGGTATCGACCGCCTGGTGATGCTGCTGACCGACAGCCGTTCGATCCGTGACGTGATCTTCTTTCCGCTGCTGAAACCCGAATCGGTCGGCGGCGGCAAATCGGCTCCATCCGACAACGACAAGAACACGACAACCGAAACAACAGAGACAAATCCGGCCGGATAGGCGAAACTACCCGACGGGTCGAATCGACGGCGAGACCCGGTTCTCGCATAACGGCAAGGGACTG
>DLVV01000385.1:1771-4808 GCA_003445035.1 Planctomycetaceae bacterium | reverse complement strand
TTCGACACGAAGTAGGCGGCTCCGATGCAGACGGCACAGGCGGCCAGGGCGACGACGGCAGTCAACTGTCGGCTGATTCTCAGGCTGCCGGTCCGCCGCCAGAGCCAGTCGACGAATGCTCCGCCCACGATGCCACCAGCCACCACGGCCAGCAGAGGCAACGCCGTCAACAGGCCACTCTCGCCCGTTGACACTCCACGGGTCTCACGCAGGTAATCAGGAAACCAGGTCGGGAAAAAGATGTACCCGGCCGCGCGGCAAAACTGCTGGCCGTAGAGCAACAGCATCGCCGGCTCTGCGGCAACCAGCAGCCAACTGGTTCCCGACGGGGCTCGTGACTTCTCCGGACTCGTCCGGCGTATCAGTTCCCGTTCTGCGTCATTGACCCGCGAGTGGATTTCGGGGCGATCACGGTACCAGTGGTAAAAACAGGCCGCGAACAGGAAACCGGGGACCGAGAAGCCCACGAAGACCCACCGCCAGGAGAGCGGCGGAATCGTCAGCCATGACGTCTCAATTCCCTCGATCGCGTAGCCGGTGATCGCCGATCCGATGGCTCCGCCAATCGACATGAAACTGCCCATCAGTCCGACCGAGAACGCCCATTGGGTCGAGGGCATCCAGTGGCGGATCATGCCGGCCGAGCACGGGAAAATGCCCGCCTGGGCCAGCCCGAAACCGGCCTGCAGTGCCAGCACCGCCCAGATATCACCGACCAGGTAGAAGCCGGCACAGAGAACCGACCAGGCGACGGCGTAACAGCTCAGCGCGATACGGGAACCGATATGGTGAGCCAACCATCCGGCAGGGACCTGTGCCAACGCGTACGCCCAGAAAAAGGCACTCATCACCCAGCCCATTTGGCCGACGTCGATGCCCAGGTCGGCCCGGACATCCTGCGATGCCACACCCAGGCAGTTGCGACCCATGTAGGCGATTGTCGCCGCCAGGCAGATGGCGGCGATGACCGTGAAACGGGCCCGGGTCGGACGTTGCTCTGTCACGGGCTGATTCGGTTCAGGGGACAAGGGACATCCAGTTGGGAAAATGCGTGCGGTCGTTGGAGACCAGGTGTCGTCCTCAGGTGTTCTCTGGACTCATCACGGCGAGGAAGGTTGTCGGGCCGACTTGCTCGACACGCGGTACTTGCCGTCGGGCAGCTTCCTGGGGAAACGATAACGGGAATCGGTCAGCAGTCGGTACAGCATCGGGTCGCCGGCCCGAAATTTTTTCGGAGTGTTCAATCGCCATTCCTGGCGGATTTCCCGGAATCGCCATTCGGCCGACTGGGCACCCAGCAGCGATGTCATTCCCCAGTAGATGTACTCCTGTGTCTGGCAGCCGTAGTCACATGACCTGTCGTCGTAGGTGTACCACGCTTTTGACGGGTATCGCCGGGGAACACGCAGGAATCGTCCGCCGCGAGCCCGGTCCATCGCGTTGGCCAACTGGCTGCCGGGTCGCATTCCGAAGACAGCCGGGTAGGCGGCGGCGTAGCCGGCGTGGGTGATCAGGTGGAAAATCTCTTCGTAGGACGCGTCGAACCGCCGCCGGGCGGCACCACCGGGATGCGTCTCTTCTGCGAACAACGCGACGGCTTGGTGGCTGTCCTGCCACCGGTCCGGCAAGGTCCGCTCCAGCCGCTCGGCTTCCCGCTCGGTGGCGAACATCACCAGGGTCGCCTTCTGCCGTACCATCGCCGCCACCACCTGAGGGTTGTCCACCTGGCCGTCGCGGTCGTTGTCGAGGTATCCGGCCAGGATGGCCGCAGCATGCCGCAGCTTGGCATCGGGAGTCCGCCGGGTGGCCAACACCCGGATGCCGAATATCTTCAGCTGGCGGTTGAATACCCGCCGAACGGTGGCAGGATCTGACGCACCCAGTGGCATCGGCCGGTCGGACAGAGTCGGCGCGGTTCCGGTCGTCTTCGGGGGCGAAGCCTCGACGACCAGCTGGCCACCCAGTCCGATCAGGGTCACAGTGAGGGTCAGAAGTGTTTTCATCCGGGGAGCCGGCCGGGAGGTAAGTGGCAGGAGTTCGAGTCTGCGACAGGCTACTAGAGATCCATGGCTGTTTCGATGTCGGGATCGAGTTTCGGGGGCGCAGAGCAGATCGAGACGACATAGAAGACGGTCAGGGAGGCCAGCAGTGCCACGGCTCCGTTGTAGAAGAGGTGCGGCAGGGTCACCGAGAAGACCTGCAGGCCGACATTGAGAACCAGGCTGGTCAGGATAGACAGGTTGCAGGCCAGCGGAGTGGCCCGTTTCCAGTTGAAGCCGATGGCCACCGTGGGCACGATGGCCCCGGAGAAAACCGACCAGCCGACGGCTCCCAGCAACGCCACCATCTTCCCGCTGGCCAGGGCCACGCCGGAGGCGACGGCCGCGATCATGACGGTGGCGACGCGTGCCCAGAGCAGCTCGTTGTTGAGCGAACGTCCCCGCAAAGCGCGGGGGATGTCGTGGACGACGGCGGCGGCTCCGATGTTCAGGAAACTGTCTGCGGTCGACATGATCGCCGCCATCAGGCCCGCGAAGACGACTCCGGCCAGCACCGGATGAGCGTACGTCTTGAGGAATTCGGGCGAGGCCTGGTCAGGTTCGCCCAGTGGAGGATGCCCCCCCTGCAGGACCAGTGTCCGCATGCACAGCCCGATGCCGATCCACAACAGTGCTGTCAGCAGAAATCCCACGACGCTCATTGGCAGCATCACACGGGCGTCGTCGGGTTTTCGCGTCATCATCAGCTTGGTGATCAGGTGAGGCTGGCCGGCGACACCAAACACGAAGACGAAATACCAGGACAGGCAACCGACAATTCCGCGAGTGCCCCACGGGCTCATCGCCTCGGGGTCATCGGCCAGGATCGTCCGGGTCATACCCTCCAGTCCGCCGTCGACGCTGGCGACCGTTGCGGTCACGACCAGCAGGGCCGCCACGACCATGATGATGCCCTGGACCAGGTCGGTATAAACCGATGCGATGATGCCGCCGGTGACACAGTAAAACACCAGCACCGCACAACTGATCGCCATGCA
>DLVV01000385.1:0-1383 GCA_003445035.1 Planctomycetaceae bacterium | reverse complement strand
GTGCCCAGGTAACCCAGTACACCCAGCAGGATCGCGATGGCGGTCAGGAAGCCGGTCGAACGACTGTCGTAACGTGCGGTGACGACATCGGGCAGCGAGACCGGGTTGGTCACCTCGGCCATCAGTCTCAGCCGCTTGCCCAGCAGGTAGAACATGCCACAGAAGCCGAGCCCGGTCGAGACGATCATCCAGAAGGTCCCGGCACCGATCTTGTAGACCAGCCCCGGTCCTCCCACGAATCCCCAGCCGCTCATCGTGCTGGAAAAGATCGCCACGCTGGTGACCAAAAAGCCCAGCCGACTGCCGGCCATGAAGAAGTCGTGGGTCGAACGGGTCCGCCGCATGGCCCAGAGACCGACCACGATGCACAACAGCATGTAGCCGAGGATGAAGGCCAGGACGATTTGTGGGCGGTCCATGGTCGAGCCGGAAAACCGGGGTCGGGAAGTCAGTCGGAGGACTTGCTGAGGTGTGGGAATTCGGCGGATGTCCTGTCGGTCACGATCTGCCGCCTGAAGAAGACGACGTAGATGCCGACGAACAGGAAGGGGATGGATCCCATGCCATACAGTTGCCAGGCAGTGCTGGCCGGGAATGAGCCGAAGAATGGCATGGCGTCCGGGTTGGCCAGTTGCCGGTGGTAGCTCCAGCACATCGCCGAGAACACGCCCTCGACGACCACGGTGGTCGTGATCAACAGTCCTCCCATCAGGCTGCCCCAGGGTGTGCCGCTGCCCCAGCCGATCAGTCCCCCGAATGCGGCGATCAACAGGACGCCGAACATCCAGCCCAGCAACAGCGTGTGCTCGTGACGTTGCGCTCCATCGTCACCCTGCTCCATCTTCGGGACCACGTCGTGAGGGATGGCGAATCCGGCAACGGGTTCCGGAGAGAGAAGAATCGCGATGGTGACCGTCCACGAGGCGATCAACAGCAGTGGGATCAGCCAGCGTGTCATCGGGCTTCGGCTCCCTCCGGCCCGGACAGGCCGAGGATCGTGCGGGCTTCGTCCGGTGTTGCTACCGGCCGCTGCAGTTCCTCGGCGATCCGGGCCACCCGCGCCACCAGTTGTTCGTTGGTGGCCAGTTCACCTCGGCGGTAGTAGAGATTGTCTTCCAGGCCGACCCGGACGTGGCCGCCCATCACGATCGCCAGCGCGGCCATCGGCAACTGGTGGCGGGCCACTCCGGCAACCGTCCAGGTGGATCCGGACGGGATCGACTCGGCCAGGAAGTTCAGCATCCGTGGTGTGGCCGGTTGGCCGCCCCGGATGCCCATCACGAAGTCAAAATGCAACGGCGATTCGACCAGGCCCTGTTCGAGCAGTCGCACCGCATTTCCGATCATCCCCGATTCGAAGATCTCCATCTCCGGTTTCGTGCC
>DLVV01000273.1 GCA_003445035.1 Planctomycetaceae bacterium | reverse complement strand
CCAGTGCATGATCTCCATCAACTCACCGGTCAACCAAAACGTTGCTGCTCCGCCCAGCGACATCGCCACTCCGATCATCGCCGAGACCGAACCATGCAGCCGGGACGGGAACCAGTCCTTGATGATCTGCGCGGTGTTAGGGACCAGTCCGGCCTGGGCCAGTCCGAAAGCGAGCCGGCTGAGCAGCAGGGGGAAGAACGAAAAGACAAAGGACGTCCAGACGGTCATCGCTGACCACAACACGCTGAACAACGGCAGCGCATTGCGGGTGCCGATCCGCAGGCCGACCGCTCCACCGGGGATCTGGAAGATCATGTAGCCCAGGGCGAACAGGCTGAATACGTATCCCATCTGTTCGCTGTTGAGATTCAGTTCCGCCTGGATCGTCGTGTTGGCCACTGCCAGGCAATGGCGAGTCAGGTAGGCACTGCTGGAGGCTAGTGCCACCATCACCAGCACGACGATTCGCAGATACAACGGGACCCGTAGCCGAGGGGCGTCCCGTTCGTCGGATGAAGAGGGACTCGAGGTGCTCATTCGAGCATGCCCCGCAATGCGTTGGCGGTCACGGCACTGACGCCGTCGTCGATGGTGATCGAGAGTGTCCAGCAGAGCGAACCGACCGAAAAGACCCGGCCACCGGATTCGGTGTCGTAACTCACCAGGTCGGCGCCCGAATCGCCCGGGTTGGTTCCCTTGGCCAGGTGACGGATGTTGGCCGGCGAGTCGGGGCTGATCTTGTCGAGTTCGTGGCCCGAGGCGCCACCCGGACAGCGTTCGTGGAGGCTGCGGTGGCCGAACAGGTCGCCGTCACCCAGGCCGGTGCCGGCGAAGATCGGGTCGTCGGCATCGAGCACACGGTAGGGAGCACCCGACTGGAAGCCCGAGTGGGTATAGGCCAATCCCAGCAGGTGGGCTTCATTTTCGCCCCGCAACGAGTGTTCTCCCTCGCGGCGGCACAGCATCGTCTCTTCGTCAGGGAATTCGACTTCGGCATACAGGCCGCATCCGGCCAGGTACATCAACCGGCCGCCGTCGTTGTGGACCCAGTTCTTGACCCGCTGATACATCTGCGGCGACCAGTACTCGGGGTGAGTGTTCAGGACCAGCACGCGGTACGACTCGAGCGGCACCCGGTCGAAGTGGAGTTCGGTTTCGCTGTACAGGTCGTACTCGAATCCCTCTCGCTCCATCCATCCCAGCAACCGCCATTCGCCGGGGGCCAGTGCCGATCCCATCCGGCCCCGAATCGGAGACGTGATCGTGTCGGACTCGGGGACCACGCAAGCGGGTGCCGGCCGGTCAAAGGACAGCGGGGCCGCGGTTTCTTCAAACGGCCACGTGTCGGGGCGGAGGTAGCGGCCCAGATCCTGCCGCGAATTGACCACCGGCTCGGCCGTCAGGCCATCCTGGCTGAAGTAGTTGCTGCGTCCGCCGAACTTGTTGTACGCGTTCCAGGTGATGGTGGAGGCCAGGACACAGATGTCGGCCGTCGGAGTGGTCGGTGAGACGATCCAGGGGAAATTGGTGAAGCGGCCGCCCATGGTCGTGGCGTGCAGGAAGTAGAGTCCCGAGCGGTCCGGTGCGGTCAGGCCGTGTTTCTGAAACTCGAGCGTGTAGCCGGTGCGGTTCCAGCCGACGCCGCTGCGGGTGTAATCTCCGTCGGGAGTGATCTGCATCATCGCCCGGTGACCGTGCTCGTCGCACCAGCCGTAGCTGGTGATGAATTCCTTGTTCCACCCGTAACGGAACAGGTCGAGCCGGAACTGGTCGACCGAATGGACCCGGTACTCGGACATCTCGCCGGATCGGCACCAGTTGGGCCACATGTAGCCCAGGAACCCGTCGGAGAGCAGGCGGAACAGGTGAGGGTGATCGGCGGCGACGGTCACTCGTGTTCGCTTGGAGCCGAATCCTGCGCAGCACGCGATGACCTCGTAATCCCCCTCGGGGAGGTCTCCGTAGAGAGCACCGGCAGGACTGGAGGCCAGTGACCAGCTACGGTCGCCCTGGCGGAATTCGACGACCGCCCCGCAGAGGGCGGAGTGGTTTTCGTCACTGATGTAACCGATGAGCATGGGGACACGTCACTGCGGGAAACGGCACAAAAAAGGGGCCGGGTCCGCCGGTAGCGGATCCGACCCCTGGTGGGCGGATCGGGAGCCTACAGCTCCTTGATCATGATCTTGCGGAAGTGGATCGGGGCACCTTCGGACTGCAGCCCGAACGGGCCCTTGCGGACGATGTACGGTCCGGCCTTGGCGATCAGTACGCCGTTGAGCTTGGCCGTCAGCACGCCGTCCTTGGAGACGATGTTCAGCTTGTTCCATTCGGTGTGCGGCTTGCGAGCCTTTTCACGGGCCTTCTTGTCGCCGTTGTTCCGCGGCCCCTTGGCGCCGCCCATCGCGAAGATCATGGCCAGGTTGTCGTAATGACCCTGCACTTCGACGCACGCCGGCCAGACCTTGTGCTTGCCCGCGATGTAGTTCAGGACCCCGCTGTTGCCCTTCTGCTTCGGGTAACGGAATTCGAAGGACAACTCGTAGTTCGAATAGCTCTTCTTGGTGCAGATGTAGCCGTTGGGCTTGCCGTTGCACTCGATCACCCCGATCGCTGACTGAGTCCAGCTCTTGGCGTCGCCGACGGCGACGAAAAAGTCTTTCTCGAGACTCTTCAGGGCAACAAACCCCTTCTTCTCGGCCGCGGTGCCCCGGGTGGCCTGGAGGCCGATTCCGACCAGCAGCGTGGCGAACAGGGCCAGGGGGAGAATTCGCTTGAGCATGGCGAGTGTCCTTTGGTGTGAGTTGCGTGTCGGTGCGGGTGTTTCTGCGGGATCCGGGTTCAGGCGAGGATCGGCTTGATGACGTTACCGGCCACGTCGGTCAGGCGAAAGTCTCGACCCTGGAACGGGAAGGTCAACTGCTGGTGGTCGATGCCCAGCAGCCGCAGCATCGTGGCGTGGACATCGTGGACGGTGACGACGTTCTCGACGGCGTTGTAACCCAGCTCGTCGGTGTTGCCATAAGAGGTGCCCCCCTTGATGCCGCCTCCGGCCATCCAGATCGAGAAGCCCTTGATGTGGTGGTCGCGGCCGCTGCCCTGGGCCATCGGCGTACGACCGAATTCTCCGGCCCACACGACCAGCGTGTCCTTGAGCATGTCCCGCTGCTTGAGATCCTTCAGCAGCGCGGCGGCCGGCTGGTCAACCAGCTTGGCTGTCTTGGCCGCGGCGGCCTTGATGTTGCCATGGTGATCCCAGCCCCGGTGATACAACTGCACGAAGCGGACGCCGCGTTCGGCCAGGCGACGGGCGAGCAGGCAGTTGGCGGCGAACGACCCGTCCCCGCCCTTGGTGCCGTAGAGATCCAGCACGTGCTTGGGTTCATCGGAGATGTCGATCAGCTTGGGAACGCTGGCCTGCATCCGGAATGCCAGCTCGTACTGGCTGATCCGGGTGGAGATCTCGCGGTCCTCGACCAGGTCGTTGCGGAGCTGATTGAGCTTCTGGATGGCGGTGATCACGTCCCGTTGCCGGCCACGGGTGACCCCGGCCGGGTTCTTGACGTACAGCACCGGGTCGCCCTTGGAGTGGAAGTGCACGCCCTGGAACCGGCTGGGCAGAAATCCGCTGTGCCATTGCCGCGAGGCGATCGGCTGGTTCTGTCCGCCCCCGACCGATGTCAACACGACGAATCCGGGCAGGTTGTCGGTTTCGGCTCCCAGCCCGTAGGTCAGCCAGGCTCCCATCGACGGGCGGCCGCTGATGGTGGTGCCGGTGTTCATGAAGGTGTGGGCCGGGTCGTGATTGATCGCCTCGGTCTTCATCGACCGGATGATGCACATTTCGTCGGCCACGGTTCCCAGGTGCGGGAAGATGCTCGAGAAGCTCTGGCCGCTCTCACCGAATTTCTTGAACTCGTGCTGCGGGGCCAGGCAGGTCAGTTTCTTTCCCTGCAGCTGGGCGATCGGCTGGCCCTTGGTGTAGGACTCGGGCATCGGCTTGCCGTTCATCTCGGCCAGCTTCGGCTTGTGGTCCCAGGTCTCCAGGTGGCTGGCTCCGCCGGCCATGCACAGGAAGATCACCCGCTTGGTCCTGGCCGGGAAGTGCAGCGTCTTCAGCGCTCCGGACCACTTCGGGACCCGGACCGTCGGCTCGGCTGCTGCGGCAGTGCCGTTGAGCTGTTCGCCGAGCATCGTGGCCAGGGCCAGGCCGCCAATGCCCTGGGCCGAGCGACCCAGGAA
>DLVV01000174.1 GCA_003445035.1 Planctomycetaceae bacterium | reverse complement strand
GCCCAGAACTCGTCGCCTCGTCGAGAGAGTTCGTAGTGTCGGCCGCGGGATTCGAGCCTCTTGCCATCGAATTGTCCGGAGTGCGCGGGGATGACCGAATCGGGACCGGCCGCCTGGGTCATGGTGCGGTGGAAGGTGCGGTGCCAGGTCGAGAACTGTCCGGGGTGGCAACTGCGGCAGGTCTGTGACGAGACGTATTCGGATCCCGTGGCCTGTCGAGGCAGCAGGTGGTCCTTGAAGACCTTGCGTCGCTGAGAGGACACGCCTTCGGTCAATTCGGCCGCTTCGAGCACGGAGGGACGGCTGTCGGGTTCCCAGGTCACCCAGCCGATCAGCAGCGTAACGCTGACGGCGGTGGCCAACAGGTCCAGTCGCCGGCGTCGGCCTCCACAGGCCAACGGCCAGGCGGCCACCGTGACCACGGCCGCCAGGGCCAGCAGTTGCACCGCCAGGATCACGAACTGCCGCGAGTCGTCCATCTGGGCCGCGCCCCTCCTTTGTGATCCATGCTAACAGCCGCCGGCCCCATGTGGCATGGGCAGGTTGGCCCGCGGGTCCGTTGTCGGGGCCGGATCGTGCCGATCGTACGGGTCGTGTCGTGAGGGCCGGAGGTGTGGGGTGGGCCTGTCGCGCCGGTGGCAAGGGGCTGCTTGGGCGTGGGAGGGACGAATGGGGTGGGTGCTGCTGTTGCCGCCTTGGTCGCGGTGTCGAACAGACAGACGAGGGACTTCGTGAGGGGGTCCGGGGGAAGGTGAATATCACATGAGAGAACCCACACTGACCATCGCGTTCCCTGGACGCGTGACCCCTTGGAGCGGCAACCGTGCGTTTGACATCCTGGCTCGCCTCACTGCGCCGTAGCCGTCGTCCGGCCCGGCGAAATGCCCGATCCTCTCAGCCGACAGGCCCCCGGCTCCCCTCGCAGGTCGAACACCTCGAGGACCGGACCCTGTTGTCGGTGACCACTCTGCTCATCGACGGCCAGCTCAGCGTCGTCTCCGACGCCGGAGAAGCGGTGGCCATCGGAACTGATTCGTCCGGCAACGTCCAGGTGAGCGTCGACGGGGTGATCGATCCCAGCGCGGGGACGATCCCCGCTTCGAGCGTCGAGTCGATGGTGGTCTTGGGTGGCGATCTTGGCAACGTGCTGGATCTCTCGGCTGTCGCTGCGTCCGATTACGACCACACCGACATTGACGGCAACCCGGTCACCATCGAGGTGGTCGGAGGGAACGGTGACGATGAGATCACCGGCGCGGTCGACCTGGGCGTGACGGTGCTGGGCGGTGACGGGGACGACACGATTGTCCTGACGGCCTCGGACAACCTCGTGGATGCTGGCGACGGCAACGACCTGGTCACCGGTGGTACCGGGCAGGACACGCTGGCCGGCGGCGATGGCAACGACGCGATTGATGCCGGCGGCGGCGACGATGTCGTGACCGGCGGCGACGGATTCGACACGATCGTCGGCGGTGAAGGTGACGACGACCTCAACTCCGGCGACGGCGCGGACAGTGTCGACGGGTCCGAGGGCAACGATTCGCTGAACGGAGAGAGTGGCAACGACACGCTGATCGGAGGCCTGGGCGACGACACGATCCGTGGCGGCGACCAGTCGGATGAGATTTATGGTGATCTCTCCGACCCGTTGTCATTCTCAGACGGCAACGACTTCGTTCAGGGCCAGGGCCAGGACGACACGATCGTCGGTGGTGGCGGTGCCGACAACCTGCATGGTGGGTCCGGCAACGACCATATCAGCAGTGCGTTCCCGATCCCCGAGGCCGCCACTCCACCAGCTCCTCAGCCGCCACCGGTTGTCCCACCCACGGTCGGGTTCGGCGATGCGGTCGACAGCGGCGGGGGCACCGACAGTGGCGCCAACCACGACATGACCAACGGCCCCGGCGACGCCTCGCTGCTGATCACCGTTGATGCCGCGGGCAGCTTCGGGACGGCCTCGGGAGTGGGTGGAGATGCCGGAGCCGAGTACGACCCGGTGGGTCCGGCACCGGCCCCGGCGACGACCACCTTCCAGTCGGACATCTACTACCGCGACAACACCACCAGTTCTACCGGTTCGCGGGACACGTTGACCAACCTGGCGGCCAACCTGACCACGATTCGCGGTTTGCCGACCGAGGCGAACAGCGCGTTCGACATCGGGTCGTTGAACTTCGCGCTGACCCAGACGGTCACCCCCATGCTCGACGCCAGTGGTGGCCAGACCGGCTCACTGCTGACACAGACCCTGCGGTTCACCAACACCGGCACGGCGAATGTGGATTTCGAGTTTGTCCGTTACATCGACGGCGACCTGTTATTCGACGGCACCCTGGTCGACGGCGGTGGCCGGATGATCACTTCGGCCAACGACGAATTGCTCTTCGAGACCGATCGTGGAGGCAGTGGGTCGACCGACACCACCTTCCTGGGTATCACCGGGAAACACGGGACCATTCCAACCACGGGGCGATTCGAACTCGACGCCTATAGCGGACTCCAGAACCGGATCGCATCGGGCACCGCGCTGGATGACACGGTCACCGGCGACAACGACGGCGACCAGTTTGTCGACACCGGCCAGGAATACGACATCACGCTGGCTTTGCAGAACCTGTACAGCCTGGTGCCGGGCGCGTCGGATCTCTACACCACTCACACGATCTTCGGTTCCGGAGCACCCGACTCGGTCGGTGCGGGACTCCCGCCGGTGGCCAGTGATGATGCGGGCGTGGTCCGCGCCAACAATACGGCCATCATCGATGTGGTCAGTAACGATTCGGACACCGATGGAGTGCTCGATTTCGGGTCGATCACGATCAACTCTCAGCCGTCCAACGGGGCGGCAGTGAGCCTGGGTGACGGGCGAGTGTCCTACACTCCCGATACCGGTTTCAGCGGCACCGATTCGTTCGCCTACTCGATCGCCGACAATGACGGACAGGTCAGCCTGCCGGCCACGGTCACGATCACCGTCACCCCGCCCGATGCCGGCGATGTGCTCAACGGTGGTAGTGGGCAGGACACCGTGCTCGCTGCCGATGGAGATGACCGGATCTTTGGCGGCAGTGGCGACGACGAGCTTGATGGTTCGTTCGGCGACGATACCATCCAGGGGCAAAACGGCAACGATTCGTTGACGGCCGGAGTCGGCAGCGACTCGCTCGACGGTGGCTCGGGCAATGACTTCCTCGACAGTCGGACACTCTCGAGTCTCTCGATCGACGACGTGCGGATCGATCCCGAGGGCGATTCGGGGATCACCCAGGCGATCTTCACCGTCACGATTTCCACGCCTGTCGAGGACACAGTGACGGTCGGTTACGGAACAAGTTCCGATGGCACTCCTGAGGGGGGCACCGCGATCGGGGGCAGCGATTACCTCTCGGACTCCGGTACGCTGACCTTCGCTCCGGGCCAGACATCCCAGTCCATTGTCATCGATGTGTTCGGTGACACGATCGACGAGGTGATCGAGGAAACGTTCTTCATCAGCCTGTTCAACCCGGTCAATGCGACGATTTTCGACGGGTTGGGCGAGGGGCGAATCGTCGATGACGACGATCTCCCTCCCGGTGGCCTGGTCGTCACGCCGACTCTTGATACGGTGCAGTTGATCAATGCCCTGACGGGCGGCGGTGGTACGGGGCTGGTGGTGACCGGCATCAACGTGCAAGGTCACTCGCTCGGCACCGGAGAAACCTCCACGGGCACCTACACGATCGGAACGGACGCGACCTATGGCCTGTCGCGTCCGGGCATCGTGATCAGCACCGGGGACGCCACAGATTACAGCGACGGTCCGGATTCCGGCGGTGCGAATTCCACCAGTTTCAGTGTCCCTGCGACTGCCGCGCAGGAAGTGCTGCTGGATCCGATCACCGGTGGCACCTTGGATCACAACGACGTCACGCAGATCGATGTCTTCTTTGACATGTTGCCCGGTTTCGACTCGTTGTTCTTCGATGTCGTTTTCGGTTCCGAGGAATGGCCGGTCTTTGTCGGGTCTTTCACCGACGGCTTCGGACTCTATGTCAATGGCGTCAACATCGCCCTGGTCGACGGGTTGCCGGTCAACATCGACCATCCCGACATGACGTCGATCGCCGGCACCGAGCTCAACGCGGTGCTGGCTCCGTCTGGGGAAGCCGTGTTGCAGTTCCAGACCAATGTCGGGGCTGGCAGCACCGGCAACCAGGTCACGTTCATCGTCGCCGATGTGATCGACACCGCGTTGGACACGACCGCATACATTTCCGCGTTGGGCGGAAGTGTTCCCATCGACACCCCCCCACCTCCGCCGCCGGTTCCCAACCTGGGGATGGACGACACCCTGCGGGGCCGCAACGGCAACGACACGATCCTGGCCGGTGAGGGTTCTGATCGGATCAGTGGTGGCAACGGCAACGACAGCGTTTCCGGTGGTGGAGGAATCGACGCGATCTACGGTGGCGGTGGTGCCGACACACTGGCCGGCGGAGCCGGTGACGACACCCTGGATGGCCAGGGTGGTGCCGACACGCTCCACGGCGAGGCCGGCGACGATGTCCTGGTCTGGTGGCACGGTGCGGGATCCGACGACCTGCACGGCGACGACGGCTACGACGTCGTTCATGCTCGTGGCGACGCGGGCGTGCAGGCGTTCTCGGTGCTCCCCAATGCCCATGACCTGACGTTGCAGACCGAGACGAGGTTGCAGGTGTCGGATGGCACGCACCGGGCCAACGTCGAGTGGTCCTCGGAGGTGCTCGAGTTCCAGCCCGGTGACGGGGACGACACGATCACCGTTCCCGATCTGCTTGGTGTGCCCAGCCTGCTGGTTCGGGTGGCCGGGGAAAACGGAAACGACGTGCTCGATGCCAACGGAGCTGATCCGGGCGAGGTCCGGTTGATCTTCGACGGGGGCGACGGCAACGACACGATCACCGGCAGTCTCGGCGACGACACCATCAACGCAGGCGACGGTGACGACCTGGTGGTTGCCGGGGCCGGTGGTGATACGGTCTTCGGTGGTGCCGGCGACGACAGCATCGACGGCAGTGACGGCGATGACCAGTTGCACGGGGAAGACGGTTTCGACTCCATCGATGGCAACTCGGGTGATGACGTGCTGTTCGGTGGTGCGGATCGGGACCTGCTGGTGGGTGGCGTCGGCGACGACACCGCCACGGGTGGCACCGGCCGCGATACGCTCAACGGCAAGTCCGGTGACGACAGCCTGATGGGCGGTGGTGGTGCCGACCGGATTTATGGCGGAATCGGTGACGACGTGCTCGATGGCGGCCGTGATGACGACAGCATTTTCGGCAACAACGGCAACGATCGGCTGCTGGGTGACCACGGCAACGACAGCCTGAAAGGCGGTTTCGGCGACGACACGCTGGTCGGTGGTGACGGCGACGATCACATGCTCGGTGAACGCGGTGACGACCAGATGGGTGGCGGCGACGGGGACGACAAGATTGTCGGAGCCCGTGGTGATGACACCATGTTCGGTGGCGACGGCAACGACACGCTGCTGGCCGGTTCCGGAGCGGATCTCGTACTCGGCAATCTCGGCGACGATTACGTCAAGGGCCAGGGCGGCACGCGGGACACAGTGGCCGGCGGTGAAGGAGCGGACCTGGTCTTCGGACTCGCCAGCGAGATCGACGAGACGTTCCAGGCACCCGCCGCGCTGTTGACCGAACTGGATGCCGTCTAGAGGAGGTCAAGCCGCCTGCCGGACCGTCTCGGCCACGGGTCGGCGGCAGGTGTAGATCAGGTTCTCGGCCAAAGGCGAGAGCGGCAGTTGAGTTGCCAGCCGTTCGAACCATTCGACAACGAACCGTGGCCTCAGCAGTAGCCACTCGTGCTCGGGCACGACCCCGGCGTGAGCGATCTGCTCGATCTCCAGCCCGGCGGCGGTGACCAGCCGTGTCACCTCCTGGTGGCTCATCCCCGAATGGCCTCGGCGTCCGAGCGTCAGCAGGCGGACCAGCCGTTGCCGCAGCGATGAGCGGCTGCGGTGGTTGTTGAGGATCAGTCGTCCTCCGGGTTTCAGGCAGGCGGCCAGTGCCGAGATGGCCTCTGTCCGCAACGATTCCTCGGCGTTGGGGAAGAACCGGAAGGCGGTGATCAGGTCAAAGGTGCGGCCCGTCAGCGGTGAGTTGCCGAGCGTGATGTCCGCCGAAATCAACTCCGCCTTCGGTGCACTGGTCGCGGCGACTTCCAGCATCGATCCGGAGATGTCGACGCCCGTGGCGGTGTCGGTGCGGGCCGAGACAAAGGCGAGCACCCGGCCGGTGCCGCAGGCGAAATCGAGGTACGCGATTTCGTCGGCCTGTTCGTCGTGGACCTGGTCGAGTACGCGGTCGAGGATCCGCTGTTCGATTTTCCACATCATCCGCCGTCGTGGGTTGCGGGTGAAGTGGTCGTGGTAGTCGAGACCACGCCCCTGGTGGGACTGCCGGTAGCTGGTCTCGGATTCGGGCATTGCCATCCGTTGGCGTGGCCGGTGGGGAATAAAATGGGAGCGGGAGTATCGGACAACGGCGTCGCCGACCGCAAGAGGAATACGCTGTCGCGGTGTGAGGCCCGCCCGGGGTGCGGCCAACGGTTGGCGGATCGGTCTAGCGGGTGCGATCCGGGCCGCCACGTCGGCCGCGATTCAGAGCGTCGGCAGCCCGCTGCTGTTCCCTCGCCCGGTCGGTTTTTCCAGCCTGGCGAAGGAGTCTCGCGAGGTAAGTTCGGATTTCGGGACGCTGTGGCCCGATGGCGACGGCCTGTTCGGCCGCTGCGATCGCCCCCGGGGTGTCTCCGGTGGACATCCGGCACTGGCTCAGTTGCAGCCAGGCTCCGGTGTTGCGGTGGAGGCGGACGAGCCGTTCGAGTACCGGAATGGCGTCGGCGAATTTTTCGGTGATGATCAGCGAATTGGCCTGGACGGCCAGGGAGTTGACTCGGTCCTGTGCGGTCAATTCCGTATCCCGCTCCAGGGCTCTTGCGGCCGTTTGACCGGCGTCGGCAGGATTGGAGGACTGGTCGAGGTCGGCCAGGGCAGCCAGCAGTTCGGCGTCCTCGAGTCCCGCGTCGAAGGTTCGCCGCAGGATGCGACGGGCTCGGAGACGAAAGACCGACGCCAGTTCCCGGTCGGTCTGCTTGCTGGCCAGTTGCCGGTAGGCCAGTCCCAGGCAACGGTCCTGGTCGAGCGGAGGGAGGTGTGAGAGGTCGTGGAGCGGCTGGAGCGTGCCGGGTGAGAACCGTCGTCCGGCGGAGTTCGGACGGCTCGGATCGGTGTCGTGGATGCCGATGCGGTGGTGGGTCGAGGCGACGTGGGGGATTTCGGTGGTTGTCCGTGGCATGTGGCATTCGGCACAGTGGTCCGAGACTTTCCGGCGACGCATGCCATCGGTGGGCAGCCCGCAGGCGTCGGGCTGGTGACACTCGAGACACTTGGCCCGGTGGAGCGTGGCGGCTTCGGGTTGGGCCACGTGTCGGTGCGGGTCGTGGCAGGTCGTACAGGTCAGCGTTTCGGTCTGGGTGTAGCAGCGGCTTTGGTGGAGCTGCTCGACGTGGCCGACGACGGTCATGCCTCCGCTGGATTCCTCGAGCACATAGTGCGCACGGAATTCGGCCAGTCTCTGCCCCGGCCGGAAGTCGACCAGTCGTCGGTTTCTCAGGTTCGCCGCCGCCTTGTTCTGTAGGTGGCACTGCGCGCAAACCGACTCGAGCCGCTCCCGTGACAGTCGGCCGGGATGAACGATTGTCCGGTCGTCATCTTTGGCGATCGGGTCGGTGTCGGCCTGCCGGCGTCGAGCCGTGACGTGCAACGAGCCGGATCCGTGGCAACGTTCGCAGCCAATCTGGCGTTCGTGGACTTTCACCCGGTGGTAGGCTCCGTCGATGGATTCGGATCGGCCCGCATGGCAGATCAGGCAGTCGACAGGGATGGGACGTTCGAAGGAAAGATGGTCGCCACGGTCGTAGCCGGGAGCCAGACGCCAACGCTTACCATCGGCGTACCAGGTGACGGGACTCTGCATGAGAAATCCGTCGAGATTGACCAGGTACGTGCGGCCCTGGTGGCCCGTGCCGACGACCATTGAGACAGGGTGATCTGCGAGGACAAGATCGTCCCCGTTCTCGGTCGCAATTGTCTCGCGATGCCGCAATCGCCCGTCCTTGCGATAGACGCGGTAGCGGCGTCCCGAGGCCGGGTGGGCGAATTCGGTATCGGGCGGTTCGGCGTCGGGGGAAACTTCGGCCAAGGCACTGGCATGGGACGATTGTGAATAGTGTTTGGCGATCTCCGAGTGGCACTTGGCACACGCCGACACGCCGACCCATTCGCTTTCGGCGGCGTTTTGGTACCCGGTTTCACCGATCGGAGGCAGTGGTGGTGGGGTGGGCTTTAGGGCCAGGCGTGGGCCGTCGGCCGACGGCCAGACAGCCAGGGCCAGGAGAACGGCTGCGAAGCCGAAACCTGCCCAGGTCACCGGAGAGACCCGGCGGGGGGGCGAACTGGGGGGTTCGGTCGGAAGAGGAGAGGATTTGGCGTCCATGAGCGGACCGACCGG
>DLVV01000047.1 GCA_003445035.1 Planctomycetaceae bacterium | reverse complement strand
ATCGCCGGTCCTCGATTCGGTGGTACCTGTTCCGCTGCAGTTGGAACACTCACTCTAGCTCGGCCCCGGTGCCTTCTTCAACGGTGTCCGGACAGCCTCGCGTGTGGCCAGCCCATCGGGGAGCCACTAGGATTACCTGCGGCAAGTGAATCCCCGGCCAGGCCCCGTCCGATGCCGCTCGACATCACCACGATCGACACGCGGAGCGGCGAGGCCACCGCCCTGATCGACAGCCTGCGAGAACGACTCAGTCCGCGCGGCGACATCGTCTCGGAGGCCGGCCGCGAGCGAACCGTCGAAATCTTTGGCGAACCACTCTCACCGGCACAGGTCGTCGACCGCATCTGCGGCGACGTCGCTTCCGGAGGCCTGGAATCGGTCCTGGACTACACCCGCAGGCTCGACGGTGTCGACCTGACCGGTGACACGCTGCGAGTCTCCCGGGAAGAATTCCAGGCCGCCCACCAGGCAGCCGCCCCCGACTACCTGGCCACCATCCGACGAATTCGCGACAACATCGTCGAGTTCCAGTCGCGGGTCCTGCCCGAGGACGTGACGGTTCTGCGACAGCGGGACGGCGGGGCAGGGCAGGGGACGGTCGAACTGACTCAACGGTATCGTCCGCTGCGACGGGTCGGCGTGTGTGTCCCCGGCGGCGCGGCCGCCTACCCCTCGACCTTACTGATGACGGCGGTGCCGGCCCGCACTGCCGGGGTCGAGCAGATCGCCGTCGTCGTGCCTCCAACCGAATTCGGCGGATTCAACACCGATCTGCTGGCGGCCTGTCACGAGTTGGGAATCGACGAAGTGTACCGTGTGGGCGGGGCCCAGGCGGTCGCCGCGCTGGCCTACGGGGTCGACGGCATCGAGGCCGTCGACAAGATCGTCGGTCCGGGCAACCTGTTCGTCGCCCTGGCCAAGCAACGCGTTTTCGGCGAGGTGGACATCGATTCGATCGCCGGCCCCAGCGAGGTGGTGGTGCTGGCCGACGAGACGGCCGACCCGACCTTCCTGGCCAGCGACCTGATTTCCCAGGCCGAGCACAGCCCCGGAGCCAGCGTGCTGCTGACCTGGCACGAGCCGTTGATCGAAGCCGTCGCCTCGGCCCTGGCCGAACAACTGGAGCGGCTGCCGCGGGGCGACCTGGCCACGCAGAGCCTGAACCAGTTCGGCGCGCTGGTGCGGGTGGCCGACCGGGACGAGGCGATCGCGTTGTCCGAGCGGATGGCACCCGAGCACCTGCACATCTCGACCGCCGACCCCTCCAGCATTCTCGACCACGTCCAGAATGCCGGGGCGATCTTCCTGGGACACCACACCCCGGTCGCCCTGGGAGATTACGTGGCCGGCCCCTCACACGTGTTGCCCACCGGCGGCACCGCCCGTTTCGCCAACGGTCTCTCGGCCAACGACTTCCTCAAGCGGTCCAGCGTCATCCGTTACGACCGCGAGTCCCTGGCGGCCGACGCGGCCGATGTCTGCCGGATGGCCGAGACCGAGGGTCTGACGGCGCATGCGGCCAGCATCACGATCCGCCTGGCCGATCCGCCGTCCGGCGAATCACCCTGAAGCCGGCGCCATCCTCTCGACTGCCTCCCAGTCAACCTCGACACCCAGTCCGGGCCCCGTGGGGGTTTCGATCACCGGCCCGTTGACGACGATCGGGTTGGTCGCCACCCGGGCCTCGTGGTAATCCGGTCCGAGGATATCTCCCGGATAGGTCTCGACCTGCATGTTCGGACAAGCGACCACCAGGTGGCACATCGCCGCGGCGGCGACGTCGAGCTCGAGGTTCGACCCGATGCTGCAGGCCACGTCGTGCTCGGCCGCCAGTTCGGCGATTTCCCACGCCTTGCGGATCCCCCCGTTCTTGCCGGGATAGAGGCTGATCACGTCGCACGCCTCGTGGCGGATGCACTCGAGAGCATCGGGCAGGTCGAAGACGATGTCGTCGGCCATGACCGGGCAGGAGATCGCTCGCCGCACCTCGGCCAACGCGTGGAAGTCGCCATTGGTGGTCGGTTGTTCGAACAGTCCCACGTTATCGTCGGCCATCCGCTCCATCGCGGTGATCGAGGTGGCGGCGTCCCAGCCGGCGTTGGCATCGATCACCAGGTCACGGTCGGGACCGATCACCTCTCGGACGGCCGCCACCCGTGCCACGTCCTCTTCGAGATCGGTCCCCACCTTGACCTTGATCGTCGTGAAACCCTCCTCGACCAGTTCGCCGGCCCGTTGCCGGGCCCGCTCGAGAGGATAAGCCCCCATCGAGAAACGGCAGGTGATCGGCAAGGGGCGTACGGCTCCGCCCAGCAATTCGTAGACCGGCTTCCCGGCCTCCTTGCCCTGGATGTCCCAGCACGCCATCTCGATCGCGCTCTTGGCGAACCAGTTGTCGGCGGCGGCCCGGTCCATCAGGTGATCGACCTGGGGAATGTCGAACGGGTCACACCCGACCAGCAGCGGCGCAAAGACGTGATCGATGACCGCCTGCGCTCCCCACGCGGTCTCGCCACTCCAACGCGGCATCACCGTCGCTTCGCCGGCCCCTTCGATGCCCGCGTCGGTTTGGATCCGGACCAGCACGTATCGCGAGACGGTGTGCTGGCCGAGGGCCGAGATCATGCGACGGGCCGGCTTCAGCGGAATCTCGACCTGGTGACTGGTGATGCTGGTGATCTTCATCGACTTCCTCGTTCCCCCGGGAATCCCCTATCATCGGCAGCGATCAGCATACCGACCGCTCCAGTTCTTTCCATTGTCACGGGGCCGATCGTGAAGACGATCTTCCTTCCGCTGTCGATCATCAGCACGCTGCTGCTGGCCGCGGCGCTGGTGCTGGGGCTGGGGATCGAGAACGCTGCCGAGAGGTCTCTGAGCCACCAGGTCGACTACCACATGTGGGCCTCGCTGGGCGGGATGCTGTTCACCACCCTCGTTCACGGGCTGGTGATGACCTACTTCATCGGCACCGGACGGTGGTTCGAGGAGACCGCCCGGGTCTACCCGCTTTCCGGAGACGGATACGCGGCCAGCCGGAAACTGAAGTACCGGACGATCCCGGTCATCGTCGGAGGATTCCTGCTGTTGCTGGCCGCCGGGACACTGGGGGCCGCGGCCGACCCCGCCTCGCCGGTCGGTTTCACCGGCTGGCTGGGCCTGTCGCCGGCCACGCTTCACCTGCTGGCCGCACTGGCAGCGGTCGGGCTGAACACCTGGACTCACGTGATCGAGTACACCGCGCTGGACGAGAACGCGACGCTGATCGGCCAGGTCATGGACGAGGTCAAACAGATTCGCACCGAACGAGGCCTGGACGCCTAGCGTCTCGCTCGAAACGGCTGGGCACCAATGAAGGCCGGGTCCTTCGGGTTACCCGGCCCCCGGCGTGGCAGCGTGCCGTCACGGGGTTCGAGAAAGTCCGACGCGGCGGGATCCGTCGACGAGAACTCGACCTTGACCCCGCGTTGCTGTTTCAGGCCCGGCAGCATCAACTCGCGTTCGCCTTTCTTGAGATCCGCCGGGGCAGTACGTGTCGACCAGTTCTCGGTGATCGAACCGGCCGTGCTGACCATCTGGCTGAATTGCAATTCCACGTACCCGTTCTCGACCAGGCACTCCGGTCCTTCGATCTCGTGGAACAGGTTCCGGCGAATCGTGACGTTGTCCGAATTGTCGGTCGGCATGTGCTCGAAGACCAGCCCCCGCTGGACCTTCGAGAACGTGTTGTTGTGGATCTTCAGGTGACGCCACGTCCGGTTCTCACCGGAAAACTCCAGGGCCACCCCAGCCGACTGGACGACCGTCCGACTGACCGCCACGTAAGTGGCGGTGTCGGTCAACTGGATTCCGGCTCGCTGGGGACCGATCAGTCGGCACCCGGTGATTTCCACATGCGACGTATCGTAGACACCCTCGGACAACCTCACCCCGACCGCTGCGGCTCCACCGGCGGTCAGCCGCAGGTCGATCAGCCGCAGGGCGTCCTGGCTGGGTTCGCCGGCCGCACCCTGCAAATCGATCCCGCTCTCGGTGAATCCGTCGATGACCAGGTTCTCGAGTTGCACCCGGTCCTGGGCTCCGGCCAGCACCACGCCGGTCGGCTTTCCTTTGACCTCGACCCGGAATCCTTCAATCCGGACATATTCGACCTGGTTCAGCCGGATACCCGATTTTCGCCCCGTCGGTGCGATGATTGCCGGTTCGACGCCGGTGCTGACAATCGCGATCCCGGTCGGCCACTTCTGTTTCTTGCCGTCGATTTCGATCGACTCGGCATAGGTCTGCCCCCCCAGCACATTGATCGTGACCTGGATCCGACGCGATCGCCTGGAATAGCCGTCGACGTGCTCACGAACGTAGGCCAGTGCGGCGGTGATCGTCTCGTACTCGGCGTCCACCCCGCCCACCTGCAGTGTCTTTTTCGCCTTGGCCGGTTTCTTCCCTCCGGCGGCCTTTTTCGCCGGAGGAGGGGTGACCTTCGTCGGGGTCCCGCCGGCATCTCCACCCGTGCCGTCCGATCCCGGGTCGGCGGTTTCGCCACCGTTTTCCGCTCCACCTCCTCCACCGCCGATGTTGCTCATCACCACGACCGCAACGATCACAAGCAATACCACTCCACCAATGGCCAGCCACATCTTCGACCCCTTGCCCGACGCCCGGCGGCGACCGGCGGTCTTCCTGCTGCGAGTCGACCGCCGGGGAGTGGCCTGCGGAGACGACACGTCCAGATCCGGGAAGCCGCTGCTCTGGGCTGCCACTGACGGTGGCGACTCTTCGGCCGAATCCATGCCGGGAGCGACCTCAACCGGTGTGAACGGGGGCGGAGAGGGGGCCGGTGGCGCCTCGGGGGGTGCGACGGTTGGCGGAACGTCGGGGGTCAGGGCAGGGGGGGCGTCCGGTTCGACAACAGCCGAAGGGGCCGGCGTGTCGTCATTGCCGAGTTGCGACAGAAAGTCGGCCAGTCCGGGATCATCGGTCCCGGCGACGACCTTCTCGGTTTCCGAAGCGGAAACCCGGGTGGTATCGCCGGCCTCCGGCACCGGTGGCTCGACGGGCGTGGCCACTGGAGGGGACGGGTCAACCGGGGAAGGAGCCGGAGTCGGTGGCTCGACCGGCTTGGCCACGAGAACGGCTGCGGCCACCGGGGGCTGGGCAGCCGTCTCGCCGTCACCGATCCAGGTGGTGAGTTGTTCGGCAACATCCCGAGCCGTCTGGAACCTGTTGTCCGCATCCTTGGCCATCATCGTCGAAACGATTTCAGCAAGCCCCTCGGGCACATCGGCACGGGTCTCGGAAATCTCCGGCGGAGACTTGGTCTGGTGCCACATCAACCTCTGGGCCAGTGTCCCCTCGTTGAACGGAGGACGGCCGGTCAGGAGGAAGTACATCGTGCAACCGAGGCTGTAGATGTCCGCCCGGGCATCCACCTGGTGACTGTCGAGAGCCTGTTCGGGTGCC
>DLVV01000023.1:13506-14095 GCA_003445035.1 Planctomycetaceae bacterium | reverse complement strand
GCTGCCGCGTCCGGCAATCAGGATGTCCAGGTCGCCGTCCCCATCGATGTCCACCGCGCGGATGTCGTAGGATTCCTGGTTGCTGCCGATCAGGTGGTTCTTGAAATGTCCCTTCCCGTCGTTCTCGAACCACCAGGCTTCCTTGCTTCCGTAGCCACAGGTGGCCGCATCGATGTCACCGTCACCGTCCATGTCGGTCACGACCAGGCAGTGCGGTTCCTTGAGCGTCTTGTGGATCTCGCGGATTCGGAACGACGGGGCTTCGAACCACAGCACGCCCACACCGTGACCACGGGTGGCGATGAAATCGGTTTTGCCGTCTCCGTTGACGTCGGCAGGCTGGATATTGGTGGCCCCGGGCTGGTTGTCGGCCAGCAGGTGCTTGGTCCACGGCCTGGTCGGATCCTTGGGAGCCTCCCACCAGGCGAACCAGTTGCCCATCTTCGTCTTGTCCGACGGCCCCCCCTTGGCCGCACTGGCCGCATCCGGACGACCGTCACCGTTGACGTCGCCGTAGCCCAGGTAATGTGAGAGCCCGGGAGCATCTCCGACCGCGAAGATGTGGCGATGCCAGCGATCGGCCTTCCGC
>DLVV01000023.1:0-13090 GCA_003445035.1 Planctomycetaceae bacterium | reverse complement strand
GACCGTCACCGTCGATGTCGCCCTTGAGCAGACCGTGGATGCCGTTGACCTGGTCGTCCACCAGGTGAAATTTCCACTCCTGCTCCAGCGGTTTCTTGGGCTGCTCGAGCCAGTAAACCAATCCCGGCGAGTAGCGGGCTCCGATCCAGTCGAGATCCCCGTCCCGGTCGACATCCATGAATTCCGAGTGGATGCACCCGTGAGCCGGGTTCGTCTCGATGACCGTCTCGTCCCAGTCCGGTCCGACAAACAGCCTGGTCTTTCCGTCGCTGTTGGCAATGATGTCAATCTTCTTGTCGCCGGTAAAATCCGCGGCGACGGCGTTGACGGTATGCGCGCCGCTGTGCACGACGTGCTTCTTCCACTCGGCCGCATCGGTCGATGCGACCAGAACTCCCAGCAACAACAACGGCAACAGCGATCGGGCAGGGCGGTGCATGAGTCCGGCTCCACGTGGGTCAATCGGATTGGTCGGGCGTATCAGGCTATCAGCCCCAACCTCCGAATTCACCCGAGCGGAGTTCTTCGCTCCTTTGACTCCTTTTTTTCTCTTGCCCGGTTGTTCCGTCAGCATTTCTGCGGATAGTCCGTAGGAGGCGCGACAGGCCGATTTTTCACGTCTGTCGTGTCTTGCAGGATCCCTCCTTCTGACAACCCGAGTCCTCGTCCATGAAAGTTCTTCTCAGCGGTGCCTCCGGGCTGGTCGGTACAGCCCTCTCCAAGTCGCTGTCCTCCGACGGCCACCAGGTGCTGCGGCTGGTCCGCGACAGTTCCCCGGCGTCGAACGCCGATACGATCACCTGGTCGGCGGTCGAGGGAACCGTCGACACCCAGGCGCTGGCGAAGCATGGGCGGCTCGACGCGGTGGTGCACCTGGCCGGCGAGGGCATCGCCAACCGCAGGTGGACCGCCGCCCAGAAAGCCCGGCTCCGTGACAGCCGGGTCATCGGCACGCGGGGCGTCGCCGAGGCCGTGGCCGGATTGCCCGAACCTCCCGGCGTGCTGGTCAGTGCCTCGGCCATCGGCTGGTACGGAGATCGCGGTGCCGAGTGGGTCGACGAAACCGACGAGCCGGGCGAGATGTTCCTGAGCGATCTCTGTCGTGACTGGGAAGCGGCGACGACGACCGCCCGCGAGGCGGGAATCCGGGTGGTCAACCACCGTATCGGTGTGGTGCTTTCGGCCAACGGCGGCGCGCTGACCAAGATGCTCCTGCCCTTCAAGCTGGGACTGGGAGGTCGCGTGGGTTCCGGAGACCAGTACTGGAGCTGGATCACGCTGGACGACCTGGTCGCCTCGATCCGCCACGTGATCGACACCGAGACGATTTCCGGGCCGGTCAACGCGGTCGCCCCGGCCCCGGCGACCAATCTCGAATTCACCAAGTCGCTCGGAAAAGTCCTGCGCCGCCCGACACTCTTCCCGATGCCCGCATTCGTCGCCCGGTTGATGCTGGGCCAGATGGCCGACGAACTGCTGCTGGGTGGTGCACGGATCCGGGCGAGCGTGCTCGAGCAAACCGGTTTCAGGTGGACTCATCCCGAATTGGACGAGGCGCTTGCCGACGTGCTGTCTTAGCCGAGGTCGTGCGACCGCGACCCGGTCCAATCACTTAACGATCCGCCTGAAGTACTTCAGGTCGACGGCCGACTGGTCGAGCAACTCAACACTGGTCAGGCTGCGGAAGCTCGACCCGCCCTTGTACTCGCTGTGCAGCGACACCGTCCCGTCGTACTTCAGTTCCTTCAGCCGAGCCACGAATTTCGGCAACGGCGCCTGGCCGTCGGCCAGCGGAACGTACACCGTGCGGAACCTGGCCTGGCCGTGCTCATCGCGGCCGTTGGATTTCCACTGGAAATTCTTGATCCCCGCCAGCGAGACCCACGGGGCAACGAGGTCCAGGCCCATCTCCCACCCGGACAGCCCGCCCTCGACGGTCATGTGCATCGGATCGACGTAGGCTCCCACGGTCCGGGGATCGAAGTCCTTGAGGATCAGGTACAGGATCGAGCCGCCGTTGGCCAGGATCTGGCCCGAGTGAACATGGACACAGGGCTGGATGCCGAACCTGGAAGTCAGCTTGATGAGCCCCTCGAGTTTCCGTCGGGCGGCGTCGATCTGCTTGAGCAGCGAACCGAACGGCTGGTACCTCCAGTACCCCAGCTTGATCTGCCGGACGCCGTAATGGGCACACGAGGCGATCACGTCCCTGGCGAACGGGCTGTCGGTTCCGTTGATGCCCGTCGAGGCCATCAGGATCTCGACCTTCTCCCGCATCGCCACCTGGTGCGCGTGTGCCAGGCCCATCTCGGCGTTCTTGGGCAACACGTGGCCTCCGGGCCGCAGCGTCAGGTCAAGACCGTCGAAGCCCCGCTTCCGGACCTCCCGACACACCTGCTCGATCTTCATGTCGGCCAGGTTGTCAGTGAACAGCGCGTACTTCATCTGTGAGTTCTCCGCACTTGGCGAGTTCCATCAGCCCGGTTTCCGGTTTGTGGCAGGCCGGGGACCATCGAGTTCACGGCCGGGGTTGATCGTAAACGAACCGCCACACCACCACGTCGCACTCGTACATGAAGAACTCGAGTTTCCTGGTCGAATTGAGTTCAGCGGAGGTGAACTGTACCGGGATCCGATCGTGCTGAAACGAGTCGATCGTCAACCGGCCCATCTTGTCCGGCGTGATCACCGACAGCCCACTGGGATACTGCCGTACCAGTTGAAACGGTGTGGGCAGTTCAACGGTCACTTTCATCCGCCGTTCGTGTCCGGCATTGACGACACCGACGTAGAGGTTGCCGTTGTGCCACCTCTGCCAGTGGTAGACGTCGTCCCGGGTGCGGCCGGCCTCCTTGACTGTCCGCTCGAAGCGAACCGTTGCCGCCTGGGTTTTGCTCGGCGCGGGAGACAGCAACACCGGCTCGAGCACCTTGAGTTCATCGCCCAGGTCACACACCGCTCCCCAGATACTGGGCAGTTTGCGGATGTCGTAGTGAGACAACTCGACCCGCTTCGGCGACCAGTAGAACACGCTCGATCGTGCCCCCGCGGCGATGTTGGCGTGGACCTGGGCCCGGATCTCCTTGGCGTTGGGCCGGTGCGTCTTGTCGGTGATCACGTTGCGACGGTCACCAATCCGCCAGTCGAAGGCCTGCGAGACACTCCAGACCGACTTCGTCGGCCACCGCTGCGAATACCCCTTCGTTTCGCTCATCGTCCACGCCCAGGGACCGTCGGGAACGGGGTAGGTGTTGGGCCAGAGGATGTCGGCGTTGTCGGCGTTGTTGACGGAAAAGAATTCGGCCCGGGTGCCGCAGATCACCACCGGGTGGTTGGGATCGACCTTCTTGATCATCCGGTAGACCTTGTTGAGATTGGCCGCGACCTTCTTGGGTTCTCGACGGCGGCCGGGTTCGTCCGAGAGATACCAGAGCCACAGCGCCGGTTCGTTCTTGACCGCTTCGACCAGCTTGCGGGCCATCGGCACATCCCCCAGGTCCTCCACCACATCCCGTGGCAATCCCAGCGCCACGCCGATTCCCTGCTCAGCCGCCCCCCGCAGGTAAGTCCGGGCCCGACGGATCCACTTGTCCGCATCCCCGTTGATCTGAACCTCGAACAGGTACTCGTGGGTCAGATCGAAACGGGCCTGCTTCAGCCCGGTGAACTCGGTGATCGAATCCGACGGATCGCGGAAGGCACCATAGAGGTACCGCCGCCTGCCGTTGACCCTCACGAAACCATCCTTGTCGATGGTGACCCTGGTGGGTGAGCTTTTGCCACTTTCCTTCTGGGCCGCCACGGTCGGAGGAATCGCCATCATCACGATCGACAACACCGCCGGACCGAACAACGTCCTGCACGTCAGCGTTCTGGACATCAACAACATCTCCCTGGGTCATTCACGACGACCGGAGGACAACCATGGACACGATCGTCCTCCCGAACCGGTACACCAGAACGGTCTGACACGGACGGATCAACCCGGCCCGGACGAATCGTTCGATTCGACCAGCGACTCCGGCCGGCGTGGTCAGAGCCGGTCAGCGGCGGCAAACAGGACATACAGCAGCAGCAGGATGTAGAAGAACCCCAGCAGGATTCCCCGACGAGGATTTTCCAGCACCAGGACCACCATCAACATCAGCGCGACCGATCCCACCGCCGTGATCTCCGGCACATCCCGGGCCAACCCGTCGGACTCGGTGCTCGGCTCTAGACCACCGGAAGTTCCACGACCGCCGCGTGCTGCACTTCGCGGGTGACAATGCGACCGATCAGCGTCGTGGCCGTGCAGTCGCCGACCGAGATCGACGCCAGCGAGCCGGCCAGCCGGGGGTTGCCGTCGAAGACCACGATCCGGTCACAGTCGGTTCGGCCGACCAGCTGGATCGGGCCGGCGACCGGACCGGATGATTCTCCCGGGGTCTCCAGTGCCACCACCCCGTCCGCATCGTCTTCGGCGAGTTCGACACCGGGCACCGGGTGTGGTGCCACGGACGGCTGCCGCTTCCGCTGCTTCTGGGCCATCTTGCTGGGCCCTTCGACCAGCACGTCGACCGTCTGCCCGATGAACCCGGCATTGTCCTCTTCACAGATGACCGTCTGTGCCTCCAGCAACCGGGCATTGCGTTCCCGCTTGACCGATTCGGGCACGTCATCGTCCAGGCGGTCATCGGCCTTGGTCCCGGGTCGCGGGCTGTACTTGAAGATGAAGCTGTTCTTGAAACGGCACTCCTCGACCAGCCGCAGGCTGGCCTCGAAATCCTCGTCCGTCTCGCCACAGAACCCGACGATGAAATCGCTGGAGACCGCGCACCCGGGCACGATCTCGCTGATCCGCCCCATCATTTCGCGGTACTCGGCCACCGTGTACCCCCGCTTCATCCGTTCGAGGACCGTGTCGGATCCCGACTGGGCCGGCACGTGCAGGTAACGTCCGACCTTCGGCAGGTCACGAACCGCCTCGAGCAACCGGACATCCATGTCGCGAGGAAAATTGGTGACGAACTTGATCCGCTCGATCCCCTCGATGTCGTGGATCGACTCCAGCAGGTCGGCCAACCGCCAGCTGCGGCCGTCTACAACGTGCGAGTAGCTGTTGACCGTCTGGCCCAGCAGCGTCACCTCGCGAACCCCCTGGCCGGCCAGGGCCTTCACCTCGGTGGCGATCTGCGACGGCGGCCGGCTCTGTTCGGGACCGCGGGTGGTCGGCACCACGCAGTACGTGCAGAACTTGTCGCAGCCGATCATGATCCGGACATAGGCCTGAAACGGGCTGGGCCGCATGGTGGGATCCCGCAAGGGGTCGTAGCTCTCGAAGCTCGACTTCACCTCGTCGCGGCTGCCGCCGGTCCGGGCCAGGCTGACGGCCAGGGCCTTGTTACGATCCCGCCGCGCGTCGGAGACCAGACGGGGAATCTCGGCCAACTGCCCGGTTCCGACCACCATGTCGACGTGGGGCGCTCTCTGGAAGATCAGCTCCTGGTCCTTCTGGGCCATGCAACCAAAGACACCGATCACCTTGTCGGGCCGTTTCCGCTTGCTGTACTTCAGCCGGCCCAGTTGGCTGTAGATCTTGTGCTCGGCGTGTTCCCGGACACTGCAGGTGTTGAACAACACCGTGTCGGCATCGTCCATGCTCTCGGTCAGCTCGAAACCGTCCTCGCGCAACGCGGCCACGACCAGTTCGCTGTCGAGCACGTTCATCTGGCAACCGACCGTCTCGATGTACAGCAGCTGGTTGTGGCTGTTGGACATCCGGGGGCTCCGTGGGCTCTGGCCTAGTCGCGGACGCGTTCGATGTAGGTACCCGCCTCGGCGTCGATCTTCAACTTGTCACCTTCCTTGATGAAAGCCGGCACCTGCACCTCGGCCCCCGTCTCGACGGTGGCCGGCTTGGTGACGTTGGTGGCCGTGTTGCCCTTGGCCGCCGGCTCGGTGTGGGTCACCTCCAGCACCACGTGCTGGGGAGGTGTCATCGAGATCAACTGGCCGTTCCAGTAGAGCATTCCAACCGGAGCACCTTCGAGCAGAAACGCGATCTGCTCGCCACAGACGTCGGCCTCGAGCGTGTACTGCTCGTAGCTCTCGTTGTCCATGAAGACGTAACCGCTGGCGTCCCGGTACAGGTACTGCCCGTCACCGCGATGGACATCGGCTCCATCGAGGCTATCGCCGCTCTTGTAGGTCCGATCCAGGATCGTCCCCTTCAGCAGGTTGCGGAGCTTGGTCTTGTAGAGGGCCTGGCCCTTGCCCGGCTTGACGAAATTGCACTCGATCATCTCGTAGGGCTCGTCGTCGAGCGTCACCTTGATGCCCTTGCGGAAGTCGCCGGTACTGACTTGAGGCATTGGTTGTATCCGTATCCACTGGCTATGCTAAGCCGTCCGGCGATGGTCGATTGGACAATCGCGACCACCTCTCCACCGTGTTGGCCCGATTCCCGGCCAACTGGAGCCAGACTAGCACATCCGGTTTAACGACGGAACCGAGGTCCGCGTGGCCCGAGCCATCGTCCACAACAGCGTGTCCTCCGGCACTCCGGAAGCCACCGACTGGCATGACGAACTGTCCCGGGCGATCCGAGATCCCCGGACACTGGTGGAACGACTCGGACTCGACCGATCCCTGCTGGGAGCCGCTCGAGAATCGGCCGAACTTTTCGGAGTGATGGTGCCCGAGAGTTTCCTGGCGCGGATGCGGCACGGGGATCCGGACGACCCGCTGCTGAAGCAGGTGCTGCCGATCGCCGACGAGCAACAGCCGGCCACCGGCACGACCGATGCGGTCGGCGACCTGGACGCCCGCCGGGCCCCGGGACTGATCCACAAGTACGACGGGCGGGCGCTGCTGATCGCCACCGGCAGCTGTGCCGTCCACTGCCGCTACTGCTTCCGACGCCACTACCCCTACGGCGACGAGCCCCGCAGGCTGGACGAGTGGGACGAGGCCGTCGGCGAACTGGCCGCCGACAGTTCGATCGACGAAGTGATTCTCAGCGGAGGCGATCCGCTGATGCTGACCGACACGCGACTGGACCAGCTTTTCGGGAGGCTCGAGAGCATCCCGCACCTGGCGCGACTGAGAATCCACACGCGGTTGCCGGTGGTTCTGCCCAGCCGGGTCACCGAGCCACTGTGCCTCCGACTGCGAGAGGGCCGGCTGACCCCCATCGTCGTCGTGCACGCCAATCACCCGTCCGAGGTCGTCGATGACTGTGCCGACGCCCTGGGACGGCTGGTCGAATCCGGCCTGACCGTTCTCAACCAGGCCGTCCTGCTGGCCGGCGTCAACGACGAAGTCGACACGCTGGCCGAATTGTGCACGCGGTTGGCCAACCTGGGCGTCGTGCCCTATTACCTGCACCAGTTGGACCGCGTGGCGGGGACGGTGCACTTCGAGGTGCCCGAGTCCCGGGGACGGCAGCTGGTCAGTGAACTGGAGAGCCGATTGCCCGGCTACGCGGTGCCCCGTTACGTCCGCGAAGAACCGGGAGCCACCGGGAAGGTCCGCCTGTAGTCGACCCTAGGCCGCCGTCCGGGCCATCCGGACAAACTCCTCGCCCCGCTCCCGGAAGCTCGGGAACCAGTCGTAGCTGGCGCAACCGGGGGAGAGCACGATGTTGTCTCCGGAACGGGACTGGGCCATCGCCCAGTCGAAGGCCTCGTCGAATGACTCGCAGACCCGGCGAGGTCCGTCCCAGCCGAATTCCACGAGCAGCCGCTCGAGTTCGCCGGCCGTCTCGCCCATCAAGGCCACCGCCCGGGTCCCCCGGGCAATCGTCCTGGCCAGGCCCTCCAGCGGCACCCGCTTGTCGTAACCTCCGGCCAGCAACACCACCGGCGAAGCGAACGAGGCCAACGCCACCTCGACCGATTCGGGCGTCGTCGCCAACGAGTCGTCGTAGAAACTCCGTCCACCCGATTCGCCGACCAGCTGCAGGCGGTGGGGCAGTCCGGCAAATCCCCGCAGGCCGCTGCGGACATCTTCAACCCGGGCTCCGGCCAACAGCGCCGCGGCCGTCGCTGCGGCGGCGTTCAGCCGATTGTGGTGACCCGGACCGACCACCCAGTGTCCGAGAGGAATCTCGTCGGCCGTCTCGCCCATTCGCACCATCGCCGTCTCGGGATCCACGTCGACCAGGTGAACGCCGGGTCCGGACACCCGATCCGGCCGGCAACCTCCTCCGAATCCGCATCTCCGACCGCGGAATGACCACGCCGAGACATCGGGATCGAGGTCGTTGAGCACGCAGGCCTGCCCGGACGTCTGCCATCTCAGGATCGTCTGCTTGGCGTGCCGGTACGCTTCGAGCGTCTTGTGACGATCGAGGTGATTGGGACTGAGATTGGTGACGACAGCGATGTCAGGAGCGACCTGTTGACGGTCGAGGTGTTCGAGTTGGAAGCTGCTGAGTTCGAGCACCACCCAGTCGGTGGGGCTGATCGAACGAAGTTCTCCCAGCAGGCTGCCACCGATGTTGCCGCCCAGCCAGGCGACCTGGCCCGATGCGGAGAGGATGGCGTGGATCATCGCCGTGGTGGTCGACTTGCCGTTGCTGCCGGTGACGGCGATCGTGCGGGCCGGACACAGGTCCCAGAACAGGCCGATCTCGGTTGTCAGTTTCGCACCGGCCGCCTCGGCGATCGCCGTCCAACGACTGCCGGTCGGCACCGCCGGGTTGACCACCACCAGGTCGGCCCCCGAGAAGTCCTCGTCCCGGTGCTCACCCAGCCTCCAGGTGATCGGGTGACCGGGAACACGGTCGAGACGTTCGAGTTGACCGACCAGTGATCCGGCGTCTCGAAGATCGGTCACGGTGACGTGAGCACCCTGCCGGCGGAGAAACTCCACGGCTCCGGCCCCGCCACCGAAGGTGCCCAGGCCCATCACCGTGGCCCGAATCCCGGCGAGTTTTTGCGGGTCAATGTTGCTGTCACGGGTGATCATTCCGACTGAAATACCTGTTTCGACGGCTTCACGGAAGAGGAATTGCCAGCCGCGGGCGGATTGCAAGACGCGGAGGTCGCGGTTACCTTGCTCGCATCACGCCCGGGTCGATCGCGGTCCCAACCGACCCGATCTGACCGCTCCGCCATCTCAAGGATCCGCTCCCATGACACTTCCCGACTACCTCGTCTTGGGTGGTTACTTCCTGATGATGATCGGCATCGGCGCCTACTGCGCCACGCAGATCAACAAGCAGGAGGACTTTTTCCTGGGCGGTCGCGGATTCGGCAAGTTGTTGCAGACGTTTGCCGCATTCGGAGCCGGAACCGGATCCAGTGACCCGGTCAACACCGGCCGGACCACGTTCACCGGTGGCATGAGCGGCATGTGGAGCGTGATGTTCTGGCTGTTCGTGACCCCGTTCTACTGGATCACCGGTGTCTGGTACCGCCGCATGCGGCACCTGACGCTGGGCGACTGGTTCGTCGAACGATACGAGTCTCGCGGACTGGGCGCCGCCTACAGCATCTTTGGCGTTCTCTTCTTCATGATCTACGGTTCGATGTTCTTCTCGGCGATCGCCAAGACCGCCGAGCCGATGATCATGCCTCCAGCAGCCACCGCGGCTGTGGCGACCGCCGAGACACCGACGGATGCGGCAACCGACGCGGCGGACGACGACAAGAAAGTCTCCGTGCTGGGCACGAAGATGGAGCTGAAGCACGTGCTGATCCCGGTCATCGCCGTGGTGGTGGTGCTCTACGGCATTGCCGGTGGCCTGGCAGCTGCGTACTTCACCGACCTGATCCAGGGCCTGTGCATCATCGGGCTCTCGGTGATGCTGATTCCGATCGGGCTGGGCGCCTTGAGCGACAACCCGGAGCTGAATCCCGGGGGAGACAAAACGGGTTTCGAGGTGATGCACGACCAGTTGCCCGAGTCGTATTTCGACATCATCGGTTCCAGCGCCGCGGAGTTCTCGCTGCTGTATCTCGGCGCCATCGTGCTGGCCAATCTCACCGGCATCGTCGTCCAGCCTCACTTCATCGCCACCGGCGGCGGATCGGCCAAGACCGAATACGACGCGAGGGTGGGACTGGTGGTGGGCAATTTCCTGAAAAGATTCTGCACGCTGGGGTGGGTGCTGACGGCACTGATTGCTGCGACGCTGTATGCCGATGTGCCCGCACTGGTCAAGGAACCGGACCTGACCTGGGGCTACGCCTCGATGCAACTGCTGGGACCGGGATTCCGCGGACTGATGCTGGCCTGCCTGCTGGCAGCCCTGATGAGCAGCGTGGATGCCCAGATGGTCGTCGGCGCCGGATTGATCGTCCGCAACCTCTACGTGCCATTCCTGCGGCCACAAGCCAGCGAGCGAGAATGCCTCTGGTTAGGTCGACTGACGGGAGTGATCGTCGTGGCCGGCTCGTGCTTCTTCGCCCTGACGTTCTACGACATGCTCGAACAACTGGAACTCACCTTCTGGTTCCCGCTGGTCTTTGCCGCCCCGTTCTGGATCGGAATGTACTGGCGCAAAGCCAGCGGCCGGGCAGCCTGGACAACCGTCATCTACTGCCTGTTGTTTTTCTTCGTGATCCCCTATTTCGGCCCGCAGGTCTTCAGCGGGCTCCGGACCAACCAGGACCTGATGACACGCACCCCCCACACGGTCACCACCACCCAGGCCGTCGCCTCCAAGTCGCTGCTGAGACGAAAGCTGACCGAGGCGAAAGCCGTGTGGACCGCGGCCGGCCAGGGACTGACAGGACCGGAACTCGACAGGCACAATGCCGGCAAGCCACGATCGATCTCGCCTGAAACAATTGAGATCCCCGGGCCCGACGGCATGCAGGTTGTCGAGGCCGGTGTGACCCGCCTGCCGTCCGTCAAGACATCCAAGAGCAACAGCATCTTCTGGAAAAGCATCTCCCCGGTCGACAAGTCGGTGACGCTCGCGGTGGTCGACACCACGCAGGTCGATGAGCACACGGTGCGAGAGACCCTGGCGTACCCCGAGGGCACCGAGTTGCATGGCGAGGGCAACCTGAAGCTGAACCTGATGTTCTACCAGCCGCTGGGAATCGACCTGGCCGCACAGTCCAAGTCGTCCCTGAATGCCCTGGGACTGGTCCCCAAGATCATGATGCCGTTCCTGGTCATGATCGTGGCCAGTCTCCTGACCCGAAAGAACTCCGAGGAAGCCCTCGACCGCTACTACGCCAAGATGAAGACCCCGGTGGATCCCGACCCCGAAGCCGACGCCAGGAAACTGGAGGCCGCCTACGCCGATCCGTCGACGTGCGAGAGGGTCAAGTTGCTGCCCGGCAGTTCGCTGGAATTCCAGAAGCCGACCACCGAGGACGTCGTGGGCTTCATCATCTCGGTGGTCGTCTGTTTTGCGATCATCGGTTTTGCGGTGCTGATGGCCGGAATCGGTAGCTAAGGATCCCGGGAGACTCACATGTCACACAACGTCACCAACATCGAGACCTTCTGGGTCGAGTTGCCACTCCGCGAGGTGCCCGCCCGGCACATGGTCCGTGAGATCCCTCACTGGAACCTCTTCGAAATCGTACGGGTCACCCTCGACTCGGGTGTCGTCGGATTCGGCGAGACGATGGTCTACTACACCTGGGGGGACGAGACGACCAGCGAGGCCTCCAAGGCCAAGGTCGTCGGCAAGCACCCCGCCGAGACCATGTGGGACGACGAACTGGGAGCCGGGCTGCAGATCGCGCTGTTCGACGCGGCCGCCAAGGCGGCCGACTGCCCGATCTGGCAACTGCTGGGACAGCAGGTGCGAGACCGCTGCCACATCAGCTGGTGGGACATCGACCTCTCGGCCGAGGACTGGATCAGCGAGGCGAAGCTGGCCGGGGAGAGCGGCTACACGGCATTCAAGACCAAGGGCCGGCCGTGGTGGGACCTGATCGAAAACACCCGCAAGCTCTGTGCCAGCCTGCCGGAGCACTTCGAAGTCGACATGGACTTCAACGGCTTCGGGATCGACACCGCTCACTGCACCCGGCTGTTGAAAGAACTCGAAGCGTTCCACCACGTGGTGATGTACGAGAGTCCGATTCCGCACCACGACGTGGCCGGCTACAGCTTCCTGCGGCAGCACACCCACGTCCCCATCTCGATGCACACGCAGAATCATCCCGAGGAGCCGTCGCTGGAGACGGCGATCCGCGAGGAGATGGTCGACGGATTCGTGGTGACCGGAGGAGCGACCAAGATCCAGCAGGACGCGCTGGTCTGCCGGGAATTCAACAAGTCGTTCTTCCTGCAGGTCGTCGGGACAAAGATCGCCGGAGCCTTCGCACTGCAGCTGGGTGCCGTGCTCGAACACGCCCGCTGGCCCTCGGTCAACTGCTTCCAGTTGTTCGAACGGGACTGCGTGTCCACGCCGCTTGAGGTTTCCAACGGCCTCTGCACCGTGCCCGACGGACCCGGGCTGGGCATCGAACTCGACGAGGAAGCGATCGAGCTGTTCGGTTGCAAGCCAAAAGAAAAACCCTACCCACACCCGGACCTGGTGATCGCGCTGCGGTGGCCGTCGGGCACGACGACCTACTACGCGCACTGCCAGCAGTTCTGGGAGGACTGGCAACGCGGCCGGCTGCCGTTCTTCCCCCGTGGGATCAACCTCGAGCACATCTCCAACGACGGATCGGCCGACTGGGCCGATCTCAGGAGCCGGGTGCTCGAAGGGGCCGTGCACTCCAGCGAGGCACCGTTCTGACGGCCGAGGCTAGTCGTCGTCCTGGTAATCGACCTCGATCCAGCCGTTGCGGCGGAGCCGGATGTCGACCTTGTAGTCGCCGAAGTTGTAGCGGATCCTGCGGCCGCTGTAGACGTGCTGCCCCACCCGCAGACATTCGACGGCACACGCTGGTGCGCAAATCTTGATGCTCACCATCCGCGGCCCCATCGGCCGGGCACACCCCGCCGGATAGGCACAGCCGGCCGGGTAAGCCCCCATCGGATAAGCACAGCCGCGGGGGTAGGCACAGCCGAAAAGCGGTGCGGGTGTCAGAGCATCGATCCAGGAGGGAATCCCGCGAGGGTCTGGCACCTGGATCACCAGCGGAATCGCGTCCTTGGGAATCTCGTCGGTGTCCTTGTACTTCAC
>DLVV01000135.1:10258-13458 GCA_003445035.1 Planctomycetaceae bacterium | reverse complement strand
TCCAGGTGCACCAGCCGGATGTGCTCGGGGATGGCCCGTTCGGGTTCGTAGTAGACGTAGAGCCGGAGCACGTCGAGGCCGACGGCCAGGATCACGTCGAATTCGGAAAGGCGTTCGTGGATGTCGGGAGCCCATAGCGGCAGGCCGGGGGCAGAAAGCGGGTGGGTGCAGGGGAAGCCGAGACGGCCGTGGGTGGTACCCGGTTCGCTGATCACCGGCGCACCCAGTGTTTCGGCCACGGTGACCAGTTCGGAGATCGCGTCACTCTCGGTCACGCGGCTGCCGGCCAGGATGGCCGGGTTGGTGGCGGTCGCCAGTACGTCGACGGCCCGGAGCAGTTCGTCCGCGGGGGGGCGGAGCAGGGGGTTGACCGGCTGAGGTGGTGTCAGGTCCAGCGAGGGAGCCTCCTGCTGCTGGACATCGACGGGGATCGAGAGGAAGACCGGTCCGGTGGGTGGCATCAGCGCGGTCTGGATCGCGCGACGCATCGCCGCCGGGATGTCCTCGACCCGCTGCACCTCCGCCGACCACTTTGTCCACGGACGGGCCACCTCGACCATTTCGCCCCAGAGGATCGGTTCGGAGAAACGGAGGCGGCGGTCCTGCTGGCCGGCTGTCACCACCAGCGGGGTGCCCGCGCGGTAGGCGTTGTAGAGCATCCCCAGGCCGTTGCCCAGGCCCGGGCTGATGTGCAGGTTGACCACCCCGGGTTGGCGGGTCGCCTGGGCGTATCCCTCGGCAATCCCCATCACCGGGACTTCCTGCAGTCCCAGGATGTATTCCAGCCGATCCTCGGCGACCATCGCGTCGGTCAACGGCAACTCGGTCGATCCCGGGTTGCCGAAGACGTACCGCACGCCGGCCGAAGCCAGCATCTCGAGCATCAACTGGGCGCCGTTCATCGTCTGTTCTGGACTCGTGTTGGTTCGATTGTCTTTCCACTGGAGAGAGACGCCAGTTCCACCAGTGAGAGTAGGTGATTCCCCGGTTGGATTCACGTCGTCGGATGGAGCCGTGCTTGGGCAATCTCACCTGGTTCGGTCAAGAGGCTGGCCAGAAGGAAGAGTTTCGTTTGCCCGTGCTGGTGGACCTTTTCCATTTTTTCTCCACCACGCCTTGTCGTTGTGTAGTGTGTAGTATACAGTACACATCATGGAGTTTGGAGAATATCTCAGGAAGCGACGTGAGGAACTAAAAAGGGAGGACCCTCAGTTCTCGGTTCGTCGTGTTGCGGGTCGGATTGGTGTCGAACCGTCTTACCTCAGCAAGATCGAACGCAGTTTGCAGCCACCGCCTTCAGAGCAGACCACCCGGGCTCTGGCGGAGGTTCTCGATGAGGATGCCGACTTCCTTTTGGCCCTCGCGGGAAAGGTCTCGAGTGACCTGGCAGAAATCATCCGCAGCCGGCCGCGTCTGTTCGCCGACCTGTTGCGGCAACTCAAGGACATGCCAGACCACGCCGTGCTTCGTGTCGTCCGCGAAGTTCGTGATGGTGAATGGTGATACACGGAGAAACTCATGATTGAACTGAAGAACGACTCGCTGGTGTTTTCGTTTGACCAGGTCCATCCCCAGGCCCGGCTGTCGCTGGACCTGATGCGGACGCTGCGGATTCCCGATGACGACACGACCCATCTGCTGCCCCCGGGGCTGGGCAGGTTTCCGCTGCGGCATGTCGACGACTTCGCGACATCGGTGCCCGATCAGTGGGTGGCACATGGCGGTGTCATGTTCCCGATGTACCAGTCCGAGGCCATGTGGCTCTCGTTCGACTCCGATTATCTCGATCGCCGCGACACCTCCTATCCGTTTGCGATCAAGATCTCGTCCGGCAAGATCAACGCCATCACCGGCGACACGTGGACGGATCACCTCACCGGCGACCCGCAGGACTACATGGTGTCACCGACTCAACCGTGGCTGGACGGTTTTTGCGTCGAGAAGGACGTCATCCGTCAGTTCGTCGCGATGCCGTTGGGAAGCGGTTACACCGCCGAGGAACAGATCTCGGGTGCGGCCGAACATGGCGGTTTGCAGATTCTGGTGCACCCCATGAAGCGGGCGGTCTTCGAGAGGCGGTTTCCGGAGAGGGACGAACAACAGGTCTTTTACGAGATGTCTTCCGAAATGTGTTTCGCTGAGGCCGAACCGATGGAGATCGGGCTGGCACCCGGAGGGCGAATGAGGCAGGAGATCTACGAAGACCCCTTCGACATCAACGATTGGGACACCGCACAGGCCAGCCGCTGCTTTGTCCATATCGCCAATTCTCTGGTCTGGCGATCGATCACCGGTGACGACCCACCGACGACTCCTCCCACCTCACGGGAATACACCGAAGCGGGTTTTCCGTGGTTCGACTATTACTCGGACGGAGAAACCCGTCTTGAGGGTTCCAGGACACTGCGAAAGCTCAAGAGTGTTGCCACTCTCGGCCAGGAAAAGTCTGACATCCCGCTTCCCGAAAACGATTCCATTGACGTGGAACACGTCGTCACGATTCGGGAAGGAATCGGCCGTGACCAGGTTCGCGAGGGAAGTTTCTGACACCCACCATTGACGCCGGAGCCGCCCACCGATCGGGTGAGAAAAAGCGGCTGGCCGTTCCCTGGCCGTGTCGGGGGACTTCGGAGAACTCGGTCGCCAGCCTCGAAGGGTCAGGAAGAACCCCGGACACGTCGGTGTTTCAGTGCTGGGAGTGTGGTGCGAATCTCGCGAAGGCGGTCGAAATCCAGTTCGGCGGTGATCACCGCCTCCCCATCAGGGGCGGTGGCCAGCACTGTCCCCCAGGGATCGATGATCATCGATCGGCCGTAGGTGGTGATCCCGGGCGCATGCTCTCCGTGCTGGTTGGCGGCCACGACGAAGGCCTGGTTCTCGATCGCCCGGGCCCGCAGCAGCACTTCCCAGTGATCGCGGCCGGTGGCCTGGGTGAAGGCCGAGGGGACCACGATGATTTCGGCTCCACGGTCAACCAGGCCGCGGAACAGTTCGGGGAACCTGAGGTCGTAACAGGTGGCCTGGCCGAGTCGACCCAGGGGCGTCTCGGTGACGACGATTTCCTCGCCAGGCTCGACGAATGACGACTCGCAGAAGCTGACACGGCCGGGCAGGTCGATGTCGAAGAGGTGCATCTTGCGGTAGCAGGCCAACTGGGTTCCGTCGGGTCCGAACAGCAGGCTGGTGTTGGAGATCCGCTG
>DLVV01000135.1:3196-9846 GCA_003445035.1 Planctomycetaceae bacterium | reverse complement strand
GGAACCGGCTGTGCCGCCGAGGCGATCATCTCGGGCTCACCCAGTGCGGTGAACAACTCGGGGAGTACGATCAGCGATGCGCCGGCGGTGGCGGCCTGCCGAACCAGCCGCTGGGCGGTGGCGAGGTTGGTGTCGGTATCGGCCGTGGAGGTCATCTGCACGGCGGCGGCGATCGGTCGCGTCATCAGCCCGTGGGTCCCGGTCCGGCGGTGAGGATCTTCACTCGATGTCCAGCCGCACCCAGTAGAGCTTTTCGCGGTCGGCCCGGCGACGGAAGTCATCGACCATGTCCGAGATACTTGGTGCCAGGAACCGGCTCTTGCCACGCCGCCCGTTGACGGTCACCTTGACCCGTTTCTCGAAGTCGACCAGCCCTGGCGAAAGCCACAGGGTGGTCGAGCGAGAGGCCGAACTGACGTGGATCGAGTTGCCGACGGTGACCTTGGCTGTCAGTCTCAGCGGCCGGGTCCGCTGGCCACGCGTTTCGGTCAACGGCAAGGCGTTCATTTCGATCCAGTGGAATCGGCGGTCCGAGGACCGGAGCGTGCCCGCCTCGAATTCCTTCGGGTCGTCGGCACGAGTGTGCCGGGGCAACCATTCGAAGATCTTGAACAGTTCCTCGGCGTACGATTCGTACCCCCGTCCGGCGTACTCGCAGTAGATCAGCGGAAACCGGTGGCGGAGCATGCGGTTGAGACCGAAGGCGTTGTGTTCGACGCGGGCCCGGTCGAGTTCGCCGTTGACGACATACCAGGCGAGCTTTTTGGCGTTGTGCCAGTAGTAGGTGCAGTAGTCGGTCATCTTTCCGGCGATCGGCACGACGGCGGCGAACCATCCGGGGTGAGTCATCCCGATTTCGAATGCGGCGTCGGCACCCTGGCCGTGTCCGGAGAGGTAGACCCGATCGGAATCGATGCGGAATCGCTTGCGGGCGTCGACCAATACGCGGTGGATACTCCGGTGCAGTGGCGGGCCGATCTGGAGGTCGACGGCGGGGTTGGCCGGTCCACCGGCGGCGGCGGCGGTTCCGGGCCGGACCACTCCGGGCAGTTCGGGGGCCACGACGATGTAGCCACGTTGGCGGGCCGGTCGGGGTTTTGCGGCTGTTCCGGCCCACCACCCGATACTCGACCTGGGTGAGCCCCCGGCGTCGTGCAACACGATCAGCATGGGATAGCTGTGGTGCGGGTTGTATTCCGGCGGCAACAGCACCCAGTAGCCCAACTCGCCGCCGACCGGCTCGACCAGTGTGGGCACTCCCGGACGGATCTCGGGTGTGTCCAGGATCGGTGGCAGTTGAGGGATCAGTGACGCGATTCTTTTCGGCGAGATTCCCTCGAGTCCCTCGAGCCGGGAGAGCAGGGGGGGGACGTCGGCAATATCGGCTTTCACCGCGGCCAGCAACAACTCCCGGGCCTGGAACAGCGAGACCGCGTCGCGGGACACGGTGACGGCGTTGCCCGATCCCGCCAGCCATCCCGACCCGGCCAGGGCCAGTTTCTGGTTCGGTTGGAGGGTGGCGTCTTCGGAGAACTTCAGAAAAGCATCGAGCCTTGAGATCGACTCGAGGTTCAGTTCCAGCATGATCTCCTCGACCAGCGGCTGCAGTTGCTCGCGGGTCTTGGTGTCGGAGACCGCCGCCAGTTCTTCGGTCAACTGTCGCTTGGCCGCGGCGACCTGGTCTCTTCGGTCACGGTCCTCTTCGATCAACTCGCGAACCTGTCGACGGATGGTGGCGCTGAGCTGGTCGACCGGAAACGTGTCGAGTGCGGCCCGAAACAACTGGTGCTGGCCGTTGTCGCGTCGTCGCTTGAGTTCGTCGAGGATTCTCTGTCCGAGCAGTTCATCGAGTCGGCCCTGCAGGCTCTCGATCTTCTTTGTCGCTCCGGGAAATGCTGCTCGAGCGGCCTGCAACTCGCGGCGGGCCTGCTTGAACATGTCGGCCTGGAGGTAGAAGCGGGCGATGGCCAGGCGGTCTTCCAGCCGATTGGCATCGGTGACGCGTCGGAGCCACCGGTCGAGCACGTCGGCGGCGATCGAATTCGTGGAAAGGCCGTGCGTCCAGCCGAAGCCCTGGGCGACGACGGTGGCCTGGTGGGGCGTCAGCTTGGTGACCCACTGATAGACGTTGATCTTTCGGTCCTTGATCTGGAACACCAGCCGCCGCCGTCCGAATTCGTCCCATTCTCCCACCTCCTCCGGAGCCCCCAGCGCCTGCAGTTTTGTCGAGAACTTCGCCTTGCGTTTGGACAGCGTGAACGTTTCGAACCGATCCAGGTCGGCGTCGTTGTTCAATTCGGCAACCAGACGGGTGGGAACGAAGTACCGCTTCAGCGGCGTGACGGCCGCGACGATGGGGTACGTGGTCAACTCACCGGCGCTACGTTGCTTGGAGAGGGCCAGGGACTGTTGCGGCCGGATTTTCCCCCGCAGTACCGTGCCGTCGCTCAGCCGGATCTCACCGCCGGGAATCTCGGTCGGTGCCAGACACGCGGCAAGTGTCGCCGCCACCAGCAGCCAGGCATCCATCCGGCGGTGCATGAGTCGAACTCGAAGAAGGTCCCGAATACGTGGCCGGGTTCTGCAAAACGGCCCGTCACTTCCTTATGCCTATCGACCACCGACGGGGTGCCACCGTGGGACATTCGCCATCGACGGGTCGCAGGGGGAGATTCTAACGGATGTGCCGGTTGTCACTTCCAGTTGAACAACTCCTGCAGTTTCGGACCGAGCGTGTCGTCCCAGATCGACCACGCGCCCAGCGACACGCCGACGACGATGGCCAGGAACACGATCAGCCAGACCCAGCCCATGGCGCTGCGAAACAGGAAATTCAGGGCCTTCCACTTCTTTTGCCGCTGGTGTTGTTTGTCGAGTTTCTGGTAGATGTTTTTCAGGCCGCCGCCTCCGGACCGTGACTGGGCGATCCGTTTCTTGATCAGTGGCTCGAACTCAGCGAACTGTGCCAACGGCATGAACGAATCGCTCTGTTTCTGCTTGGCGCGGGCCTTGAGGTCCAGCAACTTGCCTTCAATGGCCTGCCGCACCCTGCTGGTGGACATCTGGCTGACGGCGGTGCGGCCCTTGGCGTTGGTGTGCTGGACAAACCACTTGTCGTCGTCGTCGGCTGTGGCTCGCTGTGATGCCGCATCCTCGGCGGAACTGGGAGGCGGCAACGTGACGGCCGGAAGCGACGAGGCCGGCTTGTTGGTGCGGGCCCGTGAGGGGGCTGGAGTGGGCCGCGTCGATGTGGCACTCCCGGCGGCGGCCGGTTCCGCACCCTCGATGAAACTCAGAGTCTCGCCGGCCAGATCCAACGAGTTCAGGTCATTGAGCAGTTCGCTGCAGTCGCTGTAACGGTGGTTGGGGTCTTTGGCGATCATCCGGTCGACCATCAGGTCGAGACGATCGGGGATCTGGTTGTTGAGCTTGCGGGCGGAGGTGAACAGTCCCTTGTCCTTGGCCATCACCAGTTCCAGGGCCGTGTTGCCCTGGAAGGGGAGTTCTCCGGTCAGGAAGTGATAGAGGCTGCAGCCCAGCGAGTAGATGTCGGCCCGAAGGTCGACCGTCTTGGCGTCGTGTGCCTGCTCGGGGGCCATGTACAGCGGTGTGCCCATCCCGGTGCCGCTTTGTGTCATCGACACGTCTTCGTCGGCGGCTTTGGCCAACCCGAAGTCGGCCACCTTGACCAGGCCGGTTTTGGTCACCAGCACGTTGTCAGGCTTGATGTCACGGTGGACCAGTTCGGCCTCGTGTGCGTGCCGCAGGGCCTCGGCGCAGAGGATGGTCACCAGCACCGAATCGGGGACGCTCAGGTGTCCCAGTTGGTCGATCCAGTCCTGCATGCTCTGTCCGTCGACGAGTTCGATCGCCACGTAGTGACGTCCCTTGTCGGTTTCGACGGCGTAGACCTTGAGTACGTTGGGGTGGTCCAGCCGGGCCATGGCGCGGGCTTCGCGGAAGAACCTCTCGACGAACGCCTCCTTCTTTCCGAGTTGCTTGGAGAGCACCTTGAGAGCGACGTTGCGATCGAGTCCCTGTTGACGGGCCAGGTAAACCTCGCCCATCCCGCCCTCGCCGAGCTTCTTCATCAGTTTGAAGTCGCCGAGTTCCGATGCCTTGCTCTTGCGTGCGGAATCCGTCGGTTCGCTCGAGGTGGCTGCCGGCGCGGACTCGTTTTCGGGTTGGTCCTCGGCCTTGGCCATCTTGGCCATCTTGGCCAGGTCTCCGGTACCGGTATCGGCTTCACCGGGCACGAACGTTTCTTCGAGCCCCTGTTCACCTGTCGCATCACCCTGGCCAGGCGACGGATCCGCAGCAGGTGGATCTGGTAGGGGGGTGTCCATGGTTCCGCTCGAAAAATCGCTACAAAGTGGTTGCACCTGCTCGAAGGCACCGCCATTATGCGGCCCGCCAACGACTGTTGCAAATGGCAAATGAGCTTTGAATTGAACCGTTGCTCACCGCGGCTCAGACCCAGGGAAACGCATCGCCGACGAGCAGTTCGAACGCCTCGATGTATTTTGCTCGCGTCCGAGTCGCGACGTCGTCGGGCAGTGCCGGTGGTTCGCTGTCTTTGTCCCAGTCGGTGGTTTCCAGCCAGTCGCGGACTTTCCCGCGTCGAACCGGAACTCCCTCGACCGAACTCTCAAGCAAAGCAGCGGCATCCGAGGCTGATCCTCGTTGAACAGGCTCCATCATTGTCCAGGGTGAGAATTTACCAGCCGAACCTCACTTGGACAACGCACTGGGCGGGGGTATAGACTGGGATCGTGGTGCCGGGCCGGGCCACTCGAGCCGGCGGTGACCATTTGACGGGGGGTTGAGAACGTTCATGGGCGTGATGCGGTTCCGGGTGTCTCCGCCCGGTTTCCTCGATGGGTGGCCCGAGGCCGAGCAGGCCTACATCAGCGGGTTTGACGGTCGTGTCTTTCCGACACGTGTCGAACGCGAGGGTGACGAGTTGGTCTGTCGCCGTCCGAGTTCTGACAGCGGCCGTCTGCACGTGGCCTGGCCGGTTCCCGGCTTTGGTCGCACCCTGATCAGCACCTCGAGTCTTCGCGAGCAGGACACCGTTTACCTGCTGGCCCTTGAACTGGCTCGGGGAAAGATCGGTCAACTCAGGAACCAGTTGGCCGCCTGGGAAATCTCGGGCATGTCGGTGCCGGAGGGATTCGACGAGGCCAGTCGTCAGGCGCACCAGATCTTCGCCCGTGCCACCTCGGCCCAGGATGACCCCGACGAGGCGTGCCGCTTTTCCGAAGCCGCCCTGGTCCATGCTCACAATGCCGCCCAGATGCTGACCGGCGCCTACATCAACCAGCGACTGGCCGTTCGCTGCCAGCGTTCGAAGCGATTTCCCGCCCTGCTGGGCTGTGGCCTGGCCGGTGAGAGTCCGACCCAGTGGGAGAGCCTTCCCGGAGGCGTGTTCAATTCGGCCACGCTGCCGATCTGCTGGAATCGGATCGAGGCGATCGAGGGAGAGTACGAGTGGGAGGAGTCGGACGGGCTGGTCGATTGGACTGTCGAACACAAACTCCTGCCGCACGGTGGTCCGCTGCTGGATTTCGGCGTCGATGGGTTGCCCGAATGGCTGGGGGCGTGGTCGGGGGACCTCGAAAACCTGCAGAGTTTCGTGTGTGACTTCGTGGAGACGGCCGTGTCGCGGTTCGTTGGCCGGATCCGGGTCTGGGAGTTGGCCTCGAGGGTCAACACCGGCGGAGCACTGGATCTCAACGAAGAGGGGCGGTTGGCGCTGCTGGCTCGCGCCGTCGAGGTGGCTCGTGGGGTCGACGATGTCGAACAGTTGCTGGTGCGGATCGAGCAGCCGTGGGGGGGCTACCAGTCGGCCGGTGACCACCTGCTCAGCCCGTTGCAGTTCGTCGATGCGCTGGTCCGTTGTGCCCCGGGACTCTCGGGAATTGCCCTCGAGATCACGTCGGGATTCGTTCCGGCCGATCCCGGTCGCCGCGACCTGCTCGATCTGTCTCGGCTGCTCGACATCTGGAGTACGCTGGGCCTGCCATTGTACGTGACGATCGCCGCGCCCTCCTCGGGTGGCCAGGACGCGGGAGGGCGATTTGTGCGATCGGCCAAATTTGACGATCCGGAAAGTTCCGAGAGCGAGGAGTGGACCGAGACACTTCAGGCCGACTGGGTCGACGCGGTGTTGCCGTTGTTGTTGGCCAAGCAGAGCGTGGCCGGCATCACCTGGGCGCACCTCGATGACCGGGGCCCCTCCGGATTTCCCACCTCCGGGCTGCTCGACGGGACCGGTGCACCCCGCCCGGTTGTCCAGACGATTCACGCCCACCGATTCGGACACTGGCCGGCCAACTGAACAAACCCCATCCGGTCTGCTACCATCTACCCACTCGATGGCCGACTCTTCGCTCCCCAGCCTCTCGGCGCAATTCTCTCACCGGTATGCCCCTGGATCTTTACGACCCGTGTCCCTGCGGCAGCGGCCGCAAACTGAAGTTCTGTTGTCGTGAACTCTCCGACGACATGGAGCGGGTGCTGAAGTTCCAGGAGAACAACCAGCCGCGGATGGCGCTCAACGCCCTGGACGAACTCGGCCGCAAGCATCCCGAGAACACCTGGGTGAGGACCACTCGTGGGGGGTTGCTGTTTGACGGTGGGGACCTCGA
>DLVV01000135.1:0-2818 GCA_003445035.1 Planctomycetaceae bacterium | reverse complement strand
CTGGCCCTGGTGGCGATGATCCGGCTCTCGGAGGTCGGTTACGGGGAGGCTCGTGAGGACATCGAGCGGGCGCTGCGACGATGCGTGTTGGTGCGGCCGGACATGGCCGGCAACCTGGCGCTGGGCATCGCCGCCTGGATGCGGATGGAGGGCGAACTGATGGCTTCGCGGCAGCACCTGGTGTTGGCGCTGCAGTCGGCCACGTTGCCCGACCAACAGGAGGCGATTTTCATGCGGCTGGCCGAATTCGACGGCGGCCGCGAAATTCCTTATCCGTTTCGCAGCGTTTACGCGCTGGATGAGGCCGGGGGTGAGGACCCCCAGGCTGTCGCCGGATGCGGTTGTTGGGGTGAGGCGGCCCAGCGGTACGAGCGATTGGCCGAGGAGGACGCGGAGAACTTCGGTCTCAAGTTCAACCAGGGACTGTGCCTGGCGTGGTCGGGGCAGTCGTTGTCTGCTGCCGAGGTCCTGGTGCAGGCGGCCGGGTTGACCGAAGACACCGGACTGGCCGAAGAGTGTCACACCCTGGCACAGCTGTTGGAGATGGGAGAGCATGACGATGCGGTGAAGATGATCGATCGCCGGTTCGAGATCGAAAACGTCTCGAAATGGCTCACGGATCTCGATTCCTCCGAACGATTTGTTCGCGTCGACGAGGGGGAGCCGGAGGACGGGACCCCGGCGGGGATGTATCACCTGGTCGATCGCGATGTCGTCTCGGCTGAGGATGCCGAGTCGCTGACGCTCGAGACGGTCCCTCGCGTGGTGGCGAGGTTGTTGGTGCAGGCGGCTTCAGACGATCAGTCGTCAGCGATCGACCTGGTTGCCCGCGAGGGCGATGAGATTGATACGGCCGAGGCCGCGTTGCGGGAGGTCGGTGACGAACTGGCTGTTCCCGAGGAGGAGGCCGAGGAAACCGTCGACCTGGTGCCGAAGCAGTTCGAGGCTCTCTACACCACCTGGCACTTTGCCCCGAAGACGACCGAGGGTGTCAAGCGGCGACTCCACCGCGAATTCGTTCAGAAGTTTGTTGAGGAGATCTGGCCGCAGACGCCCCTGGTGGCCCTCGACGGAGCGACTCCCGCAGCGGCAGCCGAACAGCCCGAGAAGCTGCTGGCGCTGGCCGGAGCGGTGACGGTGCTCGAGTCCCGCTGTGAACAGAACATGCTGGTCGTCGATGTCTCAGCGATCCGCCAGGCGATGGGGTTGCCCGAACCGGTGCCGCTGGCTGTCGAGTCGGAAGATGACCTGGCGATGCTTTCGACGTTCGGACTGATGCGGATCAATCCATCCGGATTGGACAACGAGCACCTGGTGATGCTGCTCAACCGGGCCCTGCTGGTCCGCCACAACGGCCTGCTGTTTGACGTGCTGACCGAGTACACCGGCCGCGAGGACCTGCAACAGGGGGAGGACTACCTGAGGTCGGTCGTTACGCTGGCGGATCTCTGCGAAGTCCGGCACGACCGCCAGGCGGCCTTTGAATGGTTGGCCCGTGCCCGGGAGGCCGCCTCGGGGCTGGAGGGCGAGTTTGAGCGGACGCTGCAACTGGAAATGCGGGAACTCTCGCTTCGGTTGCAGGACACCGAGGATCCGGGGTTGCGAGACTTGCTGAGTCGGTTGTGGACGGATTACGGGAGCAAGGTGCCACAGCTCCGCGAGGAATTGCAGGCCGTGGTCGAGGCGGTGGACATCGTGCCCCCGTGGGATGCCGATGGTGGCAACGTCACCGCTTCCGGGTTGTGGACTCCGGGTGACCCTGCCGCGGATGGAGGCGAAGGCGAGGGTGCTGGCGGTGAGAAGTCGCTCTGGCTGCCCGGCCAGGACTGATCGCCGAGACAACTTCCATCTCGACGCGGACGCAACGGCATGACCGAGTCGTTCGAGACTTTCGAGCAGGTGATGCATCACGCCGCGACCCTGGCGGTTCAGGGTGAGGGGCGTGTCGAGCCGAACCCGGCGGTGGGGGCGGTCGTTGTCGATGACGAGTTGCGTGTTCTGGGCGAGGGTTGGCACACCGCCTACGGCGAAGCCCATGCCGAGGTTGCCGCTCTTGAGTCGGCTGGCGAGTCGGCGCGGGGAGCGACGCTGGTCGTCACGCTCGAACCGTGTTGTCACCATGGCCAGACACCTCCGTGCACTGACGCGGTGCTGGCCGCCGGCATTCGCCGGGTGGTGGTGGGCATCGCCGATCCCTCTCCTCACGCGAACGGAGGCGGGTTGACACGCCTCCGCGAGGCGGGGGTGGAGGTCGAGGTTGGCGTGGCGGTCGAATCCGTCATGCGGCTCAATGCTCCCTTCCTGAAACTGATTGAGACGGGACGCCCTTGGATCCATGCCAAGTGGGCGATGACGCTTGACGGTCGAATCGCCGCCACCGGAGGACATTCGCAGTGGATCTCGAGCGAGGATTCGCGGCAACTGGTCCACCAACTGCGAGGTCGTGTCGATGCCGTGCTGGTCGGTATCGGCACCGCCGTGGCCGATGATCCTCTGCTGACGGCCCGGCCACCCGGACCGCGCACGGCCACTCGGGTGGTGCTCGATTCGACGGCCCGTCTGCCGTTGGATTCGCAACTGGTTCGCACCGCGGCCGATGTGCCACTGCTACTGGCCTGTGCCGAGACGGCCGAACCCACTCGGGTCGCTGCGCTGGCCGAGGCGGGTGTCGAGGTGATTGTCGGACCGGTCGATGACCGTGGCCGACTGGAGATCGAGAACCTGCTTGGCGAATTTGGCCTCAGGCGGTGGACCAACGTGCTGGTCGAGGGTGGCAGTGAGGTGCTCGGGGCACTGGCCGATGGCGGGTGGATCGACG
>DLVV01000289.1:22511-26666 GCA_003445035.1 Planctomycetaceae bacterium | reverse complement strand
CGATCCACGACTCTTGGTGAGGATATCAGCAACACCGAGTGAATCGACGACGGCACGAACTGTCTCGCCAGCAATAATGCCGGTTCCCGGACTGGCGGGCAAGAGCAGTACCTTGGCGGCTCCGAAACGTCCAACAACCTGGTGAGGAATCGTTCGGCCCTCCAGCGGCACGTCGATCATGTTTCGGTCGGCGTTCTTGACCGCCTTCTCGACAGCCACAGGAACCTCGGTCGCCTTACCATACCCCCAGCCGACTCGACCGTTCTTGTCGCCGACAACAACAAGGGCCGAAAAGCTGAAGCGACGTCCACCCTTGACGACGCACGAACAGCGACGAATCTGGACGACCTGCTCGGGTCCCTCGTCACGACCGCCACGGCCGCCACGACCACGACCGCCACCGGGGCCGCCACCGCGACCGCGACCGCCGCCCGGACCACCACCACGACCGCCGCCCGGACCACCACCACGACCACCGCCCGGACCTCCACCGCGACCACCGCCACCCGGTCCGCCGCCAGTTCCACCCGTTGACACGATTCTCTGCTCCCGGCCTATCCCGGCCTATCCCGGTCGGCCTTTTCAGGCTTGTGCTTGTTCTCCGCGTCGGCTCAACCACTTTGCCGACGATGTGATTCCTCTCAGAAACTCAATCCCGCTTCACGCGCCGCGTCGGCCAGTGAAGCGACTCGACCGTGGTATCCGAACTTTCCTCGATCGAAGGCAACTTCCTTGATTCCCGCCTCGATCGCCCGTTCGGCCACTCGCTGCCCGACGGCTTTGGCGGCCTCGCAATTCCCACCTGGCCCATCACCTTCGGTCGTACTTGCAGCCGCCACGGTCCGACCCGATTCGTCATCGATCACCTGGGCGTAGATGTGCTTGTTGCTACGAAAGACACTCAACCTTGCACGCCCGCTACGATCCCGTCGCACTCGGTTGTGCACACGGAAGCCCCGCCGTCGACGTCGGATCGAGATTCGTTTTTGCGCTTTCATGACTCGTCAACCGCCTTGGTGACCGCTCTGGACGACCACTTATTCACCGGCTCCAACAAATGCCTTGCCCTGCTTCCGCTTCACGAATTCGTCACGGTAACGGATCCCTTTTCCCTTGTAGGGTTCGGGAGGACGCACCGCACGGATGTCGGCTGCGAACTGCCCGACAGCCTGTTTGTCACAACCAGAGACCTTGACCATCGTCGGGCTGGCCAAAGTGCACTCCACTCCCTCGGGCAACACCAACCGGACGGTGTTGGAAAAACCGACGCTGAGATTCAGAACGTTGCCTTCGAGAATCGCCTGGTATCCCACACCGTGAATCTCGAGTTGTCTCTCGAACGGCGTGACCACCCCGGCGACCATGTTGTTGATCAGGCTGCGAGTCAATCCGTGCAGGGACCGGCTGGCCCGACCGTCGTCAGGCCGGGTCACCCTCAGTTGGCTCGGATCGTCATCGACCTCGATGTCGACCACCGGATGGTGATCCAGTGCCAGTTCCCCCTTGGGGCCCTTCACCCGAACCACGGTCCCATCGACGGAGACCTCCACACCGGAAGGAATCGGGATCGGCTGTTTTCCAATGCGAGACATCGAGCAGGCCTTGGGTCGCGTGTGGGAAAAAGGAAAAAGGTGAGAGGAAACGTGTTGTCTGTCCTGGAGGAACGGCTTACCAGATCTCGCAGAGCACCTCGCCGCCGACGCCCTTCGACTTCGCTTCACGGTTGCTCAACACACCGTGGCTGGTCGAGATCACGGAAATTCCCAGCCCCTGCAACACGTCCTCGCTGTCCTGGCTGCGGGTGTAGACTCGCCGCCCGGGCTTGCTGACGCGCTGGATCGACTGGATCACATCCTCTCCGTTGGGCCCGTACTTGAGGTTGAGTCGGATGACGTTCTGGGGCAACTGCTCGACGACCTCGAAATCCCAGATATACCCCTCGCGCTGCAGCACCTCGGCGATGCCCTGCTTGACGCGGGAGCTGGGAATTTCGACAGAAGGCCTCTCGATCCGCAGGGCATTGCGGATGCGGGTCAGCATGTCGGCGATCGGGTCGGTCATCATGGTCGTGGATCTCTTTGCGGTGCCGGCCGGGTCCCGGCATTCTTCGGGGGGGAGTTGCTGTCTACCAACTGGCCTTGCGGGCTCCGGGAACCAGCCCATCAAGGCAGAGGTCACGGAAGCAGATGCGGCAGACGCGAAACTTGCGGTAAACCGCGCGGGGACGTCCGCACAACTGGCAGCGACGTTCGCCGCGACTGCTGAACTTCGGCTTCCGGTTGGCCTTCTCGATCTTCGCCTTACTGGCCATCAGTCTTCATCCTCTTTCTGGAACGGCATACCCAGTTCCCTGAGCAATTCGCGGCCCTCCTCGTCGGTCCGTGCCGTGGTGACCAAGGTGATATTCATCCCCTGTGTGTTGCTGACACTGTCGGGATCGATCTCGGGGAAGACCATCTGCTCGGTCAATCCCAGCGAGTAGTTTCCCCGCCCATCGAACGAACGGGGATTCAGTCCCCGGAAGTCACGAACTCGTGGCAGCACCAGGGCGATCAGCCTGTCAAGAAACTCCCACATCCGCTGTCGCCTCAACGTGACCCGACACCCCACGGCATTGCCCTCGCGGAGCTTGAAGCCGGCAACACTGCGGCGGGCTCTGGTGATCTGAGGTTTCTGGCCCGAGAGGGTGGTGAGGTGGACGACGGCTTCGTCGAGTTTCTTGCTGTCCAGAATCGCTTCGCCGACGCCCATGCTGATAATGATCTTCTCCAAACGCGGCACGGCCAGGTCATTGGCCTTGCCCAGCCGGTCCCTCAGCGCCGGAACCACCTCGTCTCGAAACTTGTCCTTCAACCGGGGCATCTCGCGTGTGCTCTCCTGGGTGACCGGTTCAACGGCCCCCGTGTGATTCCGGATCGTGAAAACTGGTTATTGGTATCTGGCTGTTGATTGTACTTGGAGAGAGTTTCTCATTCCGGGTCGGTCGACTATCCCGAGACAGCTGCCGGACGATTGGCCTTGCGTCCACCGACCGTCCCGACACTGGTTTCGCACTTCTTGCAGACGCGGACCTTGCCGCCGTCGTCGGTGTATTTCACGCCCAGCCGCACGCCCCGAGCGCAATGGCCACAGTAGAACAGCACATTGGAACTGTCAATTGGCAGGTCAATCTCCAATTGCCCTCCCTGAGGACTCTTGGGATGACCTCGACGCACGTGTTTCTTGACCTGGTGGACACCCTCAACACGGATCTTCTTGCCACCGTCAAGCACCTGCACGACACGGCGGGGTGAGGGACCCTTGTCCTCGCCGGCAATCACCACCACCAGATCTCCCTCGCGAATCTTCATCGTTCACACCACCTCACTGGCCAGGCTGACGATCTTCATGAACTGCCGGTCGCGCAGTTCGCGGGCGACGGCGCCAAAGATACGAGTGCCGGTTGGGTTCTGGTCCTCGTCGATCAACACGATCGCATTGCGATCGAAGCTGACATAACTGCCATCAGCGCGGCGGGTGGCTTTTCGACAACGGACAATCACTCCCCGCTCGACACTTCCCTTGCGGACCTGGCTGCCCGGCAGAGACTTCTGAATACTGACGACGACGATATCTCCCAGCCCAGCGGTCCGCCGCCCCGTACCACCAAGCACCTTGATGCACCGCGCGACCTTGGCGCCGGAGTTGTCCGCGACGTCGAGCAGTGTTTGCATCTGGATCATGATTTCACCCGTTTTGGGAGCCGGTCATCCCGTCTCTCCACTTCGCTGTGCGGCCCTTCTAACCAGTCGCCTCCGCGGCACTCTCGACCACCTGCACCAGGTCCCATCGCTTGGTCTTCGACCGGGGACGGCACTCAATGATCTCCACCACGTCTCCTTCATGAGCCAGGTTGCCTTCGTCGTGCACGTAACAGACCGTCCGTCCGCGGACGATCTTCCCGTACATCGAATGGCGATACCGCCGCTCGATCTCGACCCGAAGCGTCTTGTCGCCCTTGTCGCTGGTCACGACGCCCGTGAGTCTCTTCTTCATGGCCTGCTGTCTCGTTCTCTGCTGTTGACCGACCCGGCTTGAACCCCGAGGCGGTTGTTCCAGTGATTTGTTCTGCGGTTCAGGATTCGTCTGCCGCCGTCTCGGCCACCGCTTCCTCGG
>DLVV01000289.1:17026-22192 GCA_003445035.1 Planctomycetaceae bacterium | reverse complement strand
CACCTCAGCCGCTTCCTCGGTCACCTCAGCCACGTCCTCGACCACTTCTCCCTCTCCCGACAATTCGCGCTCACGCTGAATCGTCTTGACCCTCGCGATGTCCCGCCTGATTTTGCGGAGGTTGCTCGGTGCATCGAGCCGCTCGGTGGCTGCCTGCACCGTCAACCGGAACAATTCCTCGATCAGTTGACGCAACTCATGCGTCAACTGTTCGTCGCTCATTTGCCGGTATTCTGATGCCTTGGTCATCGTCTGGTCGCCGCCTGCTATTGTCGTGGAAACGTGTGTCCTGGTGTCGGTTGTTGATCTGTTTGCGAGTTGAAGAAGCGAGTGAGTGCTAGACCGAGGGGAGTCGTCCCAGCAAGCGAACGCGGACAGGGAGTTTGTAGGCCACCCGAGCAAAACACTCGCGGGCGGCTTCGTGCGAAATCCCCGAAACCTCGAACAGCACCGTGCCGGGCTTGACCACCGCAACCCAGTGATCCGGTTCTCCCTTGCCCTTTCCCATCCGAGTTTCCAATGGCCGAGCCGTGACCGGCTTGTCCGGGAAGATACGGATATAGAGTTTCCCCTCGCCCCGGATGTACTGCGTCACAGCAATCCGGCACGCCTCGATCGTTGTTGCCCGCACGTGCCCCGGCTCTAGCGACTGGAGTCCCCAGTCACCAAAAGCCACGGTGTTGCCACGTGTGGCGTTACCTTTTATGCGCCTTCTTTGGCTTTTGCGGTGCTTCACCCGCCTGGGCATTAGCGCCATCGCCAGACTCCTCGCTACTCGCGTACGTACCGTGGTGGATCCAGACCTTCACCCCAATCGTTCCCTGGGCGGTCTGGGCCACTGCGAATCCATATTCAATGTGTCTTTGCAGAGTCGAAAGCGGGATCGAGCCACGACTGGCTTTTTCGGTCCGGGACATCTCGGCACCACCGAGCCGCCCGGAGACCTGGATCTTGACTCCGTGGACACCCGATTCCATGACCTGGTCAAGCGTCCGCTTGATCGCCCGCCGAAAACTCCCCCGCTTCGAAAGTTGAGCCGCCACGTCCTCGGCCACCAGGACCGCGTTCCGCTGCGGATCGTTGATCTCGACAATCTTCAATTCCATCCGTCGCCCGGTCAGCTTCTCGAGCTCCGCTTCAAGACGCTCGACCTCCTGCCCCTTGCGACCGATGATGATCCCCGGTCGGGCGGTGTGCAGGTGGACGACCACGACGTCCCGCGTCCGCTCGATCTCGATCCGAGAGATCAACGCGAAGTTGTACTTCTCCTTGACGAACGACCGAATCTTGTGGTCTTCGATGAGCAGGTCGCCGAATTCCCTCTTCGATGCATACCAGCGGCTGCGCCAGTCCTCGACGACGCCAACCCGAAATCCGGTCGGTCGAACCTTTTGTCCCATGCCGCTATCCTTCGTCCCTTTCGGGCCCCGTCCTGTGTTCTGACGAACCTGTGCCTGCCCGTGGCAGGCCGCGTTTGAATCGTTACTGACCTGCTAACCCGCCTCGGGAACATCGATCCCCACGTGGATATGACACTGCCGCTTGCGAATCACGAAGGCCATGCCCCTGGCCCTGGGCTGGATCCTCTTGAACATCGGGCCACCGTCCACCCGCACCTCGGTGATTTTCAATCGACCGACGTGTGCGGTCATCTCTGCGGCGTTGGACTGTGCACTGAGGATGACCTGTTCGAGCATCCTGGCACCACGATTGGGCAGATATTTGAGCGAATCCAGCGCGTCCTCGACGGTCTGGTGGCGGACCAGATCGGCCAGAGGACGGACCTTCGTCGCCGAGATCCGTGCGTAGCGATGTGATGCCTTGATAAGGGCCATTGCGGCCAATCCTTGTGTGTGTTGTGTGTTTGCTCTTGGTCCAGTGTTCCCGAACAGCCCTCTAACGACTGCCCCTGGCCCCATGTCCTCGGAAGGTTCGGGTCGGAGCGAATTCGCCCAGCTTGTGGCCAACCATCTCTTCGGTCACGTAGACGCTGATGTGAGCCCGCCCGTTGTGCACCAGGAACGTGTGACCGATGAACTCCGGCGCAATCGTACTCCGCCGCGCCCAGGTCCGGATCGGCTCCTTTCGCTGGTCAACATCCAGATGCTCAATTTTCTTGAGCAGCTTTTCGTCAACGTAGGGGCCCTTCTTGAGTGAGCGTCCCATGAAGTCGTCTCTCGCTGTGTTCTCTATTGTGCCCGGGGTTCCCTGTCCGGATGGCCCGGGATCAGATCTTCAATTGTCCATAACGACGTGACCGGCGACGACGAACGATGGCCCGCGACGACGCCTTCTTCCGCTTCCGGGTCGAGCCACCCTTGGCCAGAACGCCGGTCGGGCTGCAAGGGTGACGGCCACCGGAGTTGCGACCCTCGCCTCCGCCCATCGGGTGAGCCACCGGGTTCATAGCGGTGCCACGGACGTGAGGCCGACGCCCCATCCACCGCTTGCGACCGGCTTTGCCCAGCACGACGAGGCTGTGTTCCAGGTTACCGATCTGGCCGATCGTGGCACGGCACGCGGCGGGCAGTCGGCGGACTTCTCCGGAGGGCAACGTGATCTGGGCCCACTTCTCCTCGCGGGCGTTGAGCACCCCGGCGGCACCGGCGCTGCGGCACAACTGCCCTCCGCGCCCCGGCTGCATCTCGATGTTGTGAATCGTCGTCCCCAACGGAATTCTCGACAGGGGCATGCAGTTGCCGACCTTCGGCTCGGCCCCCGGACCACTCATCACCTGGTCACCGGCAACCATCCCTTCAGGGGCCAGGATGTACCGCTTCTCACCATCGACATAGTGCAGCAGAGCGATCCGGGCCGTCCGGCAGGGGTCGTACTCGATAAACGCCACCTTCGCCGGCACGCCGTCCTTGGTCCGCTTGAAATCGATGATGCGGTATTTCTGCTTATGGCCACCGCCGCGGTGACGCGTGGTGATCCGGCCCTGGTTGTTCCGCCCACCGGTCTTTTTCCGCAGCTTGGTCAACCGTCGCTCGGGCTTCTTCCGGCGATCAGTCAATTCGGTGAAATCGTTCACCGTCGCGCCACGGCGACCGGGGGTCACCGGCTTGTACTTGCGAATCCCCATCGTAGCTGGCTTTCCTGGCTGATCGGGGCTCCGTGATGAAGCGTCCGAGCGGGTCCGTGGATGTCCTGGTCTGGCGGGTGGTGTCGACTTGTTTGTTTGTGTCTGCGTGTCTTGTCGGGGCAATGTCGGACAGCGGCCTAGAAGAACGTGATGTGGTCTTCTTCATGCAGCTTGACGACCGCCTTCTTCCAACTCTTGGTGTGTCCCTGGCGGTTCTTGTGACGACGGGGCTTGCCCTGCCGCTTCTGGGTTCTCACCGCCACGACACGGACGTCGAAGAGCTCCTCGATGGCGGCCCGGATCTGATCCTTGGCCGCCTGCTGGTGCACCTCGAACGTGTACGCGTTCAGTTCGTTGTCCTGGGACTGCTCCATGCTCTTCTCGGTCACCACCGGGCGAAGGATCACCTGATAGGCTTCGAGATCCAACCCGCTCTTGTGGTCGGCGGTCTCGTTCGACGTTGAAGATGATGTCTGGTTCATCGTATGTGCTCCCAGCCGACTCAGTCGGCCTCCTCCTCACCCGATGCCTCGTCCGAATCGTCGGCTCCAACCGACACCGTCTTGGGCGGCCCCTCGCGGAGCAGGTCCAGAGTTTCGGTCGTCAGCACCAACTGCTTCTGGTGGAGCAACTTGTAGGCGTTGAGATCGGCGGCGGGCGAGACCCACAGGTTGGGGATATTTCGAGCCGCCCGCCAGATGTCGGTGTCATGAGCGGGAATCGCCAGCAGGCTGGAGGTTTCGGTGAGTTCCAGGGCTGCGAGCACGGCGGCGACGTGCCGGGTGCGAGGCTCGGAAATCACGAAATCCTGCAGCAGCGTCACCTCGTCATCGCGAAACTTGCTGAGCAATGCCTGCCGGGTCGCGCTACGGATCGCCTTCTTGGGCAGCCGGTACGACCAGTCCTTGGGCCGCTTGGCGAAGGTGTGGCCCCCACCACGACGAACCGGCGACTGTTTCATGCCGGCTCTCGCCCGCCCGGTCCCCTTCTGACGATAGAGCTTGCGGGTGGACCCACGGACCTCGCCCCGCGACTTGGTCTTGGAAGCCCCCTGCCTCTGGTTGGCTTCGTACATCACCACCACGTCGTGCAGCAACTGCTTGTTGACATGCAAGGCAAAATCATCGAGATCGAGTTTGTAAGACCCGACCTCGTCGCCATTCGTGTCTTTTATCGGCAAGGTGATCATGTCGAGGAATCCACTTCAGCGTCCCGGCCCGATCGACCGAGTTTTCAATTCGTATTTCAGCCCAGCTTGTTGGTTGGACGGATCAGCACGTATCCCCCGGGGGGACCGGGCACGCCGCCCTTGATGAGCATCGAGTTGGTCTCGGCATCGACCCGGACCACCTGCATGTGGCGGACCGTGCTACGAGCATTCCCGAAACGGCCAGGCATCCGCGTCCCCTTGAGGACCCTCGCGGGATCAGCACTCATGCCGATTCCGCCACCGTGCCTGTGCACCCGCTTCACGCCGTGGCTGGCTCGCTGCCCGGCAAAGTTGTGTCGTTTCATCACACCGGCGAAGCCACGCCCCTTGCTGGTCCCCACGACGTCGACGTGCGACATCTCGGCGAACAATTCCACCGTCAAGGTCTGCCCCACCTCCAGGTCGACGTTTTCGCCGTCGACGCGGAATTCGCGAACGAACTTCTTGGGCTCGCAGTTGGCCTTCTCGACCGGCTCAACCCCCGCCTCGGCCCTCGCCTTGGACCGCTTGCTCGACAACCCGACCACGTGGCCGCGCTGGCTGCGACTGGCCTGGCTGCTCCGGGTGCGACGGCCACCGACGGGTCGCTTCTTGTCCAGGTAACCCAGTTGCACCGCCTCGTATCCATCCCGCTCGACGGTCTTCAACTGCAACACAACGCACGGACCGGCCTCGACCACGGTGACCGGGATCAAGTCCCCGTCATCGCTGTAGACCTGCGTCATTCCGACCTTGCGGCCCAGAAGTCCGACCGGCATGTAACCCGTTTCCTTATTGTGGTGACCTGCCGGAAGATTCCGGCCCGTGGAGGGCCGGGTCAGCCGGAGGCCTTGATCTTGATGTCAACTCCGGCCGGCAACGACAGCTTGTT
>DLVV01000289.1:11054-16646 GCA_003445035.1 Planctomycetaceae bacterium | reverse complement strand
TCGAACTGCTCCCGCGACTTCTTGTCGATGTGAGGACTCCTCAACACCGTGTAACGTTCAATACGTGTCGGCAGGGGAATCGGACCATGCACCTCGGCCCCGGTCCGTTTGGCCGTGTCCACGATTTCCAGCGCGGACTGGTCCAGGACCGAATGGTCGAAGGCCTCCATACGAATTCGGAACCGCTTTTGACTGGCGTCGGCCACTCAGGCTCCCCCTAATCTTCAATCCGTTCGCGACCGGTTCGCGAACACCCGAAAAAATATTTCCCGACGGGCCGAGACCTCGGGCGAGTGCACGGAACCGAGTCGAGCAACCGACCCGTTCGTCCCGCCACGTTCCGCTGCCCTTCTCGGACCGTTTTCCAGTTCAAATGTCACCGCCGACCCCCTCGCACCTCGCCGACAACGCCGGGCGAGCGCAAAGCGGTCTCCAACGGTGGAAAACGGGCCATGTTAGAGACGCTCGTGGGCTTTGTCAACGAAACCGAAGCGGCTACAGGACGAGAAAACCCCTCAGAAAACCGGAGAAGACAATCTCCGAATCAGCCGATTCTCCCGGCTCACAAATCGACCGATTCGTGCGTTCAGCCCAGCATGCTTTCGAGCACATCTCGCGGAGCCTCGTCGTACTTGAGAGGTTCCATCGAGTAGGTGGCGCGGCCCTGTGAGAGACTGCGAGCCTGTGTCGAATAGCCGAACATCCGGGCCAGGGCGACCTCGGCATTGAGCACCGCGAGGTCACCACGACGTTGGGAATTGACGATGACGGCGTGGCGAGCGTTCAGGTCAGCCTGGATCGGACCGAGGAACTCATCTGGGGTGACGACTTCCAGTTGCATCACCGGCTCCAGCAACACCACTCCCGCCTCGGTCAACAACCTGTGCATCGCGTCACTGGCCGCCGCCTGCAACGCCACCTCGGTCGTCTCTTCCTCCCTCACCTCGACCTCCAGCAACTGCACTCTCACGTTCATCAACGGATACCCCAACGTGCCACCGCCGGACAGTTCCTCGTGAAGCGACTGGACCAGGGACTCGGCGAGCACGGGCGAGAGGGCAAATGGGTCGAGATGACTTTCGAGTTCGGCGGCGCATTCCTCGGCGGTCGGCGTGATCGACAACCGCACGCGGGCAAACTGTGAGACACCGGCCGAGGTTCTCTGGAATTCACCCGTCGCTTCGGCCCCCTTCCGGATCGACTCGCGGTAGCTCACCCGCGGCTTGTGGACCCGTACGGTCAACCCGAAATCTCGCTGCATCCGCTCGCGGATCACCTCCAGATGCAATTCACCCATTCCGCTGATGATCGTCTGGCCGGTTTCCTCCGAAACGCGGGCGGTGAAGGTCGGGTCCTGTCGAGCCAAACGTTCGAGCACCTCGGCCAACTTCTTCCGTTCGGCGCTGGTGTCGGGTTCGACGGCCATCGAAATCACCGTTTCCGGAAAATCGATCGACTCGAGCAACACCGGCTCACCGGCGTCGCAGAGGGTGTCGCCGGTGACGGCCACCTTGGGGCCAATCACGCCCACGATATCCCCGGCAATCGCCCGATCGGTCTCGATCTTCTCCCGATCATCGGCCTGCACCCGCCAGATCTGATTGACCAGTTCCTTGTCACCGGTGCGAGCGTTGACCACACGGGTTCCGCCGATGAGCGTTCCGGAATAGATCCGCACGAAGCAAAGATCCCCGTGGACATCGGACTGGACTTTGAAGACCAGTCCACAGAACGCCGCGTCGGGGTCACAGGATCGCTCGATCCCGACCACCTCCTCGCTCTCATCGCCTTCCAACGCCTTCTTTCGGGCCTGGCGACGCGCCTGTTTCCCCGTGAGTTTCACGGCATCGGCGGGAATCCCGACAACCGGAGGACGGTCCAGCGGGCTCGGGAGATAAGCGGTGACCGCATCCATCAACGGCTGTACACCGATGCAGTCGAGTGCCGAGCCGCAGACGGTTGGCTGAAAAACGCCGGCCAGTGTCCCCTTGCGGAGTAGCTTGTGAATGTCCTCGGCCGGCACATCGTCAGTCTCGACGTAGGTCTCCAGCACATCGTCATCAAGCAGCACGACGGCCTCGAGCAATCTCCGTCGCCAGACCTCGACCTCTTCGTCCAGTTCCTCGGGCACCTCCTCGACGATGATCTCCGCCCCATCCTCGCGGCTATCGAATCTCAGTACCTGGCGGCTGACCAGGTCGATCACCGCGCGGAAACCGTCCCGGGCATCTCCCAGGGGCCCCTCCCCCAGCGGAATTTGAAGTGCCAGTGGCTGGCCGCCCAACCGGTCAACGATCTCGTCGAAAGTCCGCTCGAAGCTCGCTCCAATTCGGTCGAGCTTGTTGATGAAGCAGATCCGGGGCACGTCGTAGCGATTGGCCTGCCGCCAGACCGTTTCACTCTGAGCCTCAACACCTTCGACGGAGCTGAAAATCATCACCGCCCCATCGAGCACCCTCAGGCTGCGTTCGACTTCGGCCGTGAAGTCCACGTGGCCCGGCGTGTCGATGATATTGATCGTCGAGCCCTGCCACTGGCAGGTGATGGCGGCCGAATAGATCGTGATGCCGCGGCGGGCTTCGTCGGGATCGAAGTCGGTGATCGTCGTCCCGTCGTCGACGCTGCCGAGCCGGTGCGATTGCCCACTGTAAAAGAGAATTCGCTCGGTCGTGGTCGTCTTGCCCGCATCAATGTGGGCAACGATACCGATGTTGCGGACTCGCCCGATCGCGGTCGCATCGCCACCAGCAGCCGATTTACCAGGCAAAATGCGCGAAGGCCTTGTTCGCGTCGGCCATCCGGTGAACGTTGTCCCGGGTGGTCATCGCGGCGCCTTCCCTGTTGAAGGCCGAAATCAACTCTTCGGCCAGTCGCAGATGGATCGGCCGTCCCTTCTTATCCCGGATGGCCGCCAGAATCCATCGGATCGCCAAGGTCTGACGTCGCTTCTGATTGACCGGTGTCGGCACCTGGTAGGTCGCTCCGCCCACCCGCTTGGACCGCACTTCAATCATCGGCTTGATGTTCTCGATAGCCTGCGTGAAGACCTCGATGGGCTCCTCTCCCGAGACCCGTTCGCCGATCACATCCAGCGCGTTGTAGAAGACCCGCTGCGCGATGCTCTTTTTGCCGTCGTGCATCAGGCAGTTGACGAACTTCGAGGCCAGCACGGAATCGAACCGAGGATCGGGCTTCAACTGAGCGGCACTGGCAGTAAAACGCTTGGGCATCGGGAAGAACCGGGCGAATCGGATTGGGAGGACCAGGGTGGCAACGGTCAGCACACCCAGGTGTTACTGGGGTTTCTTGGCTCCGTAGCGGCTGCGAGCCTGGCGACGATCTTCGACGCCAAGCGTATCAAGCACCCCACGAATGATCTTGTATCGGACACCGGGCAAGTCACGCACCCGGCCACCGCGAACGAGCACAATCGAGTGCTCCTGCAGGTTGTGGCCTTCACCGGGAATGTAAGCGGTGACTTCCTTGCCGTTAGAGAGTCGGACACGGGCGACCTTCCGCAAAGCCGAGTTGGGCTTCTTGGGAGTCACCGTCTTCACCTGAAGGCAAACCCCCCGCTTCTGCGGGCAGCCTTCCAGCAATGGCGTGTTGCTCTTGGAACGCCTCCGCCGCCGCGGTTTGCGTACCAGTTGGTTAATCGTCGGCACAGGGTCCGCCTGAAAATAACGGGGCAACAGTCGTGAATCGCCCACTCTATTGCGCCCCCGGGGCGCCGTCAAGCGATGGGATTCGAAGAGCCGGAGGGTCCCACCCCTCGATCGTGGGTCACTTTCCCGGAGCCTCCTGGGCGGGCTCTTCGGCCGCTGGGGTTGGTGGAGTACTGGCCGCGGCCGCGGCCGCCTCCTCCTCGCCGTTGTACATTTTCATCCGGGCCAATCGCAGCCGCTCCTTCTCCGCTTCCAGTTCCAGCAGGGCTTCGGGCCGGATACGGACTTCCGAGTCCTGGTGCATGTGGAATCCGGTACCGGCGGGGACAAGATGGCCAAGGATGACGTTCTCCTTGAGCCCGACCAGGAGATCGTTCTTGCCGGCCAAGGCCGCCTCGGTGAGCACCTTGGTGGTTTCCTGGAAACTGGCTGCCGACACGAAACTCTCGCTCTGGACGGCCGCCTTGGTGATCCCCAACAACTGGATCGTCATCGTGGCTTCCTGCGGCTTCGACTTTGTGGCCGGAGTCTCACCAGACGCCTCAATCTCGGCGTTCACCTCGTCGAAGACCTCCTTGGGCACGATGTCGTCGGACTTGAAATCGGTGTCGCCGGGTTCGGCCACCTTGACACAGTCCCGCACCTGCTCGTTGGTCTCCTGGAACTCGATCTTGTCGATGACAACACCCTCGAGCAGGTGCGTGTCACCGGCGTCCTCGACACGCACCTTCCGGAGCATCTGGCCGATGACGATCTCGATGTGCTTGTCATCGATGTCGACCCGCTGCGAGCGGTAGACGTTCTGGATCTCGTGCATCAGATACTGCTGAACAGACTCGACACCCGAAACCCGCAGGATGTCATGGGGAACCAACGGCCCCCGGACCAGGGCATCGCCGTGGCGAACCAGGTCCTTGGCATGGACCAGCAGCTGCTTGCCGTGCGGGATCAAGTGCGCCCTGGGTTCCCCGGCCTCGTCGGGCGGATGGACATTGATCACCCGCTGGTTCCGCCGGGTCTCCTCGGCCAGCTCGATCTCTCCGTCGATCTCAGCAATCACCGCCGGATCCTTCGGCCTGCGAGCTTCGAACAACTCGGTGACCCGCGGCAGACCACCGGTGATGTCCTGCGTTCCGCCGGCTTCGCGAGGCGTCTTGGCCAACAGGTCACCCGCTGCGACCTTCTGCCCCTCATCGACCTCGATACTTGCCTTCTCCGGCAGGTAATAAAACGCCTGCGTCTCACCGGAGTTGTCGACCAGGCTGATCTGGGGGTGCTTCTCGCCTTTGTACTCCATCACTGTCCGGCGAATGTTACCACTGGGGTCGATTTCGACGTTGATCGTCTTGCCTTCCTTGCAGTTCTCGAGTTTCACCTTGCCACCGACCTCCGCGATGATGGGAACCGAGTGGGGATCCCACTGGCACAGCGGCTGGCCTTCCCGGCACACTCCCTTGATTCCCTTCAGTCCATCACCCTCGGCGCCTTCGGGAATCTCGCATTCGGGATCGGACGAATCCCATTCCTGGACCATCAACCTCGCACCGTTGGGCACGCGGTATCGCTCGAGCTCACGCTCACGGCCTTCGCGACCAACGAGTTCCAGGATCACGATTTCCCCGTTGCGGCCCAGTGCGATTTTTTCGCCATCCGGCCCCACACTGCGAACACGTTCGAACCGAATCCGACCCGGGTGCCGCGTCCGGACTTCACTCTCCTCGACATCACGCGAGGCGGTGCCACCGATGTGGAAGGTCCGCATCGTCAGTTGCGTGCCCGGTTCGCCGATCGACTGTGCGGCGATGATGCCCACGGCGAGTCCCTCTTCAACGATGTTGCCGTTGGAGAGATCCATACCGTAGCAGAGCTGGCACATACCAAGTTTCGTTCGGCACGTCAGCGGGCTGCGGACCTTGATCTTCTCGAC
>DLVV01000289.1:9091-10664 GCA_003445035.1 Planctomycetaceae bacterium | reverse complement strand
TCGTCGGTGATCGGGTTGACGATGTTGGTCCGGCTGACACGTCCACGGATCGCGTCTGCCAGTCCGACCTCGACCTTTTCTCCCCGGTAAACCACGCCCTTGGTGATCCCCTCGGTCGTCCCGCAGTCGGGCTCGGTGACCACCACGTTCTGGCAGATGTCGGCCAGTTTGCGGGTCAGGTAGCCACTGTCAGCGGTCTTCAACGCCGTGTCGGCCAGTCCCTTGCGGGCCCCGTGTGTGGAACTGAAATACTCCAGCACCGAGAGCCCTTCGCGGAAGTTTGCCTTGATCGGCGTCTCGATGATCTCACCTGACGGCTTGGCCATCAGGCCACGCATCCCGGCCAGTTGGCGGATCTGCTCGACACCACCCCGGGCACCGGAGTTGGCCATCAGGAAGATCGGGTTGACGTAACCATCTTCCTCGGGACGATCGTCGTGCTCGAACTCACGCATCATATCCTTGGTGATCCGCTCGCGAGCGTGGGTCCACTGGTCGAGCACCGCGTTGTAGCGTTCCTGATCGGTGATGATGCCGCGGCCGTAGAGCTTCTGCTGTTTTTCGACCTCCTTTTCGGCCAACTCGATCACGTCGTCCTTGTTGTCGGGTGTCCGCAGGTCGGAGGTGGCGAACGAGAGTCCGCTGTGGGTGGCCTCCTGGAACCCCAGCGACTTCATCCGATCCAGCAGGCTGATCGTGTCGCTACGACCGAGTTTGTCGTGGTGGTAACAGTCGGAGATGACGTTGGCCAGGTCCTTGCCCTTCATCGTCAGGTTGTAGTAGGCCATGTGAGGATCGAGAATGTCGTTGAAGACCACCCGTCCGACGGTGGTGTCCAGGAGCCCGCCGGGACGGTAGTCCTCTGGTGGCAGCGGCCGGATTTCCTTGTCGGCGGAGAGGCGGAGCTTGATGCGGGTGTGCCTGGTGACGCGCCCCAGTTCCAGCGCCATGAAGACCTCCGCCGTCGAGGCGAACTTCATGTCCTCGCCGGGACGATCGTTCTTGGGCAGAGTCAGGTAGTAGCAGCCCATCACGATGTCCTGGCTGGCGCTGATGATCGGTGCGCCGTTGGCCGGGGAGAAAATGTTGTTGGTCGAGAGCATCAACGTTGTGGCTTCGACCTGGGCCTCGATCGACAACGGCAGGTGCACCGCCATCTGGTCACCGTCGAAGTCCGCGTTGAACCCCTTGCAGACCAGCGGGTGAATCCGGATCGCATTCCCTTCAACCAGGGTCGGCTCGAAAGCCTGGATTCCCATCCGGTGCAGCGTCGGCGCGCGGTTGAGCAACACCGGGTGGTTAGTGATCACCTCGTCGAGAATGTCCCAGACGTCGTCGTCCTTCCGCTCGAGCATCCGCTTGGCACTCTTGATCGTGTCGGCATGACCGAGTTCTTTGAGGCGACGAATCACGAAGGGCTGGAACAACTCCAGGGCGATCTTCTTGGGCAGGCCACACTGGTGGAGTTCCAGTTCGGGACCGACGACAATCACCGAACGGGCTGAATAGTCGACGCGCTTGCCGAGCAGGTTCTCACGGAACCGTCCCTGCTTGCCCTTGATCATGTCGGCCA
>DLVV01000289.1:2781-8798 GCA_003445035.1 Planctomycetaceae bacterium | reverse complement strand
TGCTTGCCCTTGATCATGTCGGTCAGGCTCTTCAACGGCCGGTTCGACGACCCCAGCACCGGTCGCTTGCAGCGGTTGTTGTCAAAGAGCGCGTCGACCGACTGCTGCAACATCCGCTTCTCGTTGCGGACGATGACCTCCGGTGCGTTCAGATCCACCAGCTTCTTGAGCCGGTTGTTCCGATTGATGATCCGACGGTAGAGATCGTTGAGATCGCTGGTGGCGAAATTGCCCGAATCGAGCAGGACCAGCGGGCGAAGATCCGGAGGAATCACCGGAACCACATCGAGCACCATCCAGTCCGGACGATTCTCGCTGTCCCGCAGCGACTCGATGATCTTCAGCCGCTTGATCAGGTCCTTCTTCTTCTGCTGGCTGCCGGTTTCCTGCAACTCGGTTCTCAACTGAGTCGAAAGCTCGGCCAGGTTGAGTCCCAGCAGCAGTTCCTTGACCGCCTCGGCCCCCATTCCCAGCGTGAAGTACTCCTCGCCGTACTTCGCCCGAGCGTGCCTGGCTTCCTCCTCGGTCAGGATCTGGCAGCGGCGCAGAGGGGTGTCACCGGGATCGACAACGACATAGTCCTGGAAGTAGATCACCTTCTCGAGACTGGTGGTCTTCATGTCCAACAACGCGCCCAGGCGGCTGGGCATGCTCTTGAAGAACCAGATGTGCACGACCGGAGCGGCCAATTCGATGTGGCCCATCCGCTTGCGACGGACTCGGCTGTGGGTGACTTTCACTCCACAGCGATCACAGACCATCCCCTTGTACTTCATCCCGCGGTACTTGCCGCAGGCGCATTCCCAGTCCTTCTCCGGCCCGAAAATCCGTTCGCAAAACAACCCGTCCCGTTCGGGACGGTAGGTGCGGTAGTTGATCGTTTCGGGCTTCTTGACCTCTCCGAAAGACCAACTGCGGATGTCGGTCGGGCTGGCCAGCCCGATCTTGACGGAGCCATAGTCGTTGATCCGGTCGTAGGCCGTCGCTTCACCAACGCTCACGTGACTTGCTCCTGGCTATGTTGCCGTTTGGATGCCTGTGTCTTACCTGCAGTCGTCTGACCGCAGTCCCTCTCGGGGATCCTTCCGGTTCAGAGGGTGGTTTTTTCGAGCTGGAGATTGAGTCCCAGCCCGCGGATCTCGTTGTTGAGCACATCAAAGCTGGCCGGTGTGCCGGCTTCGAGAGTGTTTTCTCCCTTGACCATCGACTCGTAGATCTTTGTCCGGCCTTCCACGTCGTCGCTCTTGACGGTCAACAGTTCCTGCAGGATGTAGGCGGCGCCGTATGCCTCCAGCGCCCACACTTCCATCTCGCCGAATCGCTGTCCGCCGAATCGGGCCTTCCCACCCAGCGGCTGCTGGGTGATCAGCGAGTACGGGCCCGTGGCCCGCGCGTGAACCTTGTCATCGACGAGGTGGTGGAGCTTGAGCATGTAGATCTGGCCAACGGTCACCTTCTGCTCGAAGGCTTCACCGGTGCGGCCGTCAAACAACTCGCTCTTGCCATCCTCGGGCAATCCCGCCTCGACCAACTTTTTGCGAATCTCCTCCTCGGGAGCCCCATCGAAGACCGGGCACAGGGCGCGGAAACCGAGCTTGCTGGCGGCCCAGCCGAGGTGGGTCTCCAGAATCTGGCCGACGTTCATCCGACTGGGAACTCCCAGCGGGTTGAGGATGATGTCGATCGGGGTGCCGTCTTCGAGATAGGGCATGTCCTCGTCGGGGAGCACCTTCGAGATGACGCCCTTGTTGCCGTGACGACCGGCCATCTTGTCGCCGACGGAGATCTGTCGTTTGCTGGCGACGTAGACCTTGACCATCTGCAACACGCCGCTGGGAAGTTCGTCGCCTCGCTTGAGACTGTTGAGTTCGCGGTCTCGGATCTGGATCTGCTCCTTGAAAGCTCCCGAGGTTTCCCGCTTGAGCTGCTCAAGATCCTTGCGTTTCTGAGGGCTGCGGATGTCGAGTTCGGTGAAGTGGTCATCGAACCGATCGGCATACTCGGCCAGCACACGGACGTCCTCGCTCTTGCGGAGTTCGGCCCCGTCCTCGTCGGTCAACCGTCGCCCCAGCACACGCTCGAACTGCTCGAGGAACGCCAGGAACGCCGTAGCCACTTCCGTGTTGCTCGCCTTCTCGGCCTTCCGCACGACCGCTTCAAACTTCTTTCGCTCGTCTTCGGGAAGACTCATTCTCCGAGAAAACCGCTCGGTGTGGATCACGATTCCCTCGACCCCACTGGGCACGTCGAGCGACTCGTTCTTCACGTCCTCGCCGGCCCGTCCGAAGATCGCATGCAGCAACTTCTCTTCCGGGGTCAACTCGGTCTTGGCTTTCGGTGACACCTTGCCGACCAGGATGTCGCCGGGGCTGACCCGGGTGCCGATCGCGACGATCCCCTCCTCGTCAAGATGCCTCAGGGCCTTCTCGCTGACGTTGGGAATGTCCCGGGTGAACTCTTCACGACCGAGCTTCGTCTCGCGAATCTCGACGTCAAACTCGTCAATGTGGATCGAGGTGTAGACGTCCTCCTTAACCAATCGCTCGGAGATGACGATCGCGTCCTCGAAGTTGTACCCCTCCCACGACATGAAGGCGACCAGCACGTTGCGGCCCAGGGCCAACTCACCGTCCTTGACCGCCGCGGTATCACACAACGGGTCTCCCGCCTTGACCTTCTGGCCGATCTCCACACGAGGCTTCTGGTTCTTGCAGGTTCGCTCGTTGAGACCCTGGAACTTCTCGAGTTCGTGCACCACTCCGTCAACCTCGACCCGTGTCGCATCGACGTAGTTGACACGGCCGGACTTCTGTGCCTTCACCACCATTCCCGACCGCTTGGCAACTTCCGCCTCGAGCCCGGTGCCGACGATCGGGGGTTCGGTGATCAACAACGGCACGGCCTGCCGTTGCATGTTCGAACCCATCAGGGCCCGGTTGGCATCATCGTGTTCCAGGAACGGAATCAGGCCGGCCGAGACACCCACCATCTGGTTGGGAGCCACGTCCATGAACTCAACCTGACCATTGGGAACCACCACCACGTCGTTGTTGTAGCGAGCCAGGACCCGCTCCTCGGTGATCTGCCCGTTCTCCAGGCTGGTGTCGGCCGGAACCACGTACCGCAGAGCCTCCTCATCGGCCCGCAGTCGGACGACGTCGTCGGTCACCTTGCCGTCCTGGACCCGACGGTAAGGCGTCGTCAGGAACCCATACGCATCGACCTCGGCGTGGATCGACAGCGACGAGATCAAACCGATGTTGGTGCCTTCCGGCGTCTCGATCGGACAGATCCGGCCGTAGTGAGAAATGTGAACGTCCCGGACTTCGAACCCGGCCCGTTTGCGGTTGAGGCCGCCGGGCCCGAGAGCACTGAGCCGACGCTCGTGGGTCAACATCGAGAGTGGGTTGGTCTGGTCGACGACCTGAGACAGTTCGCTGCGACCGAAGAAGTACTCGATCGCCGCCGAGACACTCTTGGGATTGACCAGCGTCCGCGGTGTCATCTCCTCGACATCCTTCAGGCTCATTCGCTCCTGCACCGTACGACGCAGTTTCAGGAACCCCTTGCGAATCTCCTCGGCCGCCAACTCATCGATTGTCCGCAACCGCCGGTTGCCGAGATTGTCGATGTCATCGGTCTGGACCAGGTCGTTGCCGCCGGTCTTCAAGAGCATCAGGTAACGAATCGCGTTGACGAAGTCTTCGGGACACAGCGTCATCGCGGTTTCCGGAATGCCCTCCTGTTCGAAGTTCTCTTCGAGAAACCTGTTGTGCTCGACGGTCTTCTGGTTGTCCGGCTTGAACTTGCGGTTGATGCGAAAACGGCCGACCTTGCCGAGCCGGTACCGGTTGACGTCAAAGAACTTCTCGCGGAACAGGTCCTGGGCCTTCTCCAACTGGGGCGGGTTGCCCGGGCGCAACCGCTGGTAGATTCTCAGCAGGGCCTCCTGGTGGCTGTGGGTCTCGTCATTGTAAAGCGTGTTGAGGATCAGGCGTTCGCGGACGGAGTCCCCGGGAATGATCTCGATGTCCTTGACCTTCGCCGCAACGATCTCCTTGGCACGATCCTCCCCGATCAACACGATTTCGGGGTCATCCCCGATCGTGTTCCGCGAATCGACAATGATCTCCCCGCTTCTCTTGTGGCTGGCCGGATAGACGATATCACCGGCAGCAAACGACTCGGCAATCTGTTCGACATCCTTCGGCCTGGGGGCCTTGATCAACTCGGTCGAGTAGAACAGCTTCAGCAGGGAGGTGTCGGTGCCGTACTCGGGCCCCATCGCCCGCAACAGGGTCAGGGCCGAGAACTTGCCGCTCTGATCGATGCGGACATCCAGCATCTCCTTCTTGTTGACGACCAGTTCGATCCAACTGCCTCGTTCGGGAATCACGCGACAAGAAAAACTGGGCCGTTCGCCCGGCTCGGTGGTCTCGACAAAGTCCACCCCGGGTGAACGGTGCAACTGGCTGACCACGACGCGTTCGGCGCCATTGATGACAAACTCGCCACCGCCGAGCATGATCGGCATGTCACCGAGGTAGACCTCCTCCTCGATCGGCTGCTCCTTGTTGAGCCGCATCTTGACGCGGAAAGGCTTACCGTATGTCAGCCGCAATTGACGGCAGGCTGTGGTGTCGAAACGCGACTCCAACAACTCGTAACCGCAGTAATCCAGACGGTACTGGCCGTCGTAACTCTCGATCGGAAACACCTCGCGCAGGATCCCTTCCAGCCCAAGAGGCTTCCGCTTGTCCGACTCGACCTCCTCCTGCAGGAAGCGGTGATAGGACTTGGTCTGGATCTCGGTGAGATCCTGCAGCAGGTCACCATCATCACGGCCCTTGCTGCCGAAGTTCTTGGTGTCGTTGGTCTGCAGAGTCCGGATCGAGGGAATCGGCATGTCAGGCTCTCTTTTTCCTGTTCTCTCCGGCCCTTTGGGCTCGGGTCACGCACGAGCCGGACCACGGGGGTCCGGCGAGGCGATCGTTTGGGAACCGGTCAGAAATACGGAAGGAAAACGCCGCGAAGCTCTGGATCGGGCACGCACGCCAGTAGGGACTCGAGAAGAGTAATCGGCTTCCGCACTCGAGGGTCGTTGGGACGGATCCAAAGCGGTCCCCCACCACCCCCGTGACACTCGAGGTGCCAGGGCTGGTTTTGGGTTGTGCGAATTTTCGGGGGCCGGCAACGGGAAACACAACGGGTCCGCAGGCTCCATGTCTCGGCTACGATCCGCGGGTGGGTTCCGATGAACACGGGTGGCATCGGAGTCAGTGCTGGCAGCGGGGCAGTCGGAATCAGCAACGGGGTTCGACGAAAAAAATGCTTGGCCGCGGGGAACTCGTGACCGGCCGCACGGAAGGCGGCGCAGCTACGATAAGGACACCTGGCACCGGGAGATCCGGAGCCAGGGGTCCCGAGTGACGACGCGAGTCACTTGATCTCGCACGCCCCACCGGCCGCCTCGATTTCCTCCTTGAGCTGGTTAGCCTCTTCCTCAGAGACTCCTTCCTTGAGTGCCGCCGGGGCGCTCTCGACCAGTTCCTTGGCCTCCTTCAACCCCAGACTGGTCGCAGCGCGAACAGCCTTGATCACCGGGATTTTGCTGTCGCCGAAGCCAGTCAGCATGACATCGAACTCGGTCTGCTCCTCGACCACGTCACCACCGTCACCGCCTCCAGGACCCATGGCCATGACCACACCACCACTGGCGGGTTCAATTCCGTGGACTTCCTTGAGGTAGTCGGCTAGCGACTTGGCCTCCAACAGGGTCAGGCCGACCAATTGGTCACCAAGCGTCTTGGTGCCATCGTCGAATTCAGTCTCGGTCACGGTTGCTTCGTCGGTCGCCATCGCTTCTTGTCCTCTCGATACGCTCTCGCGTTTAGATGGTACTGTACCCGGTTTTCGCCTGACCGCCACCGGTCAGGCGTCTGATTCCTCGGATTCCGTCTCTGTTTTGGCCTCGGCGTCATCGCCGGACTCGACTTCCTCAGCCGAAGCTTCCTCAG
>DLVV01000289.1:0-2469 GCA_003445035.1 Planctomycetaceae bacterium | reverse complement strand
AGCTTCCTCAGCCGAAGCTTCCTCGCCACCGTCGGCCTCTTCGGCCGAATCGTCAGCAGCGGTTGTGTCGTCAGCCTCGCCCTCGTCGTCGGCGATGGCCTCAATCTGACCGGCCAACTTGCCACCGGGCCCAAGCAGTGCCGCAGCCAGGTTGGCACCAGGGGCGAGCAGCAGGCCGGCAATCTGGCCGATCAATTCTTCACGGCTGGGACTCTTGGAGAGTTCCTCGACATCACCCTTCGAGAGCGTGGTGCCTTCGAGCAGCCCACCCTTGATGGCGATCAGATCGGGCCCAAGTTCCGAGACCCAGCCAGCGATCTCCTTGCTCAGCGAGACAATGTCTTCGCCACCGTAGACCAGGCTCGAGGGCCCCTCGAGAATCGGGTCCAGCTCGGTGATTTCCCGGGAGTGCAGAGCACGCAGCGCCATCGAGTTTTTGACGGTCAGGACACTGATGTCCTTCTCCCGCAGCGCCAAACGGAACCGGTTGTCGCTGATCGCGTCAAGCCGCGAGCTGTCGACGACCAGGATCTCGGTCGCGTCACCGATCCGCTGTTGCAGATCGGTCACCAGCATTTCCTTGATCCGCTTACTCATCGGTTCTGACTTCTTGTTGCCCGGGACCACTCGCTGGACCCAAGGCGGTATTGTGTTGCAAGGGTCTCTAGGCCGCGACCGCGATCCCCGGCGTCATAGTTGCCGAAAGCGTGAGTGACCTGACGTAAGTGCCCTTGGCCGAGGAAGGCCTCAGCCCCTCGATCATCCGCACCAACGCCCCGGCGTTCTCGACCAGTTGCGTCTCATCGAAACTCAGCTTGCCCACGACCGCATGGACGTTGCCAAACTTGTCGACGCGGAATTCAATCTTCCCCGCCTTGTACTCCTTGACCGTGGCAGCGACCTCAGTGGTCACCGTTCCGGCCTTTGGGGAGGGCATCAAGCCGCGAGGACCAAGCACCCGGCCGAGCGGACCCACCAAACCCATCATGTCGGGCGTGGCAATGGCCACATCGAAGTCCATCCAGCCGCCCGTAACCTTCTCGGCCAAATCCTTGGCTCCAACCTCGTCGGCCCCGGCCTCCTCCGCTTCGCTCGCCTGGTCCCCCTGGGCAAAGACAACCACTCTCTGGGTCTTTCCGATTCCGTGGGGCAAAACAAGCGAACCACGAACGATCTGCTCAGCCTGCCGGGGGTCGACCCCCAGGCGGAAGACCAACTCAACGGTCTGATCAAAGGCGCACTTGCGAACTCCCTCGGGCAAAGACGCTTCCATCGCCTTCAACTCGTGGACCGCCGTGGCCAAGTCGACCGAACCGACTTCAGCGACTCGCTCCCTAAGGAACGCCATCCGCCGCGATTGCTTTTTCATCGCTCCTCATCCCCCCAACCCGCGCGCCGGAAAACCCTCTCTTGTAAGCCCCCGTGAGCCGTCAGTCAACCACCTCGATCCCCATGTTTCGTGCCGTTCCGGCGATGATCAGCGCCGCCTGGTCGATGTTGGGTGCGTTCAGGTCTTCGTACTTGACCCGTGCAATCTCCTTGAGTTGCTCGGTGGTCACCGACCCGACTTTCTCCAACTTCGGATTTCCCGAACCCTTGGCAATCTGAGCGGCCTGCTTGAGCAGCACGGCCGCTGGAGGACTCTTGGTAATGAACTCGAATGTCCGATCACTGTACACCGTGATCACGACCGGGATTGTCGTTCCCGCCATGTCCTTGGTGCGATCGTTGAACTGCTGAACGAACTGGCCGATGTTCACACCGTGCGGCCCCAAGGCCGTTCCGACCGGGGGAGCCGGAGTGGCTTGACCACCGGGCACCTGGACTTTGATCTTTGCAATTTCCTGTTTGGCCATCTGACCCTCAGACCTTCTCTACCTGCCAATATTCCAGTTCCGCCGGCGTGTGCCGACCAAAAATCTCGATCAGGACCGAAATCTTGCCGCTCGCTTCGTCGATCTCGTCGATCTCGCCTTCGAAACTCTCGAAGGGGCCATCCTTGATCTTGACCACATCTCCGGCCGAAAAGTCGATCTTGATTTTCGCCGGTTCAGCTTCCTTCTCCTCCTCTTTGCCCAACATCCGCGAGACCTCCTCGTCGGACATCGCCACCGGCTTGCCACCCGCCCCGGTGAAGTCACCGATTCCACTAGTGCCGCGGACCAGATACCAGGTCTCGTCGTTGAGCACCATTTGTACGAAGAGGTAACCGGGAAACAGCTTTTGCTCTGAGACCCGTTTCTTGCCGGCTTTCGTCTCTACGACGTTCTCGGTCGGAATAATCACCTCGGTGAAGAACTCATCCAGACCTTCACGAGCAATCCGCCTCAGAAGTGACAGACGAATCGACTTCTCACGATTCGTTGTGACCTTCAAGACAAACCACTGCATCCGCGATTCGTCGTCCTCGTCGTCCTCAGCTTCAGGCTCTTCAGCTTCAGGCTCTTCAGCTTCGGGCTCTTCAGCTTC
>DLVV01000213.1:13026-15950 GCA_003445035.1 Planctomycetaceae bacterium | reverse complement strand
GGCCACGCTGAAATCGCTGCACCAGGACGTCGCCGACCTCGCCGACCGCGCCCGGACGCGTCAACTGACCGCCGCCGAGATGTCCGGCGGGGTCTTCACGATCACCAATCTTGGTGCCCATGGCATCGACGCCTTCACTCCGATCCTCAACCTGCCCCAGGCAGCAATCCTCGGGATCGGCCGCATTCGCGAGGTGCCGGTGGTCCGCGGTGAGGAAATCGTCCCGGGCACAGAAATCTCGCTGTCATTGACCTTCGACCACCGTGTCCTCGACGGGGCTCCCGCCGCCAAGTTCCTCGCCGAACTCGTCCGCGCGATCGAGAACCCCGGAGCCATGCTGGCCGGTTGATCCCGGGTTCCATTCGTCTGTTGAGAACCGACCGGGAAACCGATTAGACTAACAGAGGATGAACAGATTCGTTGCGGTCGGCGCCAGCCGGGATGGACCCTCGAGTGCCCCTCCGCGACGCACAGCTTCCGGAGTTCTTAGATGCTGACACTGCTCGGCGACAAGCACAGTTACTGCGACGGCGTTTCCCGCCGTTCGTTCCTGAAGATCGGCAGCCTCTCGGTCGGGGCCGCCGGGCTGCCCGTCACGCTGCCTCAGCTGCTGGCCAAGGAAGCCGCGACCCCGGGTAAGATCCAGAAGTCGGTCATCGTCGTCTACATGTCCGGAGGCCAGTCTCACCAGGACACCTTCGACCTGAAGATGCAGGCGCCCAAGGAGATCCGCGGCGAGTTCAAGCCGATTCCGACCAACGTGCCCGGCACTCAGATCTGTGAGCTGTTGCCGAAGATGGCACAGGTCATGGACAAGTGCACGGTGATCCGCAGCGTCGTCGGCCAACGCGACGAGCACACCAGCTGGCAGAACCTGACCGGCTACCCGATGAACCAGGCCAAGCGGGAAGGCCGCCCCAATTTCGGTTCGGTCGTGTCACGACTCGAGGGGCAGACCAATCCTGTCTCGCCGGCTTTCATCGACCTGTTCCCCACGATGAAGCATCGCCCCTACAACAGCGGCGACGCCGGGTACCTGGGGCCCGGCTTCAACCAGATTCGTGCCGACGGGGAAGACCTGGCCAGCATGAAGCTTCGCTACATCGACCGGCCCCGCTTCGGCAGCCGGCAGGCCCTGCTCCGCCAGTTCGATCAGCTCCGCCGCACCGTCAACACCAGCGTCACCAAGAGTGTCAACGAGGTCGACGAGAATTACGCGAAGGCCTTCGACGTTCTTACCTCCTCCCAACTGGTCGACGCCCTCGACGTGACCAAGGAAGACCCGGCCGTCCGCGAGCGGTACGGCAAGGGCTCGTCCAAGCACCTCGGTGACGGGGCTCCGATGTGGAACGACCAGTTGCTGATCGCGCGGCGACTGGTCGAGGCCGGTGTGCGGGTCGTCACCGTCGCCTACGGCTTCTGGGACACCCACGGCAACAACTTCGGCCACATGAAGAGCCATCTCCCGCTGTGGGATACCGGCATCTCGGCCCTGATCGAAGACATCCACAAGCGGGGACTCGACCAGGACGTGACCGTCTGCGTGTGGGACGAGTTCGGCCGCACACCAAAAATCAACAAGAACGCCGGACGTGACCACTGGGCCCCGGTCAACTACGCCCTGCTGTCCGGTGGCGGCATGAACATGGGCCAGATGATCGGCACCACCGAGAAAACCGGTGGTTACGCGGCGACTCGTCCGGTGCACTACCGTGATATCCTCTCAACGCTTTACCACAACCTCGGCATCGACTCCCACGACCTGGTCCGCGACCAGGGCGAACGGCCGATGCCGATCTTGCCGAGCCACGCCGCGCCGATTCGCGAACTGGTCGGCTGATCACCGCCGATGGAGATCGGCGGCGTCATGAACATCCCGGGGGTGAGTCAACGATGATAGCACGCTGTTTGGTTGCGTTGGTGTGGGCCCTTTCGACAACGGTCCCCCTGTTTGCGGCCGACTGGCCGACTCATCTCCACGACAACCGCCGTAGCGGTGCCACCCCCGAAAAAATCGATACGCGACGACTGGCCCCGGCCTGGGACTGGCGAAGTCCCGAGCCTCCCCTGCCGGCCTGGTCCGGTCCGGCCCGCTGGGACGCCTACGCCGGTCACCGCAACCTGCCGTCGATGCGGAACTACGACCCGGTCTTCCACGTCACCGCCGCAGCCGGCCGCGTCTACTTCGGTTCCTCCACCGACGACACCGTCCGCTGCCTCGAACTGAAAAGCGGAAAGCTGCTGTGGAGCTTCACCACCGACGGCCCCGTCCGGCTGGCTCCGACCATCGCCGACGGACGGGTCTACTTCGGATCCGACGACGGACACGCCTACTGCCTGGAGGCCTCCACCGGACGGCTGGCGTGGAAGTTTTCGCCGGCCACGGTCAACAAGCGAGCCGGTGACCTGCTGCTCAACAACGGTCGACTGATCCCACAGGCTCCCTGCCGCACCGGAGTGATGGTCGACGGCGGCACCGCGTACTTCGGCTGTGCCCTGCTGCCCTGGAACAAGGCCTGGTTGTGTGGAGTCGATGCCCGGACCGGTCGCCTCGGCGGCCCCGGCCGCTTCGTCCACGAACTGGCCGGACACACACTCGAAGCCCCCCCGGCCGCTTCTTCCAAGCTGTTGATCTTCCCACAGGGCCGGGTCGCTCCCCAGGTCTTTCGCCGCACCGACGGCAAGGACCTGGGTCCGCTGAAGAAAAGCGGCGGAGGTTCGGTGGTTGTGGTGGCGCTGGACTCCCGGATCTTCCACGGCCCGGCCGCCGACACCCGAAAGGGCGCGTTCAAGAGCACCAAGACCGGTGCCGCGGCCTCGACGGGAACCGGCAAAACGCTCGAGATGGTCGCCGGCTACGGCCGTGGCAATGCGTTGGTCGTCGCCGGCCGACGGTCGTTCATGCTCACCGACAGTGAACTGGT
>DLVV01000213.1:0-12708 GCA_003445035.1 Planctomycetaceae bacterium | reverse complement strand
GCCTCGGATCTCCCCACCCGCAAGTCGCTCTGGACCGCCCCCTGCGACCTCAACCTCGCACTGATCGCCGCCGGTGACGTGCTGTTTGCCGGCGGAACAGATCGTGTCGGCGCCTTCTCGGCTGCCGACGGCAAGCCATTGTGGTCCGCCGCGGTCGACGGTCGCGTGTTCGGACTGGCCGTGGCCGACGGCACACTGCTGGTCAGCACCGACACCGGTGTGGTGGCCGCGTTCGGCACCGGCCGGTCAACGCGTCCTGCCAAGCCCGCGACCACGCCACCAGCCGGCCAGACGCCTCCTGCCGTGCCGCTGGCAAAGATCCCGACGGTCCGCGATCCGGCGATGGTCGGTCGCTGGGTTTTCCAGCGGCCGCACATCAACGGTCGCCGCGTCAACAACCTCGCCGCCCGTTCAACCGCAACGCTCAAGGGCCGCTTCCGGATCGTCCAGGACGGAGTCCACGAAGCCCTCGAACTGGACGGGGGTGGCAGGGCAATGATCGCAGAAGACCACAAGACGGCCGGTGTCCCCGCCCAGGCCATGACCGCCACCGCCTGGGTCCGGGTCGACCAGGCACAGGCGTGGGGCGGATTCGTGGGAGCCATCCAGGACAACGGGACCTACGAGAGAGGTTGGATCCTGGGATTCAACGATCGCCGCTTCAGCCTGGCCGTCGCCGGCACCGGAGGTCCCGACCGGCTGACCTATCTCAAGGCTCCGGCCGACTACCAGCCACGGTTGTGGTACCACGTGGCCGGCACCTACGACGGGACGACCATGACGCTGTTCATCAACGGCAAACCGGTCGCCCGCTCGACCGAACAGTCGGGCCCGATCAAGTATCCTCCACAGGCGTTCTTCGAGATCGGGGCCTACCACGACAAGGACGAGAACTTCCCGCTCAAGGGCAGACTCCACGAAGTCCGGGTCTACCGCAGGGCCCTGAGCCCGGCCGAAATCGCCGCCGAACACCAGGTCCTGGCCGACCGGTTCCCGTCGGCGGCCCCGGCCACCGAGGCCTGGAAACCCCTGGCCGGACCGTGGTTCGAATTCACGCGCCCCGGTGAGGCGATCGCCCGGTGGACCACCCGCAAGGCTGTCGTCAGTCGCATCGAGATCCTGTCGGGCCGGACAACCCGCACCGTCACCGGCAAACGCCCGGTGACCACCCACGAACTCAAGCTCACCGGCCTGGCCCATCGGCGGATCCACTCGGTCACGCTGATCGACGGACCGGGGAAGACGGCACGTCGGTCGGCCGACCACGAACTCGATTCGTACTTCAATTATGCCCCGGCCCCCTGGCCGGTAAGCGACGCGGTCACCGGAAAAACGGCCCGTACCATTCTCACCAGGTCCGGGATCGATCGTGGACTGTGCCTGGTAGTGGGACTCACTGACGGCCGGTTGGCCGAGGCGCTGGTCGCGGCCAGTCGCCTGAGAGTGATCGGTGTCGATTCGGACCGTGAGAAGGTCGAGTCGATACGAAAACGCCTGGTCAAGAACGGTCACTACGGACGTCGACTGACAATCCGTCACGTCGACTCACTCGATCGGCTGGGCCTGCCCGGACAGTGGGCCAACCTGATTGTCTCCGAGTCACTGATCACGACCGGCCGCCTGCCGACGTCGGCCAAGGAGATCACCACCCAGTTGAGACCCGACGGCGGCGTGGCCTGCCTGGGACAACCGGCCGGAGCTCAGTCGACGCTGACACGCAAACAACTGGTCGAGTGGCTCGGAGAGCAGGCCGCGTCGGCCCAACTCGAAGACGGGGACACGAAACCTTCCGGACGCTGGGCCACATGGACGCGCGGGCCACTGGCTGGTTCCGGTGACTGGTCCCATCTCTACGGCCGCGCCGACAACACGGCGTTCGCCGGTGAACAACTGGCCGGCGTCTCGAAATCCAGTGACCTGGCCGTCCAGTGGGTCGGCCGTCCCGGCCCGCGGTACCAGCCCGACCGCAATGGCCGCAAGCCCTCTCCCCTCTCAACGGCCGGACGATTGTTCCTGCAGGGACTGCACCGACTGGTCGCCGTCGACGCCTTCAACGGCTCGATCCTGTGGTCGCTGGAGATCCCCGACCTGGAACGATTCAACATGCCGCGGGACTGCGGCAACTGGTGTGCCGACCGCGACTTCGTCTATGCGGCCATCCGGGATCGGCTGTGGCAGATCGATGCCGGCACCGGCCGGGTCGTCAAACAGTGGGCGGTGCCCGAACCCGAAGGTCGCACGGGCCCGTGGGACTGGGGGTACATCGCCCGCACCGAAAACAGAATCATCGGCACCGCTGTCCGCCGCGCGACGTCGTGGACCAACTTCTGGGGCGGAGCGGGCGCCGGCTGGTACGACGCCCGCAGCGGCGAAGTGACCCACAAGGTCTGCAGTGACGGGCTGTTTTCAATCGATCGCAAAACCGGCAAGGTGACCTGGCATTACAGCAACGGCGTCGTGCTGAATACGACACTCAGCATCACCGGCGATCGGATCTACTTCGTCGAATGCCGGCACGAAACCGTCATCGGGGCCCCCGAGCGACGGGTCGGTCGTCCCGAGTTGTGGAAGAAGATGTTCCTGGTCGCCATGGACGCCAACAGCGGCTCGATGCTCTGGGAACGGCCACTGGAACTGCCTCCCGGCAAGGTGGTCTTCTCGATGGCAAACGCCGGAGAAAAACTGATCATCGCCGGATCGGCCGACGGCAAGTACAACGTCCACAGTTTCCAGGCCGCCAACGGCGAACCGGGCTGGACCCGTAGCTTCGGCTGGCCGGGTGGCAAGGGCGACCATGGCAAGGCCATGTCGCGACCGGCCATCGTCGGCGACAAGGTCTATCTCAGGCCACACGTCCTCTCGCTGAAGGACGGCACCAACGCCGGCCCGCAGATGCCAGGTGGCGGTTGCGGTACCTACGCCTGCTCGGCCGGGGCCCTGTTCTTCCGCGCCGGCACCGTCACCGTCTGGGATCAGCAGGACGGCAAGAGCAGCACCTGGAATCGCCTGCGCCCCGATTGCTGGCTGAGCACCATCCCCGCCTCGGGCATGCTGCTCTCGCCCGAGGGTGGCGGAGGATGCAGTTGCGGCACATGGATGGAGACCTCCGTCGGATTCATTCCTCGTCAACTCAAGCGGATCCGCTGAAACAACGAGAATCCACCGCTTTCCCACCGCGACAACACGCCAATTTTCACCCCGTGCCCGGGGTGCTACAATCTAGCTACCCAACCCTTCCCCTCGTCGTTTCCCCCAACACGGGGATCGCCAAACGCCATGCCACGTCCTCTCCCCGTTGGCCTGTTCGCCTGCCTGCTGGTCACGTCGACGCTCACCGCAGCCGACAAAAAACCCTCGCCAGCACAGATCGAATTCTTCGAGAAGAAAATCCGGCCGGTGCTGGTCAAGCAGTGTTACAGCTGCCACTCGGCGAAGGCCAAGATCCTGCGGGGTGGATTGCGACTGGACAACCGCCAGGCGGTCGCTCGGGGTGGCGAAACCGGTCCGGCGGTACTGCCGGGCAAGCCGGCCGAGAGCCTGTTACTGCAGGCACTGAAGTACGACGGGCTCGAAATGCCACCCAGTGGCAAGCTGCCCAAGTCGGTGATCGCCGACTTCGAGACCTGGATCCGCCAAGGGGCACCGGACCCGCGAACCGAGGTGATCAAGGCACGACCGAGGAAGCAGATCAACTACCCCGAGGCGTTGAAGTTCTGGTCGTTCACTCCGCCCAGGAAACCCCCTCTCCCGAAACTCTCCGACGAGTCGGACGTCCGGAACGAGGTCGATCGGTTCGTGCTGGCTCGCCTGGAGACCGCCGGGCTGAAGACCGCTCCGGCCGCCGACCGGCCGACGCTGATCCGACGGGTCACCTTCGGACTGACCGGTTTGCCGCCGACTCCGAAAGAGGTCGAAGCGTTCATCAACGACGACCAGCCAGCCGCGTTCGCCCGTGTCGTCGACCGGCTGCTGCAGTCCCGGCATTACGGCGAACGCTGGGCCCGCCACTGGCTGGACGTGGCCCGCTACGCCGAAGACCAGGCTCACACCTTCAAGGCCCGACGGTACCCACATGGACACCGTTACCGGGACTGGGTCGTCCGCTCACTCAACGCCGACATGCCCTACGACGAGTTCATCCGCAACCAGGTGGCCGCCGACCTGGTTGGAGACGCCTCCGACCGGCACGACCGTCTGGCCGCCCTGGGCTTCTTTGCGATGGGACCGGTCTACTACCAGGACAACGGAGAAAAGGCCAAGGCCCTGGCCGACGAATGGGACGACCGGGTCGACACGCTCACCCGGGGGCTGCTGGGAGTGACCGTCTCGTGTGCCCGGTGTCACGATCACAAGTACGACCCGTTTACGGTCGAAGACTACTACGGCCTGGCCGGAATCTTCTCGAGCTCCCAGTACCGCGAACGCCCGATCGTCTCCCAGCAGATCGTCTCGAAAAAACAGAAGGCCGACCAGGCGGTCAAGGACCAACAACTGGTCATCGACCGCTACCTCGACGAACAGGCCCGCCTGTTGCGTCCCGACCTGGTCGACCGCATCCCCGACTACGTCGTCGGCGGCTGGGTGTTGCACAACCGTCGTATCACCAACGGCAAGAACAAGAAGCTGGTCGAAAAGGTTGCCAAGGAACTCAAGCTCAGCCAGGAACTGATCAAGCGTTGGGAGAAGTACCTCTTCAACCGCAAGCGGGGAGCCAAACGGCCCCACCTGGCCGGATGGTTCGAGTTGATCAAGGGCCAGGACCCGAAGAAGGACCTCTCCGGGGACAAGGACCAACGGCAGGCGGTCAAGGCTGCTGGCGAACACATCGCCAAGGCGGTCAAGACCCGTCTGCCAAGACACAAGGAACTGTTCGAACGGTTCGGCGCCGACGTCGCGTTCGTCAAGGCCAAGGACAAGGCCCGGGTCAAGCCCGGCCACATCCCGCTCGGCAACCTCTTCGATGACACCGCCGGCACCTCCCTGGAATCGGCCATCGGATCGGACCGCTTCAAATCGGTCGCTTCGGCCAACAGCCTCGGAGTCGACCGCATCAGCGCCGGCTGGGGCAACGTCGCCCAGATCTCACCCGGGGTCCGCTTTCACTTCATCCACATTGGCAGTTCGAGCGACAAGTTCGGCCAGATCGTCAACGACGGCTGGAACACCGACGGCGGCATTCGCACCATCGGCAAGCGGACCCGCTCGAACCTGGGCCGAACCGAACAGGGCATCGGCATGCATGCCAACGCCCTGATCACCTTTGACCTCGACGAAATCCGCAAGGCGGGGCTGTTGCCCGCCGACCAGGCGTTCCTCTTCAAGGTTGATCGCGCCGGGCTCAACGACGATTCGGTCGGCACCGGTGTCTCCAGCGTTCACACCGCCGTGGTGCTTTCCAAGCCACACAGCAAGCCCGAGGTCTACGACGCGATCATCGCCGGGTACGTCAACGGTCGAAAACAGAAGGTCGAGGAAAACGACAAGCAGTACTACTTTGCCGGCCCTCTGCCTCCTCCGCTCAAGGGAGACGGCAAGTACGCCTCCTTCGCCGTTCCTGTTCCTCCCGAGGCCAAGTTCCTCACGCTGGTGACCACCGGCGCCGACCACCCGGCCGACAACCCGATCAACAGCGACCACAGCGTTTTCTCGGGAGCCCGGCTCGAGATGACCCCGGTGCCCGAGGCGATCCTGGCCAGGGCCCGCAAGGCCAGGGGCAGGAAGCCCGGCGACAAGACGACCGAGAAACGGGACCGCGCCGACGCCGTGCTGCTTTCCGAGCACCTGTTCGACCAGGGCCTGCTGGCCCTGCCGGCCGCTGACGCTGCGGGCATGCTGCCCCAGCAGGCTGCCGCGGGACTCAAAACGCGACGGGACCGTTTCGCGGCGCTCAAGAAGACCGCCGACGGAATCCAGATTCACGTCGCGCACACGCTGGTCGATTCCGGTGGCAAGGACCTTCAGATCTACCGCGCCGGCGACCCCACCAGCCTGGGTGCCGTCGCACCGCGTTCGTTCCCGGCCATCCTGACGGCCGGCAAGCGAACCGCGTTCCAGCCCACCGGCAGCGGCCGCCTGGAACTGGCTCGCTCGCTGACCGCCCCGGACAACCCGCTGACCGCCCGCGTGATCGTCAACCGCGTCTGGGCCGGACACTTCGGCTTCGGCCTGGTCCGCACCCCGTCGAACTTCGGTTCGCTCGGCGAACGACCAACCCACCCGGGGTTGCTCGACTGGCTTGCCGTCGGACTGGTCGAGAACAAGTGGTCGCTGAAGTGGCTGCACCGCACGATCCTGCTCTCGGCCACCTACGGACGTGCCGCCGATTTCAACGAAAAGAATTTCTCCGTCGACGGTGACAACCGCCTGCTTTGGCGAATGAACCGGCGACGGCTCGAAGTCGAGCCCTGGCGGGACGCGATGCTGGCTGTTTCGGGCAACCTCGACCTGACCTTCGGCGGCCCGTCCAAGAAACTCGATGACGCCAACAACCGGCGACGCACGCTCTACGGCTTCGTCTCCCGGCACAAGCTCAACGAGTTGCTGAGGCTCTTCGACTTCCCCGACCCCAACATCACCAGCGACCGCCGCACTTCGACCACCGTCCCCCTGCAACAGTTGTTCGTGCTCAACAGCGGATTCATGAACAAGCAGGCCCAGGCTCTGGTCAAGCGTCTCGAAAAGGACGTCCCGGATGATGGGTCCGAGCGAATTCGCCGGGCGTACCAGTTGTTGTTCGCCCGTCGCCCGAATGCTTCGGAAGTGACGATCGGTGAAGAGTTTCTCAAGGAGGTCGCTGCCTCGTCCGAGAAAAACGATAAGCTCTCGCCGTGGTTGCAGTACGCCCTGGCGCTGCTCGGCAGCAACGAATTCACGTATATTGACTGAGAGATCTCCACCCGCGGGCCACCTGGCCTGCGACAGGAAAAGGACGCGATCCGATGACGCATGATGTCCCGCTGTTTCCGGTCAGCCGCCGACAGATGCTGGCCCAATCGGGTGCCGGTTTCGGCATGCTCGGACTCGCTGGAGTTCTCGACCAGCAATCGGTCCACGCGGCAGCCAAGGCCCCCGTCGCTCCGGCCATCTCGATCGCCTCATCCAACCCCCTGGCCGCCAAGTCCCCGCACCACACGCCCAAGGCCAAGCGGGTCATCTTCCTGTTCATGAACGGCGGCCCTTCGCACGTCGACACCTTCGATCCCAAGCCCGAACTGGTCAAGCAGGCCGGCAAGAAGGGACCCGGCGGCAAGTGGATGCCGACGCCCTTCAAGTTCGCCAACCAGGGCCAGAGCGGCATCCCGGTCAGCGATCTCTACCCCCACGTTTCCACCTGCATCGACGACATCTGCGTGATCCGCTCGATGTACACCTCGACCCCCAACCACGAGCCCGGCCTGTTCATGATGAACAGTGGTGTCCAGCAGCCAATCCGTCCGGCGATGGGTTCGTGGCTGAACTACGGACTGGGGACCGAGAACCAGAACCTGCCCGGTTTCGTCGTGCTCTGTCCCGGCAAGCCCGTCGTCGGACCCGCCCTGTGGTCGAACAGTTTTCTTCCCGGCATCTACCAGGGCACCCACATCAACAACTCGAAGCTCGATCCCAAGAAGGTCATCGGCAACCTGACCAACCAGAATCTCGGCCGCAACTCGCAGCGTCGGCTGTTGAATCTGATGCAGAAACTCAACCGCGAACACCTCAAGCGACGGGACAGCGACAATCAGCTCGACGCCCGCATCTCCTCCCTGGAGATGGCCTACCGGATGCAGTTCGAGGCCCAGGAGGCATTCGACATCGGCCGCGAGACCAAGGCCACCCGTTCAACCTACGGCTCCGGCCAGTTCGCCGACGGCTGTCTGATCGCTCGCCGACTGGTCGAACGGGGCGTGCGGATGGTCCAGCTCTTTTACGGCAGCGGCCAGCCCTGGGACGCCCACGGCAACATCATGGACCACAGGCGGGACGCCGGCAAAAGCGACCAGCCGATCGCCGCGTTGCTCAAGGATCTCAAGTCCCGCGGCCTGCTCGAGGAAACACTGGTGATCTGGGGCGGCGAGTTCGGACGGACGCCGACGGCCCAGGGAGCCCGGGGCCGCAACCATCACGCCACCGGATTTTCGATCTGGCTGGCCGGTGGTGGCGTCAAGGGCGGCATGATCCACGGTCAGACCGACGAGATGGGCATGCACGCCGTCGAGAACCGAATGAGCGTTCACGACCTGCACGCGACGATCCTGCACCTGGCCGGGATTGACCACGAGCGGCTGACGTACCGCTACTCGGGCCGCGACTTCCGTCTGACCGACGTGCACGGCGAGATCGCCCACCAGATCATCGCCTGAGTCCCAAGGCCGAGCCCGCTCGATGACCGACACCTCGGCCCCCTGCCGGACGCTGGGCACCGAACCCAGCTTCGGCTTCGGCGACCGCATCGGACTGGCCACTCCCGGCCACGTGCTGGCCATGCAACGCTCGGGCCGCGGCATCTTGCCGATTTTTCCCCAGCAGTCCATCCGCGAGATGGTTCGCACCAACCGCTCGCCACAGGACGTGCTCGACGACGCGCTGAACGGCATGCTGACGGCCGGCTGGACCGGCCCCACCGGCGGGGACGCCGACCACCTCAAAACGACCGACGACGCCGACGTCACCGCTGCCGCCGGCTACAGCTTCTTCACCATCGACCCTTCGGATCACGTCGACGAGAAGGCCGATGACTACGACGAGGCAACCCTGAGAGAACGGTTTGCCGAGGTCGAGGGAGAACTGACATGGCTGGGGGAATACCGCGGGCGAAAACTGACACTGGAAACCGGGTCGGAGATCGAGTGCACCGAGGAGGCCTGCCTGCGAGCCGGAGTCAAGTACGGTCGTGCCATCAACCACGCGATCGAGTTGGCCTGTCACATCGCCGCGGTGCAGGGACTGGCCGGGCGGGAATATGAGATCGAACTCTCGGTCGATGAAACCGACCATCCAACGACCCTGGCCGAACACTACATCATCGCCGACCGCTGCCTGACCGACGGGATCCGCCTGATCAGTCTCGCACCGCGCTTCGTCGGCGATTTCGAGAAGGGGGTGGATTTCAAGGGGAACCTCGAGGACCTGGACCGCTCGCTCGCCGATCACGCCGCCCTGGCTCGACAACTCGGCCCCTACAAGCTCAGCCTCCATTCCGGTTCGGACAAGCTGGCGATGTACGCGATGCTGGCCCGTGCCACCCGAGGCTGTTACCACGTCAAGACCGCCGGCACGAGCTACCTGGAAGCACTCCGCGTCGCCGCGAGACACGACGAATCGCTGTTCCGCAAGATCATCGGGTTCTCGCGGGATCGATTCGAAACCGACCGCGCCACTTACCATCTCTCGGCCACTCTCGACTCGGCCCCTCCCGCCGAAGAGATCTCCGACCCCGTCGAACTCGAACGGCAGTACCTGGGCCTCTGGTCCGAGGTGCCGGCCGGAGAAGGCTTCACGGGACTGGGCCGACAGATCCTGCACTGCACCTTCGGATCGGTGCTGACCGACCCGGAACTGGGCCCACTGCTTCACAGCCTGCTCGAGGCCCAACAGGCAACCTACACCGAGGTGCTGGCGGACCATTTCGAACGACATCTCGACGCTCTACAAGCGGGGCTGGCGGCTGCCGACTGACATCTTTCTTTCAGCGGACCCAACACACGATGAGCATCATGTCATTTTCCCGAGGACTCGCACTGAGCCTGCTTTGGGTCGCGACGGCCACCGCTCAGGACACCGACATCAAGCTGACCGGCAAGCCGTACATTGACATGGATTACGGCGCGTTCCTGACCGCCTCGATCGAGGTGGCTTCCGGCAACATCGCCCAGAAAGGCATCGCCATCCGGCTCGATGACGGACCCGGTGGTGTGTCCCAGGGCAACGCCTTCGTGCTGTTCGACACCGATACGATGCGGGTCGCCGGATTCTGGACCGGACGGGGATTCATTAACTGGCAGGGCATCGCGATGGACGGTCGCCACGCGACCCACCCGCGACTGGTCGGAAACCTGATGTTCTCCAACGGCAACGCCGCCGGCTGGGCCTCATCACGGAACAACGACAACGACAAAAAAGGGAACAACTGGAAGGACACGCGGCTCCGGGGAGTCGACGGCGTGGCCTACGGACCGCTGCCCAGGAAGTGGGCCCACTGGAAGGGCCTGCATCGCCAGGGATCACGTGTGGTGCTCGAGTACACCGTCGGCAGGACATCCGTCCGCGAACAACCCCGGTTGGTCACCATCGGAGACCGCCACGTCCTCGAACGCCTGCTCGAGGTCGGACCGTCAACCACGCCGCAGGCCGTCCAGTTGGCCGCCACCACGGGAGCCGCCGTCACGGTCGTCGACGACCGCGGAAAACCACAGAAACGCCCCGACCCGCGGCTCGCTAAGTCGATCGCCGTGCTGGCCGCCAGCGGCGGACCCGCTCCCGGACAGATTGGACTTGCTCGGGACTTCACCGTCTCGGCCTGGATCAAAACCACCTCCGGTATCGGCACGATCTTCAGCCGGGCGGCCGTCAGCGGCGAGTGGGTGCCCAAGGGAAAGACCTTTTTCGTCCGCGACGGCAAGCTCGGGTTCGATGTCGGATGGTTGGGAGTCGTCATCGGCTCGCGTCCGGTCAACGACGGCAAGTGGCACCACGCCGCCGTCACTTACTCGCACAACAGCGGCCAGACCCGTCTCTTCCTCGACGGCCGTCCCGACGGGGCCAAGGAACTGAAATCCGCCGACGAAAAGAACCACATCGTCCGCCTGGGCTACACCGCCACCAATTTCATGCCGCCGCTCAATGGCGCCCTGGACGACATCCAGTTCTTTCACCGAACGCTGCCCGTCAACGACATCGCGAGACTGGCCAGGGACCAGGAGATCGTCCAGGGCCGAGCAGCCCGATGGACCTTTGACGGAGACAAGCCGACCAAAGGGCAAGTGCCCTCTCGGATTGCCAACCTCTCTGGTGGCGGTTTTCTGGGTCACAACCAGGGGGGACGGCTGGTGCCCGGCCACCGCGGCCTGGCACTGTCGTTCAATGGCCAGGCCCAGGTTCGCATCGGGCCACGCGACCGGGCCCGTCCGGCCACCAGGACCAACTGGCTCAAAAAGACCGTCGTCGCCTCCGTCGTCAAGGGAGCGGCCGGGGCCCGATGGGACACCACCGGGGAAGCACTCCGGCTGGTATTGCCCCCGGCCAAGACGACTCGCCGAATCTCGATTCTCACCTGGCAGGGCCCCGGACAAGATGTTGTCGCCACGGCCGCAAAACTGAGAAAGGCACCGGCGAGCCCTTTCTGGGGTGACCTGGCCCGAGGAGCGGCTACCCAGTGGAGGGAAACCGTCCGGACCTCGATGCGACGGGGAGACGCGAAGGCCCCGCTGGCAATCGATGAGATAACACTGCCGTCAAAGAATCCGTGGCGTTGCTGGATGCGACTGGGAGGCTTCGACTATTTCTCAAACGCCAGCCGGGCGGCCGTCTGCACCTGGCAGGGGGATGTCTGGATCGTCTCAGGTCTGGGCACCGCACTCGATGGCGATGACAAGTCGACCGCCGGCAAACTGACGTGGAAACGCGTTGCAGCCGGGCTGTTCCAGCCACTGGGACTGAGGATCGTCGACGACCAGATCTATGTCCTGGGCCGCGACCAGATCACACACCTGGTCGACCGAAACGACGACGGCGAAACCGACTTCTACGAGAACTTCAACAATGACGCCCAGGTCACCGAACACTTCCACGAATTTGCGATGGATCTGCAGACCGATGCCAAAGGCAACTTCTATTACATGAAGGGCGCCCGCCACGCGCTGCCGGCAGTGGTCCCGCAACACGGCTCGGTCATTCGCGTCTCCGCCGACGGATCGACCAGTCAGGTGATGGCCAATGGGTTCCGGGCTCCCAACGGACTGGCTCTCAACGCCGATGGCAGTTTCCTGTCGACCGACCAGGAGGGACACTGGACGCCGATGAACCGGATCAACTGGATCCGCAAGGGCGGCTTCTACGGCAACATGATGTCCTACGTCCCCGACAAGACGGACACCAGCTACGACCCGCCGTTGTGCTGGATCCACAAGCAGACCGACCGCAGCCCCAGTGCCCCGGTCTGGGTGACCAGCGATCGCTGGGCATTGCCGAGAGGCTCGCTGCTGAGCCTCTCCTACGGCACCGGTCGCATCTGGCGAGTGGTCCACGAACAGGTGGGCAACATCCACCAGGGTGGCATCACGCGACTGCCCCTGCCCGAACTTCCCACCGGCATCCACCGTGGCCGATTCCACCCCGACGATGGACAACTCTACATCTGTGGCCTGTTCGGCTGGTCAAGCAACAAGACCCGGCCCGGCGGCCTGTTCCGCATCCGGTCCACCGGGCGACCGCTCAACCTGGCCGAGGGCCTGTCGGCCGTGCCGGCCGGACTGGTGATCCGATTCCCCAGACCACTCGACCGGAAACTGGCCGTCGACGCCGGCCGTTACAACATCCAGAGATGGAACTACCGACGTGCTGCCTCGTACGGTTCGCGGGACTACAAGGTCAGCGACGGGTCACAGGGTCGCGATCGGGTCGATGTGACCGGTGTGCAGTTGTCCAAGGACGGTCGCGCCGTGCTGCTGGGTTTTGCCGACATGCGTCCCTGCATGCAGATGCGGGTCAACTACAACATCGCCACGGCCA
>DLVV01000011.1 GCA_003445035.1 Planctomycetaceae bacterium | reverse complement strand
GACCGAAGCCGAATGGGTCAAGGCACTGGGCTACGTGATCTTTCTGTTGGCGTTTTTGCCGCTGGTATTTGGCGGAACGATTTACCGCGTGATCGAGAAGATGATGACCTTCAAGGTGATCGTCGTCCTGGTGGTGGTGGCCGTGATCGCCGTGTTCCAGGTCAGCTGGGACAACATGATCGAGGTGGTGACCGGGTTCGGGCGGTTTGGGCAGGTGCCCGATCGGGCCGAATCGGTGGTCGCCGGACGCCATTTCTCGGTGAGCCTGCCCGACAATGATCGCCAGTTCACTCTCCGTGGAACCATCGGTGACGGGACTCCCGATTTCATCGAACTGCTGGTCGACGGATCGAAAGTGGATCCGGAAGAAAAGAACCAGGATGTCGAGACCCGGGCGGTGCGGGAGAAACTCGAAAAACTGGTGCGGAGCGAGGCGCGGGAGGGCCGATTTCTCGTCGACGATCTTGATGGCCGAAGGCGGCTGCTGATTCGGGGACGGATCCGCGACCCTTTGAAGAAACGTCGTGCCGAATCCGCCTGGGTGGCCGAGTCGTACACACTGGTCGCCGGCGACCGGACGCAGACCTTCGCCCTGAGTGAGGAGCTGCCTGCGGAGGTCCGCGAGTGGGCTGATGAGCTGGTGGCGTTGCAGGGAATGCGGCGGGTCGGGCTGATTGGATACATCGGCGAACATGGCGGGCTGCCCGATTTGAACTGGGCGATCATCATCGCCTTCGCGGCGATTGCCGGAGCCGGTGGCCTGTCCAACACGCTGGCGTCCAATTACTCGCGCGACAAGGGCTGGGGCATGGGGCACCACGTGGGAGCGATTCCCAGTGCCATCGGAGGTCACAAGGTCGAACTCTCGCACGTCGGCATGGTCTTCGATGTCGACGACACGTCGCGGCAGCGCTGGAAGGGCTGGATCCGTCACATCGTCCGCGACCAGGCCGGCATCTGGCTGGGTTGCTGCCTGTTGGGAATGGCGCTGCCGTGCATGATGTCGCTGGAGTTCATCCGCAACGTGCCGGTTGAAGGAAACCGTGCTGCTGCGATGACCGCGGTGGGGCTTGCCGATCACCTGCCCGGTTACCGCGGCCTGGTCTGGACGTTCATGCTGATGGTCAGTTTCCTGGTGCTGGCGCCCAATGCCGTGTTCACCGGTGAACAGATTTCGCGGCGGTGGACCGATGTGATCTGGACCATCAGTCCCCGGGCTCAACGGCTCGAAGGCGGACAGGTTCGGCTGATCTACTACGGCATCCTGTCGCTTTACGGCGTGTGGGGTTTGTTCGCGCTGGCCTTCTTCGATCCGCTCCAGATTGCCATCATCGGTGCGGTGCTGCAGAACGTTGCGCTGGGGTGTGCCGCGTTGCACACGCTTTACGTCAACCGCACGCTGTTGCCACGCGACATGCAGCCCAACCGGCTCATGCAAGTCGGCCTGGTCTTCTGCAGCGTGTTTTTCATCACGATCTCGATCGTGGTGGTGGTGACGCGGGTGATGTAGAACCCGCCCGGTCCGGGCTCACTCGCCGAACATCAAATCGTTGGGATTGCCTCGCGAGAGCAGGTAAGCGACCAGGTCCAGCAGTTCGTCCCGGCCCAGGGGATGCAGCAGCTTCTCGGGCATCAGCGATGTCTTTGACGGACTCGTCTCATCGACCTTGTCGGCGGGGACCGTGGTGATCTTCGATGCGTCGAACGGGTCGGTCAGGATTGTCAGTGTGCCCTTGTTGTCATTGACGATGCGACCGGTGATCACCTTTCCGGCAGTGGTCAGGACCACGCTGGCCCGGTACTGGTCCGAGACGACCTTGCTGGGCACGATCAGCGACTCGGCCAGGTCCTTGACGCTGAACCGGCCGGCGACGTTGCTGAGGTCCGGACCGGTTGCCCCGCCGGTTCCATCGAACCGGTGGCAGGCACCACAGCGGGCAGCCTGATAAGTCCGCCGGCCGTTGGCGAAATTTCGCCCGGCCAGGCCACCACGGCTGGCGTCGACCACCAGGGCGACCGTCCACGCCTGGCCCGGTCCCCTGGGCTTGGGCAGGGTGTCGAGTTTCACCGCCGGTGGTGCCACCGTCGCGGCCAGGGCCTTCTTCTCGGCTGCGGAAACATTGGCCAGTGCCTCCTTGCGGATGTTGTTCAGGAACCCGTTGTAGCTGGCCCCTCCGCTGCGACCCCCGGCATCGCCGAGCCATTTGAAGTACTCGCGTCGCTGATCCAGCGTCCATCCGTACCTCATCGTTCTCAGTACGAACGCGTAATGGATCTTCTGCAGCTCGGGATGGTTGGCGAGGATGCGGGCGATCGTTCCGCCGTAACCCCGGTTGCGTGACAACAGCCGGGCCAGGTCCTCCTTCACCTTCGGCGACGGCTTCTTCATCAGTGTCAGCGTCTTGTCGATCACGGTGGGCGAATTGACATAGGCCAGCAGTTGCGACAGGTCGCGGTCGAGACGGTGGTCACCGGTGGGGAAGGCCTTGTCGAGCTGGGCGAGGACCGGGGCGGCGGTGGCCTGGTCGGGGGCGCCCATGCGGATGAAGGCCAGCGAGTAGGCTCGTAGCAGGGCCAGCCGGTCGTTGACGCCGAGCTTGGCCCAGCCGAGTCCGGCCAGGGCCTTCAGCAGGCGGGGCCGTAGCGACTTGTTGCCTTGCCGGGCCAGGGCGATCACCCCGGTCAGCAGCCCCGCGGGAGTTTCCTGCGCGAGAACCGCGTCCTGCCACGAGTCGACCGGCTGGGACTCCAGGGCGATTCGGGCCGCGTAGCGGATGTGGCGATCGGCGTGACCGAGATGGTTCAGCGCGGCCTGGACCGCCGCCGGATCCTGCTGGCCATGGAAGGCTTCGAGCGATCGTCGCAGCCGGCGGAGGGGAACGAACTTGTCGGTGCTGGGACCGGCGGGGGCGGTTGATGCCTTGCCGGTGTAGGTGACCCGGAAGAGTTCCGACTGGGCTCCCCGGCCGCCGATGGTGAAGTACATGGCCCCGTCGTCGCCGATCGCCACGTCGGTCAGCGGCAACGGCGCGCGGGCCACGAATTCCTCGCGGATGCCGACGTAACTGGCGCCGCGAGGTTGCAGGTGCACCGCGTACATCGTGCCGAATGTCCAGTCGCACAGGTAAACGGCGCGTTGGTACTTCTCCGGAAAATTCGTCCCGGTGCCGAAGTTGACTCCGACCGGCGAGCCGGGACCGATGTCGACCACCTGCGGCAGGCTGTCGGCATACCAGGTGGGCCACTTGCCGGTGCCGCTGCGCCAGCCGAACTCGCTGCCACTGACGGCGTGGCACAGCCGGGTTGGACGGTACCAGGGTGATCCCATGTCCCATTCCATGTCGGCGTCGTAGGCAAACAGTTCGCCCTCGGCACTGAAGTCCATGTCGTAAGCATTGCGGTAACCGGCGCTGATGATGCTCCAGGTCTTGCCATCGGGATCGGTTCGGGCGATCCAGCCGCCGGGAGCCATCCGGCCCCGAGCGTGGCCGCGGGCATCCCATTGGCGTGGCAGCAGGAGATCCTCGGACCAGTTCGACGGCAGGTGGTTGGCACTCAGGCCACCGGGAGGATTGGTGTGGTTGCCGGCGATCAGGTAGATCGATTTGCCGTCGGGAGAGAGTCTCAGCGCGTGGGGTCCGTGTTCACCACCTCCGGCCAGGGCTTTGAGCTTCTCGATCTTGTCCCATTCCCCGTCCTTGTCGGTGTCGATGGCACGGTAGAACCCGCTGCCGGGACCTCCGTTGATCGAGAAGTAAAGGTGCCCGAAGGCGACCAGCATGCCCTGGGCACTGCTGATCGGCAGATTCAGCTTTTCGACACGCGTCGGTTCCCCGCTGCCGATCTTCGGCGGGGTGATCCGGTAGATGCCGCGACCACCCTGGTCGCTGGCCAGCAACCGTCCTCGGCCATCACTGGCCAGGCAGACCCACGATCCCTGTGTCGGCTTCGGGACGGTGTAGAGACGCTCGATCTGGAAACCGGGCAGGACCTGGAACAGGCCGCGGCTGGTGGTCGCGCGTCCGCCACCGGCGAAGACATTGCCCCACGGACCGACGCCCATCGTGCCCAGGGCCGTTGCGGCCGACCAGGTCTTGGAGTCGCGCGAGGTGGCGACCTGCCAGCTCTTGTCGCTGACGATGACTGATATCTTGTTCGCGGCATCACGGTAGACCAGTTTCACGGCAAGTCCTGCCGGACCACCGTCGTTACGGCCTTCAATTTCGATCACGTTTTTGCCCGGCAACAGGTGCTGCTGGATGTCGGCGGTGACCGGGGCATTCCAGTCGTCGCCGGTCAGCAGCCGCTTGCCGTTGATCCACACCACCAGGTGGTTGTCGCAACTGGCGATGATCCTGGCCTGCCTGGTCGTCGCGGTGAACGTGCGACGGAAGTGGTACCGGTCGTTGGCCCCGGCCGATTTCCGGCCCCAGATCCACTGGGCCTTCGGGCCGGACTTGATGTCCAGGGTCCTGGAAGTGGTTTTCTTTTTCGGGGCGACCTTCTTGGCGCCCCGGACCTCGACGGGAACCACCTCCGGCTTCTGGATGAACACCTCGTCGGCCGCCCTGGCGGCGGGCGAGATCGTCACGGTGGCCAGGAACAGGGACGTGAACAGGGCGTAGCGAATCATGCGAGCGGTCTCGTGCCGGGAATCTCTTGAACGGACAGAGTGCGTGTCTCAGGCGACCAGGTCGTCGACGATTTCTCCGTGGATGTCGGTCAGCCGGAAGTCGCGACCACTGTAGCGGAAAGTCAGCTGCTGGTGCTCGATGCCCATCAGGTGCAGGATCGTGGCGTGCAGGTCGTGGAAGTGGACCTTGTTCTCCACCGCGTAATAACCGTACTCGTCGGTCCGCCCGTGGACGATCCCGGGGCGAACACCGCCTCCGGCCATCCACATGGTGAACCCGTGCGGGTTGTGGTCACGTCCGTTTCCGTTCTCGGCCGTCGGTGTCCGCCCGAATTCCCCTCCCCAGATGACCAGCGTCTCGTCGAGCAGGCCACGGGTTTCGAGGTCCGTCAGCAACCCGGCGATTGGCTTGTCGACCGATCGGGCCATGTTTCGCATCGACGATTCGAGCCCGGAGTGGTGGTCCCAGCCGTTGCTGTTGCACTGGACGAAGCGGACGCCTCGTTCGGAAAATCGCCGGGCCAGCAGGCACTGGCGACCGAAGTCCTCGGTGGCCTTGTCGTCGATTCCGTAGAGGGCCTGTGTGGCGCGGGACTCGGTTTCCAGCGCTTGTACCTCGGGGGCGGCTGCCTGCATGCGGAAGGCGAGTTCGAACGAGGCGATGCGCCCTTCGAGGGCGCGGTCGGCCCCGGTCAATTCGAGCTGATTGCGTCCCAGCCGCCGGATCATCTCGAGTTCTTTTCTCTGCACCGCTCGTGGTGCGGCCGGCTTGATGAAGGGGAACTTCGCCTCGGCGGCCGACGTGCCGTCACGTCCCAGCGGCGTGCCACCGCAGGCGGCCGGCAGGAAGGCCGAACTGAAGTTGTTGGCTCCTCCCTGCGAGAGTGCCTGGCAGATGGTCACGTAGCCGGGCAGGTTGCGATTCTCGGTCCCCAGCCCGTAGACCAGCCAGGAGCCCAGGCTGGGTCGGATGAAGGTGTCGGTGCCGGTGTGCCATTCGAGCACCGCGCCGCCGTGGCGAGGGTTGGTGCAATGCATCGAGTTGACGATGCAGAGATCGTCGACATGGTCGGCGACATGGGGAAACACCTCGCTGACAGCGGCTCCCGATTCGCCGTGGCGACGGAAACCGAAGGGCGATCCGACCAGGTTGCCGTGGCGGAGCGGGAACGAGAGCACCCGGGGCTTGGCGAACGGAAGCGGCCGTCCGTGCTCGGCGACCAGGCGGGGCTTGGGATCGAAGCTGTCGATGTGGCTCGGGCCGCCGAACATGAACAGCATGATCACCCGCTTGGCTCGTGGGGCCACGCCCGACGGGCGCGGCTGCAGCACGTCGCCGCCGGCCGCAGCGGCCTCGTCAGCCAGCAGTCCCGTCAGTGCCAGCGAGCCAAACCCGGCCCCGAGCTCGGAAAGGAATCGACGGCGGTGTCCCGTTGCGTGTGTCATCGGCTACTCGATGTAAACAAACTCGTTGGAGGACACCAGCACCCGGCAGACGCTCTGCCAGGCCGACAACCGGTCATCGAACCCGTCGAGAAACGACTGCCACGCCTTTCGTTCGTCGGGGCGAGGAGCGCGGCCGAGAATCCGGAGATAGGCCTGTTGCAGCCTGGCCACATCGCCCGGTTCGTTCTGCAGTGCGAGGGCTATCGCCCGGGTCGAGTCGGTGACCAGCTTGCCGTTCATCAGGAACAGGGCCTGGGGCGCCACGGTGGTTTCGTCGCGGCGTCCGCTGGGGACTGCCGGATCGGGAAAGTCGAAGGCCTGGAAGACCTCGTAGACGGCGCTGCGGAGCACCGGCAGGTAGACGCTGCGGCGAGTGACGTCGAAGCGGATCTTTGATCGTGGGCCGGCACCGGAGAGGTTGTCGAAGGCGCGAGCGTCGATCGACTGGCCGCCCATGGTCTCGTCGAGTTGCCCGGCGAGGGCGAGCAGGGAATCACGGAGAACCTCGGCGTGCATGCGACGACGGTTCATTTTCCACAAAAGGCGGTTGTCCGGATCGAGCTGACTCGCCCGCCGTCGGGTGTCGGCTCCCGCGATGGTGCTCATCCGGTAGGCGTCCGAGTTCATGATGCGGCGGTGCAGTTGCTTGATCGACCAGCCGTCGCCGACAAATCGCAGGGCCAGCCAGTCGAGCAGCGGCTGGTTGTCGGGACGCTGTCCGAGATGACCGAAGTTGTCGGGCGAGCGGACCAGCCCGTGGCCGAAATGAGCTTGCCAGATGCGGTTGACCAGCACGCGAGCGACCAGCGGGTTGCGGTCGGATCCGACCCAGCGAGCCAGGTCCAGCCGGCCGCTGCCGGGTCCGGCCAAAGGCGGCTGATCGAAACCGGCCGCAATCCTCGGGAACCGGCGGGGGACCCTGGGGCCGCGTGTCAGGTGATTGCCACGGAGAAAGATCTCGAGGTCACCGCCGGTACCGTCGTTGACGGCCATTGCCTTGGGAATCGACCGATAGGCTGTCCGGGCGGCTTCGAGTTCATCCGAGTACGCCTTCCGTTGCTTGTCGGACATCTGCTGCCGGTTGCCGAGAACCAGGATCCGGTCGAGGCGGTCGATGGTGCCCTCGAGTTGGCTGAGCTGTTGCTCGAGCGATGCGGGACCCAGGGCGGTGGCGTTCCACTTCGAGTCGACGCGGAAGCTGAGCATCACCTGGGTGTTCTTGAAGATCCCGGCCAGCGCGTAGTAGTCGCTGGTGGGTACCGGGTCGAACTTGTGGTCGTGACACCGAGCACAGCCGAGCGTAAGTCCCAGGGCGGCTCGGCCGAGCGTATCGATCTGGTCATCGACGATGTCCATCTGCTGCTTGGTCGGGTCGTCCTCGGCCAGCATCTTTGGGCCGAGTGTCAGGAACCCGGTGGCGATCACCCGTGCGTGCCGATCCGAGGCCTGCTCGTTCGGGGACGGTGGAACCAGGTCACCGGCGATCTGTTCGACCAGGAAACGGTCGAATGGCCAATCGGCGTTGAAGCGGTCGATGACCCAGTCGCGGTATCTCCAGGCGTCGGCGTAGTACAGGTTGTCGTCCATGCCGTTGCTGTCGGCGTATCGGACGACATCGAGCCACAACCGTCCGTAGCGTTGGCCGTAGCGAGGCGAGGCGAGCAGTCGGTCGACCAGTCGTGCGAAGGCCCCCGGTCGGGAATCGGCCAGGAAGGCTTCGATCTGACGGGGCGTCGGCGGGAGTCCGTGGAGATCGAGCGTGGCGCGGCGAACCAGTTGTCGTCGAGTGGTTTCGGGAGCGGGTTCGAGGCCGGCGGCGGACAGTCGTTGCAGGACAAAACGGTCGATGGGAGATCGAATACGGTCGAATGGGCCGGTTTCGGGTGGACGGGTCGGCTGCGGCGGCTGGAAGGCCCAGTGATCTTTCGAGGCCTGGTCGTAGGGGAACGCATCGGGGTCGGCGACGGGGCGGGACCTGGCGCGGCTTGGTCGCTGCCCCGGCCAGGGAGCCCCCCGCTTGATCCACTCGGCCAGGTCGGCCACTTCGTTCAGCGGCAACTTGGTCTTGGGAGGCATGTCGGGTGTGGCCGGATCGTGACGCACCGCCAGCACCAGCAGGCTGCTGTCGGGCTTGCCCGGCTTGATGGCCGGTCCCGAGCGGCCGCCGGTGAGCATCGCTCCCAGCGAATCGAGTTTCAGGTCGGCCTCGTTTTCGGCGTCCGGGCCGTGGCAGTCGAAACATCTTCGCACCAGCAGCGGCCGGATGCGTGTTTCGAAGAAGGTGGCGTCCTCCTGCGACACCGTCGGCGGGGCAGCCGAGATCGCTTCCAGGCCACAGGCCAACACGAGCAGGAGCGGCGGGATCCTCATCCCACCAATCTACAGGAACCGGAATCAACAGGGCATGCTCGATACGTCAGGCCGGCCGCATCGATCGCTCGGGGACCCCGTTCCGCTTTGCAGTCGACCGCGTGTGATCGTTAGTCTGACGTCAGTGACACACGCATAAGGACACACCGATGGCTCGCCAACTGCTCACACTGCTGCTTGCGTTCACGTTCTCTGCTTCCCTGCTGACCGCCGCCGAATGGACCGGCTGGAGAGGTCCCAACGGGGATGCCCGGGCGGCCGACGACAGCCTGCCGACCGAATGGGCCGCCGGGAAGAACGTCGTGTGGAAGACGAAGACGCCTGGTCCCGGGACGGCGTGTCCGCTGGTTGTCGGCGAACGTGTGTACGTGACCTACTACACCGGGTATGGCCTGGCGGCGGGCCAGGGCGACCAGAAGCAGCTGAACCGGCACCTGGTGTGCCTGGACCGGAAGTCCGGAGAGGTCCGGTGGACAAAGGCCTTCGAGCCGAAGCTGCCCGAACATCGCTATGCCGGCGAGGGTGCGTATCACGGTTACGCAGCCAGCACCCCGGCGACCGACGGCAAGCACCTCTACCTGTTCCTGGGCAAGAGCGGTGTGTTCTGCCTGGACCTGGACGGGAAGCAGGTCTGGCACGCCGACGTCGGCGGTGGCATCAACCGGTGGGGATCGGGCACATCGCCGGTGCTCCACAAGGGCCTGGTGATTGTCAACGCGAGTGTCGAAAGTGGGTCGATGGTGGCGTTGGACCAGAAGACCGGTCGCCAGGCGTGGAAGACGGGTGGGATCTCCTCGTCCTGGAACACCCCGATCATTGCGGCGGTGGCCGGTGGAGGGTCCGAACTGGTCGTCAGTATCCAGGGTCGCGTGCTGGGCCTGGACCCCGGTACCGGCCAGAAGCTCTGGAACGCCGACGGCGTGCATCGCTACGTCTGCCCCAGCGTGGTGGCTCACAAGGGCGTCGCCTACATCATCGGAGGAGGCCACACGTCGCTGGCGGTGAAGATTGGCGGACGGGGTGACGTCACCAAGTCACACGGGGTCTGGCGGCTCACGAAGGGATCAAACGTCTCCTCACCGATTTACCACGAGGGGCACCTTTACTGGGCTCACGACAGCAACGGGGCCGTGTTCTGCCAGGATGCGGCGACCGGCAAGATTGTCTACCAGAAACGGCTCGAGCCGCGACCCGGTCGTATCTGGTCCTCGCCAATCCTGGGCGACGGCAAGATCTACTACACGTCGCAGCACAACGGCACGTTCGTGGTGGCGGCCAGTCCGAAGTTCGAACTGCTGGCTCACAACGTGTTTGCCGACGACAAGACCCGCACCAACGCGTCGCCGGTCCCGTCGCGAGGCCAGTTGCTGATGCGCAGCGACCAGGCGGTCTACCTGCTGGGAGCGACTGGCGGCAAGTAGATCAATTTCGGCCGGCACTGGGCTCGATCTGACTTGGCCGCATGGCCGATATATCTGTTAGACTGGACGGTCAATGGTGCCTGGGGACTTTCCGAGGGTTATCGATGCATTCCCACGACCACGCTTTCACCGGCTTGAATCCGCGTCAGCGCGAGGGCCTGATGCACCTGGATCGTCGTGGCATGATGAAGGTCTCGATGGCCGGGCTGGCCGGATTGTCGCTGCCGGCGCTCCTGGCCGAGCGTGCCCACGCCGCCCAGACGGGTCGGCAGATGTCCAGCCGGAAGTCCGTGATCCTGTTGTGGATGTGCGGGGGACCCAGCCACATTGACACGTGGGACCCCAAGCCCGAACGGCCGTTCAACAACCGCGGTCCTTTCGGGGTGATCCAGACCGCCCAGCCGGGCGTCTTCATCTGTGATCTTTTGCCCAAGCAGGCGGCGATGCTCGACAAGTTCACCGTGATGCGGTCGGTGAATGCCCACAAGAGCAACCACGAACCGAACATGGCCTTCCAGACCGGTCACCGTGATGCGGCTCCGCGGCGGAACAAGGATGGCCGCAAGTATCCGGCAATCGGTTCCTTTATCTCGAAACACCGCGGGGCCAACGATCCCGGAATGCCCGCCTACGTGGGCTTCCGCAAGCATCCCTGGCACCTCGCCATCGGTGGCTGGCTGGGCAAGCAGTACGACCCGTTCATCGCCAACGAGGCCAGCAAACTGCCCGTTTACGACAAGGCGGGCAATGACACCGGCAGGATGTCCGGAGCGGATCTGTTCCAGTTTCCCGACGGAATCAGTGTCGGCCGGGTTCGCAATCGGCAGGAGCTGGTGAACCGGTTTGATCGGCTGCGTCGTGACATCGACCAGCGGGGATCACTCGAAGCGGTGGACAGCTACCGCGCCAAGGCGGTCGACATGCTGCTGGGTCGCCAGGCTCGCGACGCGTTCGACCTGTCCCGGGAAGATCCGGCGACGGTCAAGAAATACGG
>DLVV01000253.1:30634-38179 GCA_003445035.1 Planctomycetaceae bacterium | reverse complement strand
GAGGCCTACATCGCCGCTTTTGACCGGAAGACCGGTCGGCCACTGTGGAAGACCAATCGGGACAACTTCCGCGGCTGGAGCACCCCGGTGCTGATCCGGGCCGGGGGCCACGACGAACTGGTCGTCAACGGGCACGCGGCCGTGTGTGCCTACGACCCGGCGACCGGCAAGGAACTGTGGCGGGTCAAGAACCCTTCGGGGCGAGGGACTCCCACGGTCACCCCCGCCGGAGGGCTGTTGTTTTCGACCAACGGGACCCGGCCGTTTCTGACGGCGATCCGTCCCGGTGGCAGCGGAGACGTGACCGCCAGCCACGTGGCGTGGCAGGTCAAGCGTCAAGGCCGTGACATCCCCTCGCCCATCGTCGTGGGCGAGCACGTGCTGGTGGTCGGACTGCGGGGGGGCATCCTGGGCTGTTACGACACCAAGACCGGCAAGCAGCACTGGCTCGAACGACTCGGCACCAACTTCTCGGCCTCGCCGGTTGCCTGGAGCGGCCTGGCGTTTTTCCTCAACGAGGCGGGTGAGACCTTCGTGGTCAAGCCCGGTCCCAAGCCGCAGGTCGTGGCGAAAAACCGGATCAAGGCACCCGCGGAGGCGACATTCCGGGCGTCGATCACTCCGCTCGAAGGGCAACTCTATTTCCGCTCGACCAACCGGCTGTACTGTGTCGGTTCAGCCGCCGCCGGCCCCTAGCGGAATTCTCAGCGACCTGGGGACTGCTGGGATCGAGTCCGTGTGGGGAGAAGCCCGACCAGCATCCCGGTGGCCAGGCCGAAAGTGTGGGCCCAGTTGGCGATTGGTCCCGCCATTCCAGTCCAGCAGAAAACGAGCCAGCCGATCATCCAGATGGCGGTGCTGGGTGGCAGAGACATCCCGGAGGCCGGGTCGTATTTCTCCTTCATCCACAGATAGCCAAAGATGCCGTAGACCACCCCTGACATGCCGCCGAACACGGGCGAGCCGTTGGCGGCGTATTGTCCGACGTTCGAGACGACAGCGATCAGCAGGACCAGGCCCAGGTAGCGGAGAATTCCTCGCCGTGGTTCGATCTCGCCGCCCAGTATTCTCATCCACATCAAGTTGAACGCGATGTGCATAATACTGAAGTGAAGAAAGATCGGAGTCACCAGCCTCCAGTACTCGCCGCGGACGATTTTGCCGACACCGTGATTGGGCAACTGGTAGTCCCGTCCCTGGCTGATCGAATTCCGGAGGTGCGTCCATGCCCGCGAGAGGTTGTAGGTTGGGATCCAGAGTTCGTCGCCCCGCTGCTCGACCGCAACGATCATCAACCGGCTCAACACCGGTTCGTAGGCCATCTCGAAGTCCATTCCTCCGTTTTTCTTTAGACCACGGACGCACAGGGCTGTCAGGAGAATCGAGAGACCGATCAAGGTCAGCGTGACCGGGCACTGCCGCCACGGGGTCATCGTCCAGTGGTGCGGGTCGCGGCGAGGCGGAGGTCGCCTGCGGATGGATGGCTTCGGTTCGGCCCTTTGCTGTTGTTTTACGGCCTGTTCGGCCAGGCGGTACCGATCGGCGTCCGGGTCGATGTTGAATGCCAGGAATTCTTTCCTGGCCGCGTCAACGTGATCCTCGTCGCGGATCCAGACGCTCCACTGACCATCCTCGGCCTCGACTTCACAGGCCAGATCCCGGGTGATCAGCCAGGCTTTGAGCCTCAGGGCGCGGGCCTGGTCGGGGAGGAATCCGATATGTCTCATCTGGGCGGGGCCGTGTCAGTTCGTTGGGGTCAGACGTGAAGTTCAACGAGATCCTTGTCGGACAGGACGTGTTCGCGGCCGACACTCTGGCCGTCGTGGACACCCTCACCCCAGATCCGGGCAAACTTCAGGTTGGTGGCCAGTTCGCGGTGGACCTGCAAGGCCAGGTCCTCGATCGTCCCCTCCCGGGGCACAGTGAATGGTGCCTCGAAGTCGGCCGGCTTTCCCGGAGGCTTGGTGTAGACGCGGACGACCTCGAGCGTGTTGTAGATGGTGTCTCGGAGCGATTCGCACGAGGCGTCGTCGTCGAGTTCGACACGGATCACCTCGAATGTCCGTCCGGTCGATTCCTCGAGCAACTCCAGTCTCAGGTCGGCATCGGGGTCGGAGGCACGGGTCAGGATCAGCAGTGTCCGGATGTGCACGATGCTGAAGTCCTCTTCGTCAAACCCCGTCCGATCCGAGAAGAGCGTTTTTCGTTGTGAGAACTGTTCGATGACCGAGGCCGTGTCGTCCGGGGCATCGTCGCTGCTGCCGTCGACGATCAGCAGGGCCAGGTCAGCGGCACGGACCATCCCGGTCAGGTAGGATTCGACGTGCGTGTCGGTCACCGGGGGCGTGTCGACCAACTGCACGGTGACATCTTCCCAGGGCATCATCGCGGGCAGCGGTTCCCGGGTGCTGAACGGGTAGTCAGCCACATCGGGGCTGGCATTGGTCAATTCCTTGACGACGCGGCTCTTGCCGGCGTTGGGGCCGCCGACCAGGACCACCTGTCCGGCTCCCTGCCGCGGAATCTTGTAACTCTGGCTCTTTTTTTGCGAGGACTGTTCCGTGGCGAATTCGCTGCGGGTCTCCTTCAGCCGCTTGCGGAGGTCGGCTTGAAGCCGGTCGGTCCCCTTGTGCTTGGGGATGATCGAGAGCATCTCCTCCAGGCAGCCGATGCGTTCCTCGGCTGTCGCCGCACGACGGTAGGCGTCTTCGGCCTTCTGGTACTGCGGGGTGAGATTCGCGGGCATGGTGTGAGGTGATCAGACTTCGAGAGACTCGACGGCGGCTCATTGTACCGCTGAGGTGTCCTGGCGGAAATGACCGAGGACAAGGACCGGCCAGCGGCTGAAGCCGGCGACGTAACGCAGGTCGCTGTCGCGGTGGACCAGGACCAGGCCCTGGGAGGCCGAAAGCGACGAGAGGTCGACGTCCCCGGGATGCCGCCATTCTTCCTCGCTGGTCCAATCCAGTCGGCGGCGAGGGCCTCGAGATTCTGTCGGTTGTTCGAACGGGTCGTCGCCACGCAGGTCTTTGGGGCGACGGTAAACGACCGGGCGAGCTCCACGAGCGGCCAGCCAGGCTCGAGAAATCGCCAGCCCGTAGGGTTCGAAGTCCCATCGACCTCGATGTCCGCGGAAGACACGTCGGGTGAGAAGTTCTTCCAGAGGGCTGGCCGAGAAGCTGACCGCCGGGGGTAATCCGCGGACCGGTCGTGATACCGCTCTCAGCCGTCGCTCGACCAGAATCTTCCGCAATGTGGCCTGCACCGAGTGATCGGCCGAGTTGCGGCCCAGGATCAGGTCGTCGAGATACTCGTTCTGTGGCTGCCCCGGCCACCGCCCGGCGCTCTCGCGGGTGCAGTGCACCAGCCAGTCGCCGGACTCGACCATCCGGTCGGTGGCCAGGCGGATCGCCCCCTCTGCGACCGGTGGATCTGGCCAACGGCGGGTGCTGGGATCGAATGGACGTGCTCCCTGTGTTGTCCACTTCTCGGCGATCTCACGTGAAACCAGCGAGGTTGAGTGGGCAAACCACACCGGGGGACGGCTCTCTGGAGGAGCCTCCAGCACTCGCTGGATCAACGACCGGGTTCGACTGCGGTTGCCGACGGCCAGCGCGATGATCACGTCGGCGTTGGAGACGGACAGTTGGTCGCGGTCCTCGCGTGACACACCTGTCGAATCGAGTGTTTCGACCCTGTGGCCGAATAACTTTCCACAACGGGCGAGGTACGGCGCTGTCGTGGTGCCGGCCACGAACAGCAACCGGCTGCCCACAGCAAGCAACTGGTTACAGGCGGTCGACAGCGCAGCAAACCAGTCGGTGCGGCGATGTGGCCAGCGGCCCAGATGTGAGCTGACGAGGGCGACTCGGGGAAACGGTGGGACGGGAGAATCGTGAGGGAGCGACGAACCTGGCATCGGTTGTCTCGCGGACGGCTGGCGATCGCCTCCCCCTGCTCCCATCTGGTAACGGCGCCAAGTGTTAATATAGCGAATCTGGCTGTCGAGATGATCGTGGCTTCCGAGTTGGGCGATCGGGCTAGCTTGTTGAGACTCTGTCACGACGAGGGTATTATCGAGCCAACACGACGGATCAACCTCGAGTGATGTGTTGTCGTCTCGTTGAAGAATTCGTGTTGCGACGTGACAGCACACTGACATGAGGGGATGTGAGCATGCGAGGCCGAGGAGAAGGCCGGCAGATGGCCGCGAAATTGGTTTGTGGGCTGTTGGCGGTGTTGTTGCTGGTGTCGAGTGGGTTGGCCCAGGAGACCGATGCCGAGAAGGCGGCGACCCGTGACTACGTCGTGGCCCAGGGCTTCCAGAAGAAACGTCTCTACGCCAATGCCGTGACGCATTGGAAGACGTTCCTGACGGCCCATCCCAAGAGTGTTCGGGTGCCGGCGGTACGGTTGAATCTCGCTGTCTGCCAGTTGCAGCTCAAGAAATATCCCGAGTCGGTTGCGACGTTGAAGCAGTTGCTGAAGTTGCATCCCCAGTACAAGCTGGCCGACCGGGTCCAATTCAACCTGGGCCTGGCGACGGAGAGGCTCGCCGGGGCGTCGGGCAAGGCGACGGACTTCGAGGCGGCTGCGGTCGAGTACGGAAGGGTGGCCGAGCGATTTCCGAAGAGTCCCTTTGCGATCCAGGGACGGTTTCTCCAGGCCGAATGCCTGTTCTCGGCCGAGAAGCTTCAACCGGCCATTGCTGCCTATGGCAGCGCGTTGGCCCTGAAACCTCCAGCGAGCCTCGAACCCGACATCCTGTACGGATTGGGAACGGCCCAGGAGCAGTTCGAGAAGCACGCCGAAGCGGCGGTGACCTACCAGAGGTTCCTCAAGGCCCACGCCAAGCACCCCGACGCGACAGAGATCACGTTGCGATTGGGACTGTGCCTGTTCCGGCAGAAGAAGTACGTCGAGTCGCAACCGCTGTTTGCCCGGGCCGCTGCGGTCGCCAACTTTGCCCAGGCGGACCTGGCCCTGTTGCAGCAGGGACATGCGATGAGGCAGCAGCAGAAGCTGGCTGAAGCGGCGACGGTGTTCGAATCGCTTCCCAAGAAGTTCGCCAAGAGTGCTTACGTTGCCGAATCGCGGGTGGCTGCGGGCAAGTGCCGGTTTGGTGTCAAGGAGTACGCGAAAGCGCAACAGGTGCTGACTCCGGTGGCGGCCGATCCGAAGGCGGTCGAGGGAGCCGAGGCGTCGGCCTGGCTGGGCCGTGCCCTGGTGAAGTTGAAGAAGCCGACCGATGCGGTGGTGGTCTACGACAAGGCGATTGCAGCCCATGCCAAGAGTCCCAGGTTGCCCGAACTGGTGCATTTCCGGAACGAGGCACTCTACGCCCAGCCGGCGAAGCGGGTCGAGTCGGCTGCCGGATTCCTGGCCTTTTCGGGCAAGTATCCCGATCACGAACTGACGGCCTCCGCGTTGTACATGTCGGCACTGTCCCACCTGCAGATCGAGAAGCCCGCCTTGTCGCTCTCATCGGCTGAGAAGTTCCTTGGCAACGCCAAGCTGGCCAAGCACGAGTTGCGTCCCGAGGTGTTCTACGTCGGGGGGCAGGCGTGCCTGCTGGGAGAAAAGCCCGACTGGGCCAAGGGCGAGACCTTGTTCCGGGGGCTGATTGCCGGTTTCCCGAAACACCAGCACGTGCCAGCGGCCACGGTGCGAATTGGTTACTGCCTGTATCGGTCCGAGAAATATGACCCGGCGGTCGCACATCTGACGGCTGGGATTCCCGGACTGGCTGACGTGTCGCTGAAAGCCGAGGCGGGATTGCTGCTGGGCCGTTCCCACCAGGCGGCCAAACGGTCACCGCAGGCGATCGCCGCTTTCCGGGCCGCGCTGGCTGCTGCACCCAAGTGGGAACGAGCCGACGAACTGTTGTACGTACTCGGTGCCGCATTGAAGGACGACGACAAGCTCACCGAGGCGTCGGTGGAATTGACCAAGCTGCAGAGTCAGTTTGCCAAGAGCGGGTTCCGGGACCGGACTCTCTACGAACTGGGTGACATCGCCCGGCTGCAGAAGAAACCCGATCCAGCCGTGGCACTGTTCCGGCAGGTCGTGACCGGTTTCCCCAAGAGCGACGTGGCACCGCTGGCCCAGTTTGGCATGGGAGCCGCGTTGTACGAGAAAGCGGATTTCAAGGCGGCCGCGGCGTCCCTGAAACAACTGGTCGACAAGTATCCCAAACATGTGATTGTTGCCCAGGGACAACGGTTGCAGGGGTCGTGCCTGAGGGAGCTGAAGGATTTTGCGGCCGCGGCCGGGGTCCTGCAGGCCTACCTGGCCACCAAGCCGGCTCCGTCGGCCGAGCTGGCGGCCGACGCGCGGTTCGAACTGGCGCTGTGCCAGGTCGGTCTCAAGCAGCACAAGCCGGCCATCACGATCTTTAATGCCGTACTCCAGGCCCAGCCCAAGTTCGCCCAGAAGGACAACCTGCTCTACGAACTCGCCTTTGCCTACCGGGCCACCGATCAGCTTCCCCAGGCCCTGGCCTCCTACCGGCGACTTGTTGCCGAGGTGCCCACCAGCCCTCTGGTGGCCGAGTCCTGGTTCCGGATCGGACAGGCGGTGGAAAAATCCGGGGATCAGAAGCTGCTTCCGGAGGCGGAGAAGGCCTATACCGCGGGACTCAAGACGGTCAAGAAACCGGCCGTGCGCGAGAGCCTCCTGTACCAGCTCGGCTGGGTCCAGTATCGGCAGGAACGGTATCCCGAGGCGATCGCACAACTTGGCGTGCTGCTCAAGGAGTTCCCCAAGGGGGACCAGCGGAGCGAGGCGCTGTTGCTCTGTGGCGAGTGTCAGTACCTGGCCAAGAACTGGAAGGAAGCGGTGGTCCACTTCGAGCAGGTGGTGGGTGATCCCAAGGCGACCGAGCGGGCACGGGCACTCTACCGTGCTGGAACCTGCCACCTGAACCTGAAGAAATGGCCACTGGCCCAGCAGCGGTTCGAGGCCCTGGTCAAGGGCTTCGCCAAGTACCCGCAACTTCCGGCCGCCCGTTACGGTTTGGGATTGGCGTTGCAGAAGCAAAACCAGCTGGACCGGGCTGTGCCGGTTTTCGAGCAGGTCACCAAGGAGACAAACACCGAGGCGGCGGCCAAGGCGAGGTTCATGATCGGTGAGATCGCCTTCTCGAGAAAACAGTACAAGGTGGCCTACGAGAACTTCCTGGTTGCGGCGTTCAAGTACCCGTACGAGGAGTGGCAGGCGAAGGGGTACCTGGAGGCCGGCCGCTGCTTCAAGGAACTCAAGGACAACGACAAGGCTCGGGAGATGCTGGGGACGGTGATCAAGAAATTCCCGAAGCGGCCGGAGGCGAAGTCGGCCGCGCAGGTGTTGACCACCCTGCCGAAGCCGAAGCCGAAGTCGAAGTGAACCGGCGACGTTCGGACAGCGGACAGCGGACAGACGACTACGAATGGGGATGAGGATGCAGGTGACAGAACGTGAGGCGGGCATCGGCCGGCAGGTGCTGCTGTGGATGGCAGTGGTCGTGTTGATGGCTTCTCCGGTGTCGGTGATGGCCCAGGACGATGC
>DLVV01000253.1:1289-30300 GCA_003445035.1 Planctomycetaceae bacterium | reverse complement strand
AGCCAAGGACGCAGCCAAGGACGCGGTCGAATTGGTGGCCGACGGACCGGAGGCGGATGACGAGAAAGACGAGTCGTTGTTGACGTTGATTGTCGGCACGGGCCCGACCGGCTGGTTGTTCATGGGGCTTTTGCTGGTGTTCTCGTTCTTCAGCGTCACCGTGGCGATCGAGCGAGCTGTGGCGACGCGACGGATCAATGTGCTCCCCGACGAATTCCTGTCCGGGGTGGAAGAACTCTCCTCGTCGTCACGTCCCAGTTTGAAGGCGTTCCGCGAACTCTGCGGCAGCTGCGATGCCCCGGTGGCCCGTGTCGTCGAGGCGGGCCTGGACCGCTGTGGACGGCCGTTGACCGAGATCGAGAAGTCGATGGAGGACAGGGCCGCGCGAGAGATCGCGAAATTGCGTGGCGGAATCCGCCCGTTGCAGACGGTTGGCAGCATCGCTCCGCTGATCGGGTTGCTGGGGACCGTCGTCGGCATGATCGTCGCCTTCCGCACGGCCAGCCAGGCGGGATTGGGGCGAGGGGAACGGATGGCCGAGGGCATTTACCTGGCTCTGACGACCACGGCCGCCGGGTTGACCATTGCCATTCCCACGCTGTTGCTGTCGGCGGTGTTCACCGCCCGTGTCGAGAGGTTCTTCCGCGAGATGGCCGAGAAACTCGCACCGACGATCCTCTGCCTGGAGAACATCTCGACGGACGACGGATCGCCGTCGGCCGGAACGACCACCGGGACCACTCCAGAAGACTCGAGCGGATGAGCCGATGAGATTGCCGGAAGAAAACACGGGGAATGACGGCCCGGATCTGACGCCGGTCATCGACGTCGTGTTCCTGCTGCTGATTTTCTTCCTGGTGGCCACCGAGTACCACCAGGAGGAACGCGAGCTGGAAGTGGTGCTGCCGGAAGTGACCCAGGCGCAGCCGCTGGCGATGTCCAAGGAGCTGATCGTCAACATCACCAAGGCGGGGATCTTCAAGGTGGCCGGCCGCGACTACAATGAACAGCAGCTCTACCAGGTCATTCGCGAGGCCAAGGAGAACAACCCGCAGATGACGGCCCTGATTCGTGGAGATGGCGAGAGTGCCCTGCGGTACGCGGTGCGGGTGATGGGGATGTGCAACAAGGTGGAGATGAAGTACCGGATTGCTGCACTTCAGGTCGCAGGAGGCGGATCATGACCGTTTGGCGCGAACGAGCGTCGGAAGCACTTGAGTGGTTCCGGGGGCCCCGGGGACTGTGGGCCACCGGCATCGTGGTCGTGTTGCTGCTGATGCTGTGGCTCGTGCCCCAGCGAGTTTCTCGCCTGGTGACCATCGACGGACAGGATATTGGACCGGCACCGACTGGATCTCCGACGCGGCAGGTGGGCTGGGAGCCGGCGGCGCCGATCGAGGTCGAGGCTCCCGGCGGTGGTGACGTGGTCGATTTGATTGCTCCGCGGCTGGTCGGCGAGGGGCAACTGCTGTACCTCACCCGCCGTGGTCCCGATGGGCAAATGGACATCTTTCGCAGCCGATTGAGCGAAGGGAACTGGAGCCCGGCCGTTCCGATTGCAGAGATCAACTCCGATGCCGATGACATCGGCCCGGTCGTTTCCTCCGACGGGCACACACTGTATTTCTTCTCGAATCGTACCGGGGGTTTCGGTGGGTTTGACCTCTATGTCAGTCGGCGAGACGGATCGAATTGGAGCTCGCCGGAGAACCTCGGCGAGGAGGTCAATTCGCCGGCCAACGAATTCGATCCGGCGGTGGCTCCCGATGGACTCGACCTGTTCTTCGCCTCGGACCGGACCGGGGCCGATCTCGACCGGTTGCCGGGGTGGACAGCGACGATCCGTCGTCCGCTCGAGGGTCCGGACTTCGATCTCTTCCGCGCCAGCCGCGGGTCGGTCGACGACGCCTTTTCATCGGTGAGTCCATTGGATGAACTCAATCGGGCTGACAGTCACGAGGGGGCCCCGTTTGTTTCACCCGATGGGGCTTTCCTGTATTTCGCCTCCAATCGCCGCACCCGTCCCGACGAACCGGTCAACCTCGACCTGTTCCGCGCGCGATGGAAGACCGACCGTTTTGGCGGGCCCGAGAACCTGGGTCCGATGATCAACACCGAGAGTGACGAGACCGAGCCGGGACTGTCCGCTGAGGGGTTCCGGCTGGTGTTTGCCACCAACCGTGATGGCCGGGAACGTCTCTATCAGAGCGTGGCTCGCGAGATCGAATTGAAGGAGGAGTGGGATTCGAGCCGGTGGGATGGCCTGTGGCTGGGTGTTCGGGATCTCTGGGCCCGGGCCCTGATGATCACGCTGATCGTGGCCGGGTTGGTGGCGGCGTTGTTGTGGAGCCGCGGCTGGCTGTGGCGGAAGGCGACGACTTCGAGGTTTGTTTTCGGCAGCCTGGTGTTTCACATGGTCGTGTTGCTGTCGCTGTTCATGTGGAAACTCGACGTGATGGTCGAAGTGCTGGCCGAGGTGGTCCAGGACTGGGAGGCCTCGACCGACCTGGCCGATGACAACCAGCATCAGTCTCACGAGGACGGCCGCGAGTCGTACGAGAAGGTGGACGAACTGCAGTCGCTGGACGATTCGCCTGCACCCGAGGTGACTCGCCAGGTGACCGAGGCGATGAGTGTTCCGCTGCGGGCCGAGTCGATGTTGCCCCAGATCTCGATGAGCCGGGCTCGGACACTGCCTCCAGAGATGGTGTTGAGGGTGGCGCCGCAAACGGCGCCGACCGAGACCCCGTCGAAACCGCTTGAAGCGCTCAACCGCCGACAGCGGACCCGGCCCGAGTCGCTGGCGACGCTGCCCGAAACACTACTACGGGAGGAAACGCTGCCACCGGCCGAGGCGGCACCGCCGGAGAAGCAAGTGACGGTCCAGGATACGACGGTCACTCGCCAGGCATCACGCCGCGTGCTGAGACGATCCAGGTCGGCTGCTGCTCCCGCACCGGCGACCGAATCGCCTGCCGAAGCGCCCATGGCGGTCAGCAAGACACCGAGCCTTCCCGATTCGGCCCCTCGCGATGTGCGGGTTGATCGTAGCAACCGCGTGGCCTCAGCCACCTCGGTTCCGGCGACGGTGGTCGGGACCGCCGAGACCCCCGAAGCGGTGGCGGCACCGCAGGAGCAGAGGCTGGTTGCTCCCGATGGCCAGTTGCCGAGGGAATCGACCGCCGTACCGACCCAGGGGTTGACCGGTCGGAAGGTCGATCGTCCGGCAGCACGGATGGCCGAGGCCCCGATGACCGACCAGGCGATCCGGGCGATTGCCGCGACGCCGAAGGTGGCCACCGCTCCCCCCCGTCGCAAGGTCCAGTCCAAGCGCAGCCGGCTGCTGGCCTCGCGTACCGCCGCCGGTGTCGAGAGCGACGTGGTGCTGGACAAGACAACGACGGCGAAATCGGTGGCCGACAGTGGTGTGCAGGTGGCGGACGCATCGTTGTCCAGGAATGTTCCCCGCCGTCGCCGGCGCGTGGCTGCTGCGGTTCCGGGAGCCGATGCCCCGGACACTTCGACAGCCAGCCCCGACGAGATTGCAGCGGCCGAGTCCACCAACGTGACCGCTTCGGTCTCCAGGAGTCGGACGACGACGCGATCGGTGGATCGCCGTCGCCGCCGTCCGGTCGGGACGACGTCCGAAGCCGCACCGGGTGCCGAGCCCCTCGATCGGGCTCCGGCCGGTGAGCAAGCCGTCGCCGTTGGCAATCTGCAGCTGGCCAAAAATCGGGGGCTTGATCGGGTATCGCCCGTCGCGGCGGTGACTGTCCGCACTCCCAGGTCCGTGTCGGGCCCGGTTCGTCGAGTGCCCGATCGCGTGATCATTGGTGAACGGGGTCCGGTCGAGAACAACAAGACACCCGATTTCGGTCCACTTGTCTCGCGACTTGATCGTCGCCGGGCCCGTGCGCCGCGGGTGGCATTGGCCGAGGACAACGTCGGTCTCAGGGCCCTGTTCACGTTGCGGCAGGGAGACACCCGCCGGAAATACATCAAGCTGTTTGGTGGCAGCGACAAGAGCGAGGAAGCGGTCAACCGGGGGCTGGTCTGGCTGGCGGCTCACCAGTCCCTCGACGGGCACTGGAGCCTCAACGGGTTCCACGAACGCTGCAAGGGCCAGCACCCCAATTGCACGGGGGCCGGCTCGGTGGTGTCCAATACCGCTGGCACCGGCTTGGCCCTGATGCCGTTCCTGGCCGCCGGTCACACGCACCAGTCGGGACGCCACAAGCAGGTGGTGGCCAAGGCCATCCAGTGGTTGGTCAAGCAGCAGAAACCCAACGGCGACCTGTTGAGTGCCGGTGACGCCGCCCACGCTCACATGTACAGCCACGGCATCGCCGCGATTTCTCTCTGCGAGGCCTACGGGATGACCGAAGACCCCGCCCTGAAGGCCGCTGCGGAAAAGGCACTCGGCTTCATCATCGCCGCCCAGCACAAGACGACCGGAGGCTGGAGGTACCAACCCGGTGAAGCCGGCGACACCTCGGTGGTGGGCTGGCAGATGATGGCTCTGAAGAGCGGCGAGATGGCCGGGCTGGCGATTCCCCCCAGGACCATCACCCTGCTCGACACGTGGTTGCGGAGTGTCGAAGCGAACCAGCCGACCGGTGGACTGTTCGGGTACAACAATCGCGCCGTCAAGCCGTCCATGACGGCCGAGGGGCTGCTGTGCCTGCAGTTCATGGGAGTCAATCGGAATGATCCGCGGATGAGGGCCGGGGCCGACTACCTGATGAAGAACCTGCCGAACCGCAACCAGCAGAAGACGTCCTACTACTGGTACTACGCCACCCAGGTGATGTACCACATGCAGGGCAAGTACTGGGCGGCCTGGAACGAGCCGCTGCGGGAGACACTGGTGTCGACCCAGGTCAATTCGGGCCAGATGGCCGGCACGTGGAATCCGGCAGACAACTGGGAGAATTCGGGCGGGCGAATCTACGCCACGGCGATCAAGCTGCTGGTGCTGGAGGTGTATTACCGGCACCTGCCGTTGTACGACCAGTTGGACGACGAGTAGCCGGCGGGGCCGTCTACCCGAAGAGTTCGCCGTACATCTCGTCGCTGTACCCGACCACCAGGGTCTTGCCGCGACGGAGAGTCGGGGCCCGCAGCGTTCCGCTGCGGCCGGTGACCAGGCCGGTCAACTCGGCGTTGCTCAAACGTTCGGACTTCATGTTGACGTGCCGGAACGTGCGGCCGCGGGCGATGTAGAGGTGCGAGGACTGGCGGGCTAGCGTCACGGCGTGGCGGGCATCGACGGTCTCGGAGCGAGCATCGACCTGCTCGCGGACCTGAGCATCGTTCTTGGCAAGGAACCCTTGCGCTTTGACGCAGCTGGTTCACCCCTTGCGGTGGTAGTACCAGTCGATCCGTGCAGCCATGTCGCGTGATTCCTGTTGTTCGTCCTTGTGACCTGCCGTCCGAGGGAGCAATTCGTCGTGCGTTGGCCGTCGACCGCCCTCCACAGTATGCTCACCTTCTCCAAGTGTTGACGAGACTGCAACCGTACAGCGACGGAGATGAGAGACCGATGCAAGGAACACTCTTCGACATCACCGGCCGCGTGGCACTGGTCACCGGCGGCAGCAAGGGACTGGGCCTGGCGATGGCCCGGGGATTCGCCGAGGCGGGTGCGGACGTGGTCATCTCCAGCCGTCACCAGGACGAACTGGATGCCGCCCTGGCCCAGATCACCGACGGGCTCGACGTGAAGGGCCTGACCGTGGTGGCCGACATGACCAGCCGGGACGACGTCAAGCGTCTGGCCGCAACGGCCCTTTCGGAAATGGGACGTGTCGACGTGCTGGTCAACAATGCCGGGTCCAACGTCCCCGAAGAGATCGACGAGATCACCGACGAGAACTGGGATCGGATCATCGAATTGAATCTCAGCAGCTGCATGGCCCTGACTCGTGAGCTGGTGCCGCAGATGAAGGAACGGGGCTGGGGCCGCGTGATCCACATCTCCTCGATCATGGGGCTGGTCAGCAAGGAGGGGCGCAACGCCTACTCGGCGACCAAAAGCGGGCTGCTGGGCCTGACCCGGGCCAGCGCACTCGACCTGGGGAGCAGCGGGATCACCGTCAACTCGATCTGCCCAGGGCCGTTCCTGACCGATCTGCCGCAGAGCGTGCTGAGTGAGGACCAGATCGCATTTTTTGCCGAGCGGACCGCGGTGGGTCGCTGGGGCGATCCTCGCGAACTGGTTGGCACGGCGCTGCTGCTGGGCACCGACGCCGGAAGTTACATCACCGGGACCGAGATCACCGTCGACGGTGGAACCGTGGTCAAGTCGTTCTAGCCGCCATTCTCCGACACCTCTCCAAGGATTCTCATCATGGCCGGACGCGTCGTCTATTTCAGTGGTGATTTTGTTCCCGAACGCGAGGCGAACGTCTCGATCTTCGACTGTGCCCTGATGTACGGAGACATGGCCTTCGAGATGACCCGCACGTTCGGCGGGAAACCGTTCAAGCTCCGTGAACACCTCGACCGGCTTTACGGGTCGTTGCGACTGCTCGAAATCGACTGCGGGTTGAGCCAGGAGGAGATGGAGGAGCAGACGCTGGCGACACTCGAGAAGAACCAGGCGACCGAGGATGAGGGAATGGACTGGTGGGTGATGCACGACGTGTCGCGTGGTCCGTTGCCGGTTTACGGGTCGCTGTGGCCGGAGGGCACCAAGCCGACGGTGACGATCAGCACCTGGCCGCTGATCACGCACATGGGTCCGTTCTCCGGCAAGTACGACAGCGGTGTCGACATCGTCGTTCCGGCCCAGCAGGCCCTGCCGGCACACCTGATCGATGCCAAGGCCAAGACCCGTAGCCGGATGCATTACAAGATGGCCGAACTGCAGGGACAGCGAATCGGCGAAGGGGCCTGGCCGGTGATGTTCGATCCCGATGGGTTCATGGCCGAGGGCCCCGGCTGGAACATCTTCCTGGTCAACGAGGGCACCATTTACACACCCGAGCCGCGAAACATCCTGCAGGGAGTCAGTCGTGGGACGGTGTTCGAACTGGCCGAACAGGAGGGCATCCCACTGGTCGAGGCGAACCTGGGCCGGTACGAGGCCCTGCAGGCTGACGAGATCTTCTGCACGTCGACCTCCTACTGCATCGTGCACGGCCGGTCGTTCGAGGGCCAGGTGGTCGGTGACGGCGAACGGGGCCCGGTGGTCGAGCGATTGACCGAAGCCTGGCGACAGCGAGTGGGCATCGACATGGTCGCCCAGGCGCGGGAATACGCCGAGGCGTTGCCGGGGTGGATGGAGCAGGAGGTCGAGGCCAACAAGGCGGCGTTGGCGGCTACCTGATCGGGTCGTCCTGTTTCCACGGTGCGGGGACGATCTCGTCGATCCGCGCGAAGTGTTCGCAGGGAATCTCCAGGTCGGCCGCGGCGACCGCGTCGGCCACCTGTTCGGATCGCTTGGCTCCGACCACCAGCGAGGACATTGCCGGTTGGGCCAGGGTCCAGGCCAGGGCGTAACGGACCGGCGTGGTGTCGATCTCGGCGGCCAGGGCTTCCAGGGCCTCGAGCGTGTCGAACATCGCGTCGTCGCGAGCCCAGACCCACTCGGGTTTCTCGGCCGCGCGAGACCCCGAGGGCGGCTCTTCGCCACGACGGTACTTGCCGGTCAGCAGTCCTCCCTGCAGCGACTGGTAGGGGGTGACACCGATTGAGAATTCTTCGCAGAACGGCAAGTCGTGCTGGAACGCGCGTCGCAGGAAGCTGAAAGGGATCTGCGACGAGACCGGGCGGACCCAGTCGTGCTTCTCGGCCAGCCACAGCAACTGGCACAGCTGGGCCGCCGAATGGTTCGAGACGCCGATGTAGCGGGCCTTGCCCTGGCGAACGACTCGGTCGAGGGCTTCGAGGGTCGATTCCAGCGGGGTGTGACGATCGGGCCAGTGGATGATGTAGAGATCGATGACGTCGGTCCCCAGCCGCTTCAGGCTGGCTTCGATCTCGCGTTCGATGTGCAGTGGCGAGAGTCCCCGATCCTGAGGACCGGACCCCAGTGGGGCACCGACCTTGGTGGCCAGCACCACGCTGTCACGCCGGTCGGCAATCGCCTTGCCGGTGATCTCCTCTGCCACGCCACCGGCGCTGCCCAGCACACGGTCGTAGCCCTCGTAGACGTTGGCGGTGTCGATGAAGTTGATCCCCATGTCGATCGACTCGTGGACCAGACGGACCGCATCCGCTTCAGGAACCGGAGTGCCGAAGGTCATCGTGCCGAGGCAGATCGGGGAGACGAGCAGGCCACTGGAGCCCAGGGGACGCAGTTCCATGACGGGAATCTCTGTTGCGGGAAGCGGAGAAAAAATCGGTCTGGCCGGACGCGCGACACCCAACGCGGTGCCTTTCCCTTTAGGCCAGGATGTCGTGGACCGGCTCGCCGTGCTGGGCGATGGGAAACGGGCGGTCGGCGGGGTCGTAGATCGACATCGTGGTGTCCAGGCCCATCGCGGCATAGACGGTCGAGATGAACGCTTCGGGACCGACCGGCCGATCGCTGGGGTAAGCTCCGATCCGGTCCGAACTGCCGTGGACGTATCCGTGTTTCACGCCGGCCCCGGTCATCAGGATGTTGCTGCAGTAGGACCAGTGATCGCGGCCGCCCTTGGCGTTGATCTTGGGAGTCCGTCCCATCTCGCCCATCACCAGCAGCAGGGTGTCGTCGAGCAGGCCACGGCTGTCCAGGTCCTCGCAGAGTGCCGAATAGGCCTGGTCGAAGACCGGCAGGCGATGGTCACGGAGAATGTTGAAGTTGCGCTGGTGTGTGTCCCACCCGTCGTGATCGATATTGGCCTTCTCGAACACCTCCCACGTCACTGTCACGAACCTCACGCCCGACTCAACCAGCCGTCGGGCGGTGAGCATCGAGTGCCCGTAGAGGTTGTCGCCGTAGCGAGCCTGCAGCCCGGGGGATTCCGACGAGACGTCAAAGGCTCGCCACGGGCTGTTGGGACGGTTGCTTGCGGTCAGCAGGTCAAACGCCCGACGCGTGTTGCGGTCAAACGCTTCGACGGCACCAGATTGTTCCAGCCGGTTCACCTCGCGACCAAATTGTTCGGACAGGCTGCGGCGCCTGTCGAGACGGTCGAGCGTGAGTTGTTCGGGCAGGGTGACCTCGGGCAACAGCACCTCACCCTTGACCCGCTCGGGGTACGCGTACTTGGCTTCCTTGCCGTGGACCCGGCACTTGGTGATGAAAGGGTCGTACTGCCGTCCGAGAAACCCGCCGTAGAGTCCCGGACGGATCGAACTCTGCCCCCATCCTGTGTAGCAGGGCATCCAGACCGAGGCCGGCAGTTCGCGTTGTTCGTGGCGAGAGAGGTACTCGATGACCGAGTTCATGCTCGGAGCCTGGGTCGGCAGGACAGGCACGGCGGGCTGGACCTTTGCGGCCGGCTTGCCGGTCATCGTGTAAAGCAGGCCGGCTGAATGGTCGTTGGTGTGGTGGCGGGCCGAGCGAATCAGGGTCGAGCGGCCCATCCATTTCGAAACCTGTGGGAGCAGATCACAGAAGTGGACACCGGGAACGTCGGTTGACGTCGCACCGAACTCGCCGCGGATCTCTTTTGGCGCACCGAACTTGGGATCGAAGGTGTCGTGCAGCGGCGGGCCACCGAAGAGGTAGACCAGAATCACGTTCTTGGCCGGACCCTGGCCGGGGAACCCGGCGGGCTGTCGCGATTCGGCTCCGACCAGTTCCGGCAACGACATGCCCAGCAGAGAGAGCCCACCGGCGGTGATCGCATCACGCCGTGTCACGCCGCTACAGGATCGCTTGCGGTTGCCGAGGACGTTGAGCATGTGGGTCGTTCCGTTGTGCTGTCGGTACAGACATCGTATCGGCGTCACAGGGCACGGATCAACAGCGGCTAATGTTCTCGCCCGGTGCGCAAAACCGTTCGCGGGGTTTTGCTCACATCATCCTGCGGTAAACGAATCCCCCCAGGGTGAAGCCGGTGGCAACGTCCCGGTCATCGATCTCGAAGACTGCCACCTCTCCAGCTCCACGGCCGCCCCGGATCCGGAAGGCCAGCGGATTGTCAGTCGGCTCCAGCACGCCGCCGGTGTGCAACGGGTAGGGCCACAACGGCGAGATCTCCAGTCGCAACTGGCCTGCGCGGACCGCCACGTGGACCGGGACCCCCGGCTCGGCCACGTAGAGGCCGGCCCGGTCGTCGGTGCCATTTTCGGCATCGGCTGCGACGGGGCGTGAGGAATCGTGATCTGTCGGATTGAGTGCGGGCGGAGTCAGCGGCGGCGGATCGGGATTGCCCAGCAGCCGTTCCAGGATTCGCACGGTCAACGACTGGATCATGGGATAGGGCCAGAGATTGGCCAGGACGATGGCACCGATCCGGTGCGGACGGGAAAAGAGGATCTGGGAAGCGAACCCGAAGATCCCTCCACCGTGGCCGTGATAGACATTTTCGCCCACGCGGAGTGATCGCCACCCCAGGCATTGCGCCGCCGACCAGTCGGGTTCGGAGTACCGGGGCTGGTGGAAGTCGTCGAGAGTGTTCGGGGCGAGAACGTCGTTGGGAATGGCGTGCTCGCCGACGCGGAACTGCAACGAGATCCAGCGGGCGAGGTCCGCGACGCTCGAGTGCAACTGGCCACAGGCGGCGACACCTCCCAGGCCGACGTAAGGGGCCGGCTTCAGGCCGTCCCGGTACAGGTCGGGCGAATAGCCCACCGCCATCCGGTGCCGTTGGTCCTCGGGCAACCAGTACACGCTGTCGGTCATCCCGAGAGGTCCGAGCAGGTGCTCGGCGACATAGTCAAAGTAATCCTGGCCCGAGGCGCGGGTGATCACTTCGCCGAGCAGGCCGAAAGCGAGGTTCGAGTACTTGAAGGCATGGTCGGCCGGCAGCACGATCTCGGTCTGGGGCAGGGCCGCGAGCACTTCGTCCCGGGTGGGAAACTCGTCGGTCGACCATGTCGGCAACGGGGTTTCGGTGACCAGTCCGGCCCGGTGCGTCAGCAGTCTCAGCAGCGTGACCTGGTCCCGTTTTCCGGCAACTTCCCTGGCCTCGGCGAACTCGGGCAGGTGCCGTTCCAACGGATCTTCCAGGAACAGCTTGCCACGATCCCGCAATTGCAGCACCGCCGCGGTGGTCAGGGTCTTGGTGATCGAGGCCACACGGTGCAGCGTGTGCTCGTCGGCGGGTTCGCCGGTGGCCAGATCACGGGTGCCCAGGCCTCGCGACCAGGACAGTTCCTGGTCGACGACAATGCCGACACTCAGGCCCGGCAGTCGTTCGTCCTGGACGACCTGTTCGAGTTCGTTTTCGATTTCGGCGAGGATGTCGTTGCGTGATCGGCAGGATGTCATGTTCTAGGGTTCCAGTCGTCGTCCCTGTTCAAAGATCGTGTGCAGGAAGATTCCGGCCGCGACCGAGACATTGATCGAGTCGACCAGTCCGGTCATCGGAATGGTCCAGCGGTGATCGCACAGGCCGGTCAATTCGTCGCTGAGTCCGCTGGTTTCGTTTCCCAGCATCAGGATCAATCGGCCCGGCCGCTTGACCTCCGACAGCGGAATCGCCGTCGTGTCCAGTATCGCACCGGCGGTCTCAAATCCCCACTCTCGTCGGAGTCGATCGATGTCGGCGGCGAGGTCTTCGCAGTGCCGGATCGGCAACTTGAGAGCCGAACCGGTTGAAACGCGGAGTGCCCGCCTGGAGAACGGGTCGGCCGTGGTGTTGTCGGCCAGCAGTCCGTCGGCACCGAAGGCGGTTGCCAGGCGAACGATCACTCCCAGGTTCTGGGGGTCGGTGACGCCCGGGCATGCGACAAGGGTCTGAACCGACCGGTCATCATCGACGAGTTCGTCGAGCAGCGGAGAGGGGGGGCGGAGTGCACAACCCAGTAATCCGGCGTGAAAATCGAAGCCAACCAGTTGACTGGCGTCGCTCTCGGAGAGCACGTAGACCGGCAGGTCGCGGGGGATCCAGTCGGTGTACTTCTCGAGCTTCCGGTCGCTGACCAGCAGCGAGACCATCTCGCACTCGCTGTCGATCATCCGCCGCACCACCCGGTCACTCTCGGCGACCATCATTCCCAGGTCGCGCGTGCGGTTGGTTGACCGGAGATTGCGGTAGATCTCGATCCGAGGGTCATCCAGCGATTCCACCGGGAAGACGGGCATTGGGTCAGAAGGCGAGCACCCGCTGGGGGTTCTCCACCAGCATCGTGTGGATGTGCTTGTCGGTGATTCCCAGTTTCTTCATCTCCTGGACCAGTCCCGTGGTCACCACCGTGTAGTCGCTCTCGGTGATCTTCCACTCCTTGCCGGTGCCCTTGGCACCCGTGTAGTCATCGTTGAAGTAGGGCCCGTTGTCGTGGCTGAAGTAGACCTGCTTGACGTGTCCCGAATCGACCAGGGCCTTGACCTGCCGGGCGATCTTCTTGTTGCCGTACTTCTCGGCGTGACCCACGCGGTCGAACTGGACGTTGCAGCCCATGCCGACCAGCCGCCGATGGTACTCGTGGGATTCGCTCTCGGTGCGGTCATCGAGGTTGCCCTGGTGGCCGATGATCACCTTGCCGGGCTGGGCCCGGTGCTTGAGGAACAACTGGGCTTCTTCCAAACCACCCCCGTCGGTGGTGTGCGTGGTGATCGGGCATCCGGTTTCGCGGCTGGCGATCGCCGCGGCGATGTGGCAGCGCCGTTCGCTGGGACGCAGGAAGGTGCTGGTGGCGCACTTGATGATTCCCACCGGAACTTTGGTGAAGTCCTCTCCCCAGTCGCCGTACGGATCCTCCATTCCCCGGGTGATCTCGCGGATGTACAGCCTGGCGATCCGTTTGATTCCGTCCCGCTTGCGACCCAGGGCCAGTGCCCACGGGTGCTGCGGCGCCATGGCCTCGCACCAGAATCCCGTACAGGCGATCACGTGGACGGGAGTTTTCTTGGCGAGTTCGACCAGCAGTTTCGGGTACCGGCCGACCCGGATCGGCGTGCATTCGACGATCGCCCCGGGGCCCTGTCCGGTGCCCAGCGTCTGGTGGAAGCGATCCAGCAGTTTGACGGTGAAATCCAGCATCTGCTTGCGGACCGGTGCGATCGGGTTCGGGTCGATCTCGAACAACTCGGCCCAGTCGATGGCCGGGGCGTGCTCGTGCATCAACGTCACTCCCAGCTCGGAGGCGTCGACGGGGCCAAGCACCGTTCGCACCTTCGGTCCCGACTTGGGCTTGGCCGCCCCGGTGGTGGCGGTGACTGCGGTGGTGGCCGCGGCCACGGTCGAAGCCTGGAGAAACCGGCGGCGGGTGAGGGCGTTGTCAGATGCTGGCGACATGGTTGAAGCTCTTGGAGTGAGTAACCGGAGATGGTATGCGCCAAGTCGGCCGCACAGCTACAATGGTGCCGTGATGAAAACAGTCCTGCAAGCTGCCGCCTTGTGTTCGATTGTGCTGACGGTGTTCTGCATGTCGGTCCAGGCCGAGGAATCGAAGCGGGCAACCGGTCGGTCGGGTTCCCAGTCGGTGACCTGGTCTTTGGGACGGCAACTGCGGGCGGAAAAGGGATCGAAGAATCCCCAGCCGGATCTCTTCGGGCACTTGGCGGTCTGGCACTTGCTGCGGACCACTCGTTCGACCGGCCCGATTGCTTCACGGACTTGGCATCGTGACGGTCGGTACGCGCTGCTGAAGCTTCGAGGCGACCGGCTGTTCGATGCTCCGATCCACGCGTGGGCCTTCAAGCTGAGACCCTCATTGGCACCGTTTGCCGGTCGCTACACAGCGGCCCAGAACGTCGGAGTCGAATTCCGGTCCGGTGACGTGGTTATCGCACCCGGTCCGGACCACGCGATTGTCATCGGCTGGCGAAGCCCCGTGTCGGGCCGACTGGAGATACGCGGTGAGTTTCAGCATGCCCAGACCTGCTGCGGCAAGAATTCCCAGATCAACTGGTATGTGCAGCGGGGACCGGCGCCGGATCTCGTGACGGGGTTCAAGGGCGTGTCGTTGGCCCATGGGCGATCGGACTTCGGGACTCCCAGTGAACACGGCCGGTTTCATCTCAAGGACCTGGTGGTCCGTCCAGGGGATTTCGTCTATTTCATCGCCGATTCGCTGGCCGACGGTTCCGGCACTCCGCACCACGGCGACGCCACGCGGCTGGTTGCCAACCTGACCGTTCACGGCGCCAAGGTGCCCGACGCGCCAAGTTACGAGAAGTCGATTCGCCCGTTGCTGGCGAAGCATTGTGTTGGCTGCCATGGCAAGGACTCGCCCGAATCTCGCCTCGATCTGCGGACACTGGCCGGTTTGCTCGCCGGCGGCGAGAGCGGACCGGCGATCGTCCGTGGGAAGCCGGAATTGAGCTTCCTGATGCACTTGGTCGATTCGGGTGAGATGCCTCCCAAGGGGGAAAAGAAACTGAGTGACACCGAGCGGGCGATGCTCAGGAGCTGGATTCTGTTCGGTGCGCCGGCCGACGTGGATCCCGGGGATGTGGCACCGCTGAGCCTGGTGACCGATGAAGACCGGAAGCACTGGGCGTTCCGGAAACCCAAACGGAGTCGGCTGCCGCAGGTGAAGGCTGCCCACCGTGTCCGGTCGCCAGTCGATGCGTTCGTCCTGGGCCGGCTCGAAGCCAGCCGGTTGGGGTTCGCCGACGATGCCGAGAAGTCGGCGTTGCTGCGACGTGCCAGTTTGGACCTGCTGGGGCTGCCGCCATCACCGCACATGCTGCAGTCGTTCCTCTCCGATGATCGCCCCGGGGCGTTTGCCCGGTTGATCGACCGGCTCCTGGCTCATCCCCAGTACGGCGAACGGTGGGGACGTCACTGGATGGACGCGGCCGGTTACGTGGACGTGCGACTCTTCGACGGGGATGCGGCGACGATCTACCTCAACGAGGGCATGTGGCGGTACCGGGATTACTGCATCTCGGCTCACAACCTGGACATGCCCTGGGACCAGTTCGTCACCGAGCAACTTGCCGGTGATGAACTGGTGGCGTGGGACAAGTTGAAGCGGTGGACGCCCGAGGTGCAGCAGAAACTGATCGCGACCGGGTTTCTCCGCAACGTCGAGGATCCGACCACCGAGGCACAGTACGGGGTCAAGGAACGCTACGACGTCCTGTTTGACGTGATGAAAACCGTGTCCTCGAGCCTGTTGGGATTGACCCTGGAATGTGCTCGGTGTCACAGCCACAAGTATGACCCGATTCCGCAGCGTGATTTCTATCGCTTCATGGCCTGTTTCGAGCCCGCGATGAATGTCCACGACTGGAAGAAGCCCCAGGTCCGGTTCCTGAACACGGTTTCGAGTGCGGAGAAGACCGAGATCGACACTCACAACGCGTCGGTCGCCGCTCGGCTCAAGGTGCTTGGCGACACGTTGAAGGGCGCCGAGGCGGCTGCGAAGAAGAGCCCCGGTCAGGCCGATGTGGTCGCTCGCGTGGCTGAGTTGAAACGGCAGGTGGCCGAACTGGGTTTGACCCGGAGGAGTTACGGGAAGATTCAGGCCCTGTGGGACGTGGGCACGGACTCGCCGTCGAGGATGTTGCGGCGAGGTGAGTGGAACAAGCCGGGGATGCCGATCGTTCCGGGATTCCTCGAAGTGTTGTCGACCGACCGGGCCGAGTCAGCGACCCGTCCGAAGGATGCCCGATCGGGCAGCAGTGGTCGCCGACTGTCGCTGGCTCGCTGGATGACCCGCCCGGATCACCCGTTGACGGCTCGGGTGATCGTCAACCGTGCGTGGCACCACCACTTCGGTACCGGCATTGTCGCGACTCCGGGCAATTTCGGGCTCAATGGCGATCGACCCAGTCACCCGGAGTTGCTCGACTGGCTGAGCGTCGATTTCGTTGAGCACGGCTGGAGTCTCAAGCACCTGCACCGTCGCATCATGACGTCGACAACCTACCGCCAGGCGTCGTACCGCGATCCGACCGATGAAGGCCGTGCGGTGGCCGTGGATCCGGCCAATCGTCTGTTGTGGAGAGCCAACCTGCGGCGGATCGAGGCGGAGATTGTTCGGGATTCGGTGCTGGCGGTTTCGGGCCGTCTCGATCCGACTCCGGGAGGCCAGCCGGTGATGCTGACGACTCCCACCAACGGCCTGTCGACGGTCAAGCCGGGTCCGATGCCGACCAGCGTCAACCGTCGCAGCGTCTACCTGCTGGCCCGCCGGGTCTACCCACTGAGGTTCCTGGAACTGTTCGATTCCCCGGTGGTTCCGGTCAATTGCACCAAGCGGCCCCAGTCGGCGACGGTGTTGCAGTCGCTGGCCCTGCTCAACAGCCAGTTCGTGGTCGACCAGGCCGCCGCCATGGCCGACAGGGTCCGACGACAGTCGAAGGATGATCCCGTCGCGCAGATCCGTTGGGCTTATCGGTTGGCGTTGTCTCGCGAACCGGATGGCGGAGAACGCGATGCCTGCCGTCGTTTCCTGGCCGAGCAGTCGGCCGATCAGAGCGGCAAGGACGCGTTGCGAGATCTCTGCCAGATGCTGCTGTGCACCAACGAATTTCTGTATGTTCCCTGAGCTCCTGTTCCTGCCAGGTTGTGGCGACGAAGACAGAAGAAAGAGTGTTTCGATGGAGACGGCCGTGAGAGATTCACCGTCCTTGCCCGGGTTCCCGGGAACACGGCGGCGGATGCTGGCTGAAGCGGGAGCCGGTTTCGGTACGCTGGCGCTGGCCGGGATGCTGGATCGGGATGGGTTGCTGGCCGCCGGGGATGAACCCCAGGACCTGGTTCCCCGCCCGGGACACGCCCGCCCCAGGGCCCGTGCGGTGATCCAGCTGTTCCAGAACGGGGGTCCGTCCCAGATGGACCTCTTCGACGAGAAGCCGGAACTGACCCGCCAGCACGGCAAGGTCCCCAGCCAGGAGATCGAGACCTTCCAACTGGACAACAACAACGTCCTGTTGAAATCGCCGTATGCGTTTTACGAGGCGGGGGAGTGCGGGATGCGGCTGGGCGAGCTGATTCCACATACCTCCTCGATCGCCGACGACATCTGCCTGGTCCGCTCGATGCACACCGGGCACAACAACCACCCGTTTGCGATCAACATGTTCCAAACAGGGAAGACCTTTCCCGGGCGACCGGCGATGGGATCGTGGATCTGCTACGGACTGGGTACCGAACGGGATGACCTGCCCGGCTACGTCGTGCTGCGGAGTCCCAAGGGCTACAACACCTCCGGGAAAATGGTCTGGTCAAGCGGCTGGCTGCCGGCGGTCTACCAGGGGACGGAGTTCAACAGCACCGGTGACGTGGTGCATTACCTTTCCCCGCGGCCCGGAACCAGCCCGTCAGGTCGACGCCGTTCGTTGGACCTGCTGGCGAAACTGAATCGCCGTCACCAGCGACGGTATCCCCGCGAGAGCGAACTGGAGGCGAGGATCCAGAATTACGAGCTGGCCGCCAGGATGCAGTTGGCCGCCTCCTCGGCACTGGACCTGAAGCAGGAGTCTCAGGAGACGCGGTCGTTGTACGGCCTGGACAACCCGGTCACCGCGGCCTACGGATCGCGGGTGCTGATGGCCCGGCGGCTGGTCGAGGCCGGTGTCCGGTTCGTGCAGGTGTTTCCGCCGGTCTCTCCCAGTATCCAGCCGTGGGACAACCACAACAACCTGCCCAGGGACCTGCCCAGCATCTGCCGGCAGACCGACCAGCCCAGCGCGGCGCTGGTCAAGGATCTGAAGCGGCGAGGGCTGCTCGATGACGTGATCGTGATGTGGGCCGGCGAGTTTGGTCGGTTGCCGATCTCGGAGGCGAAGGACGGGCGGGACCACAACCGGAACGCGTTCAGCCTGTGGATGGCCGGCGGCGGATTTCGCGGCGGTCACGTTCACGGCGGGACCGACGACTTCGGGTACGCGGCGGTCGAGGATCGTGTCAGCGTGGCTGACCTGCATGCGACCGTGCTGCAACAGCTGGGCCTGGATCACCGACGCCTCACGTTTCGTCACAGCGGACGTCCCGAGCGACTGACCGATCCGGAAGTGACCGGGGCCCGCGTGGTGGACGAACTGCTGTCCTAGCCAGACGTCAGGCCAGCATCTCGGGCACCACGCTGCCGTGGGGCAGAAGGAAATGGGGACGGTCGAGACGATCATGCGTGCGGGTGGTCTCGACGTTGAATCCCAGCAGGTGGTAGAGCGTCGCCAGGATGTCCTTGGGGTTCAGAGGACGCTCGACCGGGTAACCGGCGTGCTTGTCGGTTGCGCCGATGACCTGGCCGGGGCGGATGCCGGCCCCGGCGAACAGTCCGCTGTAGGCGTAGCTCCAGTGTTCCCGGGCTCCGCCGGGCTTGTTGCCGATCTTGGGTGTGCGGCCGTGTTCGCTGATCAACAGCACGGTTGTCTCTTCGAGCAGTCCTCGCTGTTCCATGTCCTCCAGCAGGGCCGTGTAAACCTGGTCCAGTGTCGGGCAGAGTCCCTCCCGGAGCCTTGGGAAGTTGTTGACGTGCGTGTCCCAGCCGGTGTTCTCGGGGCCGAACTCGTCCCAGTAGACGGTCACGATTCTCGAGCCGGCCTCGATCAGTCGTCGGGCGGCCAGCGTGGCCTGCCCGAACAGGGTATGGCCATACCGCTCGCGGACTGGTGTCGGTTCGCGTGTCACGTCCAGCGCGCGGCTGCAGTCGGCGCTGGTCAGCATGTCGAAGGCCATCTGCTGAAAGCGATCCAGTCCCTCGGCCTGGCGGGTGGCCGCGAGGTGACGACGCGACCGATCGAACTGTTCGAGCAGGCCACGGCGTCGGTGCAGCCGGTCGATGGTGACACCGGCCGGGAGGTCGAGCCCGGTCTGGGCGACCTTGTGGGCCAGCTTGACCTTGGGAGCCAGTTCGAGCACCGTCGGCGCCATCACGCGGAAGGTGCTTTCGGGGGTGATCCCGTCGTGGGGATCGAACCGGCTGCGGATGGCCCGCCCCCCGTCGGCCGATGGATGTCCCGCCTCGCGGGTGGCCTGGCCGTCGAACTGGCCGTAGATCGGTTCCCACTGGCTGCCCAGCCACGCCGACGTCAGCCCGCGGTGGCTGCGGTTGCGGCTGCGGCTGTTGAGTTCCCACGGCAGACACATGTTGCGGGGAATACCACGAGCCGGCTGTCCGTCGTCAGCCCGTTCCCAGAGGTAGTCGAGTGACGAGCCCAGGAACGGCCAGTAGTCGCGGGGGTCTCGAAGAGGGTTCTTGGGGATGCCCGAAAGCGCGTAAGCGACGCAGTGGGTGGGGTGCGAATGGGTCATCGACCGGACCAGGGTGGTCCGGTCGAGCCACCGCGAGAGCCGCGGCAGATGCTCGCAGATCTGCACGCCGGGCAATGCCGTCGAGATCGGGGAGAACTCGCCCCGGATGTCGGCCGGGGCGGTGGGTTTCATGTCGAGAGTGTCCTGCTGGCTCCAGGCTCCGTAGAGGAACAGCACGATGCAGGACTTGGCTTTGCCGAGGCCCGCGCCGGTTTCGGCCACCGGAGCCGCATCGCAGGTGCTGTTCCGCAGCAGCGCATCCAGCGACAGTCCGCCCAGCCCCATCGTACCCGCTTCGAGTAGCTCACGGCGGGTCAGGCCCGAGCAGAGTTCACGGCGGTTTCCCAGGAGACGGAGCATGAGAACAGGATGATCCTGTGGCTGGTCGGGTGAATCGACACCGTCGATTCTATCGACGTATCTCGTGGCGAGACATCTTTTTTGTCTCGGGGTCCGCCGGTGATCAGGCCCGCGGTGGAATCGCCATGTCGGGTTCCTCACAGGTGATGAACTCGAGCAACGCCGGTTGTCCTTCTCGCGTGGCCGCAATGGCTCGCTCGTAAGCCGCACGGATGTCGCCGGGCTGATCGACCCGCTCTCCATGAGCTCCCAGCGACCGGGCCAGGTCGGCGTAGTCACCGGTCAGGTACTTCGTGCCGTACTTCTCGACCGAGATCGGGATGTGCTTCTCGTAGTTGCCCATCGCCGAATTCTTCAGCACCACCGTCAGGATCGGGATTTCCTCGCGGACGGCCGTCTCGATGTCCATCCCCACCATCCCGATCGCCGCGTCGCCCATGAAGTTGGCACAGAGCTTTTCGGGTTCAGCCAGCTTGGCACCCATGATCGCGCCCAGCCCGAAGCCCAACTGGGTCGAGTGGCCCCAGCCCAGGTAGCCGCGGGGGGTGGTCGACTTGTAGATCGGCATCAGCTGGTCGCGGGGGTTGCCCGAATCGTGGGTGACGATCGTCTGGGCCGGATCGGTGACCGCGATGAAATCGGCCATCACCCGGTAGGGGTTCAGCGGGGTGTCGTCGGTGGTGAACTTTGCGGCGTAGCGAGCGTCCCAGGCGGCGGTTGTTCCGGCCACGTGCGCTTCGACCTCGCCGCGTTCGGGTCGCCCGTCCTCGTTGCCCAGCTGGCTCTTGAGTTCTTCGAGCAAGGCAACGGCCGCCAGTCGGCAGTCTCCCAGCAGCGGGACATCGGCGATGTAGTGCTTGTTGAGATCCCGGGGGTCGATCGTGTTGTGGACGATCCGCTTGCCGGTCGGGATGTCGGGGGCAAAGACCGAGCGGGTGAGGCTGCTGCCCAGGGCCAGGATCGCATCACAGCGGTCCAGGTAGTCCAGCGACATGTCGGTGCAGCTGTGGGACCCGGCACCCAGTGCCAGCGGATGGGTTTCGTCGAAAGCGCTCTTGCCCAGCAGGGTGGTCATCACCGGCGCGCCCAGGAATTCGGCCACCGCGGTCATTTCCGCGGTCGCCTCGCCGTAGAGCACGCCCTGTCCGGCCCAGATCATCGGTCGCTCGGCGGCCAGCAGCAGTTTCGCCGCATCGCGAACCGCGTCGGGATCAACACCGGCCCGGGCCGCGGAGACGGGTGAGTAGTCGAGTTCGCCGGAGATTTCCTCGACGGCCACGTCGGTGGGGATCTCGAGCATCACCGGGCCCGGCCGTCCGGTTCTCAGCGCGGTGAAAGCCCGTCGCATGCGTTGTGTCAGCGAATCGGCTGTCAGCAGTTGGTCGGCCCACTTGGTGGTGGCCCGGAAATTGGGCACGGCGTTGAAGCTGGGTGGTGTGCCCGACTCCATCCTGTTCATGCCACCGGGCAGGAACAGGACCGGGCTCGAGTCGGTGTAGGCCTGGGCGATGCCGGCGAACGCGTTCTCGGCTCCAGCGGCCTGCTGCACGGTGATCGTGCCGATCTTTTTGCCGTTGCTGACCCGTGAGAACCCGTCGGCCATGTTCTCGGCCACCCGTTCCTGGCGGGCGACGATCGGGCGGATGCCGGCGGCCGAGACGGCTTCGAGAATGGGGGTGAAGGGGAACAGGAAGATCTGCTCGACGCCCTCGCGCTTGAGAATTTCGGCGATGGCCTGGTCAACTCGCATGGTGGAGATTCCTGTTGAGGGGACGAGCACCCTCACGGTTTGTCGGGTGCCGGCAGGTGCTGTTTTTGTCACTGATTGTCGCGGCTGGCATTCTCACGAGATCCGTCGTCGATCTCAACGCAGCGGCCATTCGTATACCGAGTGCGGACCGATTTTGACTTTCAGGCCAAGAGGCGTTACAAAGTGGCATCGTTGTGGCCGCGGGATCATCAGGTGCGGTCAGACGCCAAATCGGGAGGAGGTCATTCGATGACCATGATGCTGAATATCGTGCCCAACCGGTGCACCGGTTGTATGCAGTGTGAACTCGCCTGCTCGTGGGTCCAGACGGGGACGTTTCAACCGTCCCGGTCGTTGATTCGCGTCAACGTGTTCGACGAAGAGGCCAGCTACGCCCCATTCACCTGTCTGCAGTGTGACGAGGCGTGGTGCATGAACGCTTGCCCGGTCAATGCGATCGGGGTCGACGGGGACAGCGGTGCGAAGATCGTCAGCGAATCCCTGTGCATCGGTTGCCACCTGTGCACGATCGCTTGCCCGTTCGGCACCGTCTACACGCTGCCGGTGACCGACACGGCCAGCAAGTGCAACCTCTGCGGGGGGGAACCCGCCTGTGAGGCGGCCTGCCCGACGGCGGCGATCGAGTTCGTCGATGTCGACGAGGGCGGCGGTTGGCTCGAACCGTGGGCGGAAACGGTCAATTCGAAATACGTTGCGGCGTCGAGCTAGGCGTTCCGGGTTCGCGGAATCAGATTACCACGACGCCTGTGGGCGTCATCACCAGCGGAGAGAACACGATGGGTGGTTGGACTGGCAAGTTGCTGCGAGTCGACATGACGGCCGGCACGGCGGCGTCCGAGGACATTCCCCAGGAGTGGATGGAGGACTACATTGGCGGCCGCGGGCTCGCCGACCGGTACCTCTACGAGGAAATGGATCCCACCGTCGATCCACTCTCCCCGGAGAACGTCCTGATCTTCGCCGCCGGTCCTTTGACGGGCACCTGTGCTCCCTGTGGGTCGCGGTACATGGTGATCACCAAGGGGGCGTTGACCAACTGCATCACCACGTCCAATTCCGGCGGGTTCTGGGGCCCGGAACTGAAGTTCGCCGGCTACGACCTGGTGTTGATCAAGGGCGCGTCCGAGACGCCCAAGTACCTGTTCATCTACGACGACCGCGTTGAACTGCGGGACGCCTCGCACCTGTGGGGCAAGACGGTCGGCGACACCGAGGACGGGTTGAGAGAGGAACTGGGTATCCCCGGCCTGCGGACCTGCTGCATCGGTCCGGCGGGTGAGAACCTGGTGAAGTTCGCCTGCATCATGAACGACAAGCACCGTGCCGCCGGACGCAGCGGAGTGGGCACGGTGATGGGATCCAAGGGGCTCAAGGCGATCGCGGTCCGTGGCACCGGTGGCGTCGAACTCTCCGACGGCGACGCCTTCATGAAGGCGCTGTGGGACATGCGGGGCGAGATGGTCGTCAACCCGACCTACGAGGCCTTCGGCATGTTCGGGACCGCCTCGACGATTGACCTGACCCAGGCCTTCGGCGGACTGCCGACCCGCAATTTCCAGCAGGGCCAGTTCGAGGAAGCCGAGAACCTCAACGGGAACACCATCCGTGACACGCGACTGACGACCAACAAGGCGTGCTTCGCCTGCACGATCGCCTGCGGTCGTGTCTGCGAACTGGGGGAACACTCCGACAAGTTCCTGGTCAACACGCACCCGAAGAACTGGAAACAGGCCGGAGAGGGACCCGAGTACGAGGCGGCGTGGGCGCTGGGAGCCGACACTGGTGTCGGCGATCTCGACGCGGTGCTGAAAGCCAACTGGCTCTGCAACGACCTGGGCATGGATCCGATCTCGATGGGATCGACACTGGCCAGCGCGATGGAGTTGTACCAGGAGGGGACGGTGACCGACGAGCACGTCGAGATGCCCCTGGAGTTCGGATCGGCCGAGGCGCTGGTGCGGATGACCGAGGCGACCGCCTACCGCGAGGGCTTCGGTGATGACCTGGCCGAAGGGGCCAAGCTGATGGGAGAGAAATGGGGGAACCCCGACGTGTTCATGGGAGTCAAGGGCCAGGAGTTCCCGGCCTACGACCCGCGTGGCTTCGTCGGCATGGGCGTGGCTTATGCCACCTGCAACCGCGGCGCCTGTCACCTCAGGGCCTGGACACCCGGGTTCGAGACATCCGAGAGCACGCCGCACACGACCGATGGCAAGAGCGAGTGGGTGGTGCACGAACAGCACCGCTCGACCGCTCACGACGCCACCGGGCTGTGCCTGTTCACCGGGTTTGCCGGCGGTGTTCTCGAGACTTTTGTTCCGCTGGTTGCTGCCGCCACGGGGGTCGACTACACGGTGGACGACTTCGAGACGATTGGCGAGAAGACCTGGAACCTCGAACGGTTGTGGAACCTCAAGGCCGGCCTGACCATGGCCGACGACAACCTGCCCAAGCGACTTCTCAGTGAACCTCACACCGACGGACCTTCGGCGGGCGTGACCGTGGACCTGGACGCGATGCTGCCGGTCTACTACAGCGAACGAGGCTGGGACGAAGAGGGTGTGCCGACCGAGGCGAAGCTGGCCGAACTCGGCCTGGCGTCGATGTAAGGCCCACCGGGCCGACAGACACCGGCGGCCGTGAGGGTCGCCGCGAGCAAGGAAACGACTGACCATGACGAAGCATGTCATCATCGGCGGCGGCCCCGTGGCCACCAACGCGATTGAGACGATCCGGCAGTACGGGGACGGCGAAGCGTCGATCACGCTGATCAGCGACGAGCCGGCCCACTCGCGGATGGCCCTGCCCTACTGGCTCGCGGGCAGGGTTCCCCGCGAACACACTCACACCGCCGATGACGATTACTTCGGCCGGCTGGGTGTCGATGCGAAGATTGGCCAGCGGGCCAGCGGAATCGACACGGCCGCCCGCACCGTGACACTCGAAGATGGCAGCACGGTCGAATACGACAACCTGCTGATCGCCACCGGTGCCGCTCCCGCCGGACTGCCGGTGCCCGGTGCCGATCTGCCCGGCGTTCAGCCGCTGTGGACGCTCGAACACACCGCCAGCCTGCTGGCCGCTGCCGAGGGGGCCGAGTCGCCCCGGGTGACCATGATCGGGGCCGGGTTCATCGGTTTCATCATGCTCAACGCGATGCACAAGCGGGGCTGGAACCTGACAGTCGTCGAACGGGAAGACCGCGTGCTGCCACGGATGCTCGATGCCAACGCCGCCGGCCTGGTTGAGAGTTGGCTGGGTGAGAAGGGCATCACCGTGCATGCCGGGGCAGGGGTCGAGTCGATCGCCGACGGCGAGGGGGGCAAGATCGTCTCCCTGGACGGCGGGGCGACCGTCGAGGCCGACGTGGTGATCGTGGCGACCGGGATCCGCCCCAACACCGACCTGGCGTCGGAGGCGGGGATTGAGACCGACCAGGGGATCATCGTCAACTCACGGTGCCAGACAAGTGCCGAGGGCGTTTACGCCGGCGGCGATGTCGCCCAGGGTCCGGTGCTCGGAGGCGGTGACAACGAGATCCATTCGATCCAGCCGACGGCCGTCGACCATGGACGGATCGCCGGAGCGAACATGGCCGGGCACGACGCCGAATATCCCGGCAGCCTGTCACTGAACATCCTGGATGTCTGCGGGCTGCAGAATGCGAGCTTCGGCAACTGGGGCGACACGTCCGAGGATGCCGTGACGATCTCCAACGCCGCCGATCACATCTACCGCAAGTTCATCTTCACCGGTGACCAGATGACCGGTGCGGTCTTTGTCGGTGAGGCGAATGACCTGGGGATGCTGACCGACGTCGGCATGGTCAAGGGGATCATGCAGACCGGGACCGACCTCGGGGCCTGGAAGGGATTCCTCAAGGAGAACCCCTTCGATGTCCGCCGGGCCTACATCGCCACCGGCGTGGCGGCGACGCTGGCCAAGACAACGTTGCTGGGACAGAAGGCTCAGCCTCGCGGCTTCCACTTCGGTGGCCAGGCTCCTCAGTCGGCCGTCGACGGCTCGCACGCACAACTGGTTTCCCCCAAGGCCGCCGCAATGGAGAAGGCGGCCGAGGTGGCCAGGGCGATGGCCGCCGAAGCCGCTGCGGCCGAGGCCGAGGCAGCCGGTGACGGTGGCGGTACGGAAGCGGAGTCGGCTGAGTGATGCAGATTCGCGTGAAGCTGATGGCGGCGTTGAAGGAGAAGTCGCCCGAAGGAGACGTGTTGGAGCTCTCCGAGGGGGCGACGATCAACGACGCGCTGGCCGCGATGAAAGTGCCGGGCAACTTCGTTCACCTGGTGATGGTCAACAACCAGATGGAACGGGACCGCGGTCGTGAACTGGCCGACGACGACGAACTGATGGTGATGCCGCCGGTTGGTGCCGGCTAGCACCTACGCCAGCATTCCCTCGATCGGATTGCCGTGGTAGACGGCGTGCGGACGTTTGAGATTGTCGTCCCAGGTGGCATGACGGTCGATACCCAGGGCGTCGTAGATCGTTGCCGCCATGCTCTCGGGCGTCTGCTTGCTGTCCTTGGGCTGGCCGCCGTCGGCATCGGAGGATCCAATCACCTTGCCGCCGCTGGCACCGGCCCCGGCAAAGAAGACACTCTGTACGGCTCCCCAGTGGTCTCGCCCGGGCAGTTCGTAGTACTGGGGCAGGTTGAACACCCGCGGGGTGCGGCCGAACTCGCCGGCCGCGACGACCAGCGTGTCTTCCAGCAGGCCTCGCTCGTCCAGGTCGTCCAGCAGGGCCGAGAGGGCCTGGTCGGTGGGCGGCAGCATCAGGTTCTTGAGGTGGTCGAACGCGTTGCCGTGAGTGTCGAAGCCACCACGTCCGAGATTGACCTGCACCATGCTGACTCCGACCTCGACCAGTCGGGCGGCCATCAGCAGCGAGTAGCCGAAGAGGTTGCGACCATAGCGGTCCAGTGCCTTGGGGTCGGCGTTCTCGATATCGAATGCCCGGCGGACACGTCCGGAGGTCAGCAGGCTGAGTGCCCCGGTGCGGTAGCGGTCCAGGCTGTTGACGGTGGCGTAGCGATCCAGGAACTGCTGCTGGCGTTCGATGGTTCCCAGCAGGGCCTTGCGGTTGTCGATCCGGCCCTGCGAGAGGCCGTCGGCGAGCGTGAGGTTGGGGGCGCGGAAGACCGGGTAGCCGGTATGCCTCGCCTCGGGACGCCGCTGGTGATCCCAGCAGTTGGGGCAGGCGCCGGACCACTTGCAGTTGCTGGCCGCATTGAGCATCCAGGGGTCGAACCGGGGACCCATTCTCCCGGCCAGGGTTCCGGGTTGCTTGATCGGGTAGGGCAGGACGGCAGCGCCGGGCAGGCCGTTGCGGCCCGGTGACATGCGTCCACCCATCGCCGTGATGCCGGGGAAGTCCGACGGCTTGGGCGCGCCGCTGAAACTGGGGGGCAACTGGCTGCGGCCGGTCAGCATCAGGCAGGTGCCCTGGGAGTGCTCGTTCCAACTGTGCGAGACGCTGCGACACAGGGCCCACTTGTCGCTGCGGTCGGCCAGCAGCGGCAGGTGCTCGCAGATCTGCAGCCCGGGGGTGCGAGTGGGAATCGGCGTGAACTCGCCCCGAACGTTTTCGGTGGCATTGGGCTTGGGGTCAAAGCTCTCGTGCTGGGCCAACCCGCCGGTCAGGAAGACGTAGATGACCGCGCGGGGACGTCGGAGCGATCCCGACTCGGCGCGAAGCTGCTCGATGTCGGACATCGACAGGCCCATCAATCCGAGCGTGCCTGCCTGCAGGATCTCGCGACGAGACCAGCCGGAGTGGTGTAGTGTGGGGGGGCCGGTTGGGGACATGGGAGCCTCGAACGCCGGTGCAGGGCAGGAGACCGCTTTCGCAGGGTTATCCTAGCACGTTATATTCCGGTCAGCCAACTTTGATGTGTCGGTTGTTTCCTGGACGTCCAATGAAGACCAAAGCCGCGTTGCTCCTGGTGGTCCTGTCGGCCAATGTGGTGGCCCAGGCTCCGAAGCCGATCGAGTTTTCCGGTCATACCAACAGCGTGTCCCAGGTCGCGATTGCTCCGGGCGGCGGACAGTTGGCCAGTGGAGGCTGGGACGAGACGGTGCGGTTGTGGGACCCGACCGGCGGGCCAGCTCGACTGACACTGACCGACCACACCGACTGGGTGCTGGCCATCCGGTTCACGCCCGATGGCAAGACCCTGCTGACAGCCAGCCAGCGGAGCGTGAAGGCCTGGGATCCATCGACGGGGCAATTGAAGCGGTCGTGGGACGGTCTGCCCGGTCAGCGGATCAGCATGGTGACGATTTCTCCCGACGGCCGCCAACTGGGGTGCGGATTGCGGGACGGTGGTGTGCGGTTGTTCCGCCTGGACAAGACGGTCGGGTCGAAGCTGGTGGCGACGCGAAAGTGGCCCGGCCACAAGAGCTGGATCGACACGCTTGTGTTTGATCGCAGCGGTCGCCGGTTGGCAACCGGCTGCCGAACCGGTGAGATCACCATCTGGGACACCGCGACCGCCAAGGCGGTGTCGAAACCTGCCGGCCACGGCGGCCAACAGGTGTCGGCGCTGGCCTTTGCTCCCAAGGGTGATCAGCTGGCTTCCGGCGGGTTCGATACGATCGTCAGGACCTGGTCGGTCATGGACGGCAAGCCGCAGGCCGTGCTCAAGGGGCACAAGGGACTGGTGCTGTCGCTGGGCTATTCGCCCGACGGCCTGTTGCTGGCTTCAGGAGAACGTCACGGTCCGATCAAGCTCTGGTCGACCGCCGACGGGACACTCAAGACAACCCTGCCGGGTCACTCGGGTGGGCAACTGGGTTTCAGCGTTCATTCGCTCGAATTCTCCACCGACGGCAAGCGCCTGGCTTCGGCCGGACGTGACAAGAAGGTCCGGCTGTGGCAGGTGCCCGACTGAATCGGAGAGCGGCCTTTCCGGAGAATTCCGTCGCCAATCGTGGTGGAATGGGAGGTTCGGGCAATGGGCGAGATTCGGCTTGCATCTGGGTGGCGAGTCGGTTGAATAAGCAGTGCAATCCGCACGGAACTCGGCATCCGGTTTTGACCGTTGTTCCGGTTATGTGGTTTGTCGTAGCTGTCAGAATGGCTGTTTGTTCGTTCCTTATTATTGTGCAGCGTTCAATTGGGGGAGTGTCATGCGGTTCAGTTCGTGGCTGGAGACGGTTCGTATTCGCCTTGGTCGATCTCGCCGTCGCGGAACACAGCGGCTGCGTCGTCGCACGATGCGTCCCGCCGTTGAACCACTCGAATCTCGCACGCTGTTGAGTGTCACGTCGGTCTTCAATCCGATGACCGGTGATCTGGACATTGACTCGGACGCTGCCGACACGATCGTCGTGTCGATGGATGCCGAGACCACCGAGGTGCTGGTCAATGATGCGGTGGTCGACGACCAGCAGGGTGGTACGGTGACCGCAGACGAGTTGACCTCGGTCACCATCGAAGCCGGTCCTGGCGATGACGTGGTCGACCTGTCGGCCCTGGACCCGGGAACCTTCCCCGATTTGATCGACACCGACATTTCGGTCAACGGAGGTGACGGAAACGACCTGATCACCGGCAGCGGCCTCGCCGACCAGATCGTTGGGGACGCGGGCGACGACACGCTGGTCGGTCG
>DLVV01000253.1:0-906 GCA_003445035.1 Planctomycetaceae bacterium | reverse complement strand
CGATCACATGCTCGGTGGCGACGACAACGACACGCTCAATGGAGGCGGCGGGGCCGACTTCCTGGGAGGCGAACAGGGCGACGACATGGTCCGAGGCCAGGGCAGCAGTGGGGACACCGTCAGCGGTGGAGCCGGCAACGACGAGTTGGACGGTGGCGATGGTCACGACATGCTGTGGGAGAGCGGCGATGCCGACTACACGCTCGACGACACGACGCTGGTTTCCGAGGAGAGCGGTTCGAGTGAAACCGACCAGTTGAGCAACCTGCAGGAAGCGACGCTCTACGGCGGATCCACCGCCAACACGATTGACGGTTCCGACTGGTCGGGCCGATTGCATGCCAACGGGGCCGGTGGCCACGACACCATCATCGGTGGTGATGCGGCCGACAGGCTCTATGGCGGAGCCGGCCAGGACGACATCAGTGGTGGCGGCGGCAACGACGTGTTGCGTGGCCAGGGTGGAAACAACGACGTGCTCGACGGCGGCGACGGAAACGACAAGCTCGATGGCGGCATCGGACACGACAACCTCAGTGGCGGAAACGGTGACGATCGACTGACCGGCGGCATTGGCAATGACGTGATCGACGGCGGCGACGGCACCGATGCGATCTACGAGCGGGGCGATGGAGACTACGATCTCGGTGACGCCCGGTTGATTGCCGACAACGGTACCGACGAGTTGGCCTCGATCGACCAGGCCTTCATCAAGGGCGGTGACGGTGACAACAACATCGACGCCAGTGATTTCACGGGACCGGTGACGCTGGTCGGCGTGGACGGTGACGACACCCTGACGGGTGGCTCGGGCGACGACCGGTTGATCGGCCGTGCCGGCGATGACAATCTCTTCGGCGGCGACGGTGCCGATGTGCTGACGGGTCTCTCCGGCAGCGACATGCT
>DLVV01000069.1 GCA_003445035.1 Planctomycetaceae bacterium | reverse complement strand
TCGCCTGGTCCTGGATATCGGTCTGCCGCTGTTCGGCCCTGGCCGCGAAGCGCTCGACACGTGGGCCCTACGCCGCCGGACCAAGCCCGAGTTGGCTGCCGACGGGATTCTGCCACCGATTCCCGGTGTCTTCACCGATGGTCCTGCGGCCGATGCGATCCTGTTGTCCCATGCCCACATGGATCACACCGGACTGCTGGAATTCACCGACGAGACCGTGCCGATTTATGCGAGTGCCGGGACAAGCAAGATGATGCTCGCCGGCGGCATCTTTGCTGCCCAGACCGAATTGCCAAGGGAACGGTACCGCGAACTTGTCGCCACCAGGCCGGTCCGGATAGGTGATTTCGTGGTCACACCTTTCGATGTGGACCATTCCATCCACGGAGCAATGGCCCTGTTGGTCGAAGCCGAGGGCAAGAGCCTGCTGTACTCCGGAGACCTGCGGTTGCACGGCCGCAGACCAGGCAAGGCCGAGTTGTTGCTGAAAAGTCTCGAATCCAGATCGGTCGATGTCCTGTTGATGGAGGGGACACATTTCGGATTGCCGACCGAAAATCCCACCGATGAACTCCAGTTGGAAAATGACCTGGTCGCTGAAATCGAAAGGGCTCCCGGGTTGGCCCTCGCCTCGTTTTCACCACAGAACGTCGATCGTCTCATCGGTTTCATCAACGCAGCCAGGCGAACGGGGCGGCTGTTCGTTGCCGACGTCTACACGGCCTTCGTGATGTACTTGATCTCAAGCCAGACAGATGTTCCTGACCCGGTCCGAGACGAAAACATTCGCGTGTTCTACCCGCATGCGTTTCGCAGGTCCTGCGAACGCCGCAACCGTGTGAAGATCCACGACCAGTTTCTTCCCAGCCAAATCGGCGTCGACGAACTCAGGGCGGATCCCGCCCGTTACGTGATGCTGTTTCGACCGTCGATGCTCGACGACGATTTCGAAGGCACGTTGCCGGACCGATGCAGGTGCCTCTATTCGTACTGGTCCGGTTACCTGGATAAGCCGGACTGGCAGAAAATGAAGCGGGCTCTGAAGGAGGTCGATGGCGACGTGGTGAAAGTCCACGCGACCGGGCACATCCTGGAGGAAGATATCGTGAGGTTTGTCGAGGCGGTGGCTCCGGGGGAACTGATTCCGGTGCACACGTTTGAACCCCAGCGGTTTGAAGATCATTTCCCCAACACACGCGTGTTGGAAGATGGTGTGCCGTGGAAACTTGGCTGACGGACTGCCACTAGGAGTAGTGATCGCACGGGACACCTGCAAGGTCAAATCGTTTCGTAGTGGCTTCCTCAAATTGTTCTACCAGGGATTGCAATGGTTTGCGGTTGTGCAATTCCTCGGTGAGTTCGCTCCAGTAATGCACTGTGATGTGATTGTTTTTTGTGTTTGTGAAGTGTTCGTTAAAACGCTCAAAGTGTGTTTTATCGACCTTCTTGTCCAAGAGTTTCTTCGCACACAAGTAATTTTTGTAATTGTCAAGAGCGGTCTGCACGCATGGTTTCTCCTTGTCTGTGAGGATATGGCTGTAGTGAGTGGCTTTATACTCCATGGCGTTCTTGGGGCAGATGAATACGTATTCAAATGTCCATTTAGAGTCAGAGTCAGGGTCAGAGAAGAGACTACTTCCACAGTTGGTTAGCCAGTATCCAGCCTCAAGATTGCGGATGATCTGGTTTACGTATGAGTGGTTGGTTGTGCCTATAGAGATGTCGCTGCTGAGTTTTGCTTCAATCCCGATAACTCGCTTCCCTTCAGGTACCAACAGCATTGCATCGAATTGAGACCACGCGTTGCTGGTCTCGTTGTTGATGAAGGATGACTTAATTTGCTCCCCGGCCTCGCGCCGAAAAGCGATGTTGGGGACCCCAATCTCAAACAAGAGCCGTGACTTGGAGGACTTGGGGTCTTTGACGATGTGTTCGAAGAACGTTTCTTCGTTTCCGTCGATGGCGTTTTCGCACAACTTTTTGAAGAAACTCCTGTTTAGACGTTTGTTTTCTTTTCGAGGCCAATCTTTGCAACCACCAAAACTCTCCGGTTGAGCCCACTTGTTCAGGTGGCCCAGTAAGAAGATTGTCAGCGCGGTCTCGGAGTTAGGGTTCTTCAGGCTTCCGGAATTCTTGGGTGGTCCGAACAATGCCATGGCGCGATTTTCGGTAAGCCCGTACGAGAGGTGCCAGTCCTTCCCGTCCTCGCACTTTTGCGTCAGGAACTTCCACACATTGTCGAGATTGTAGTGCTGATCCTCGGTCATCGCGGGGATGCTCCGTTTGTCGAGTGAATCAAGGACGGTGGAGGTTGCTGGCGATTCCATAAACATGGCTCTTGGTCCGCAGGATCAGCATTCCGTCGGTGACGGCCGGCGAGGCCATGAAACTGGCGTCGAGCGTGTTGGTGGCCAGTTTCCGGTACCGCTTCGGATCGGCTGCGAACACGTGGCACAGTCCCTTTTCCTCCTCGAAACAAAACACCCTCTCGCCGACCAGGATCGGCGAGGCGCAGTACTTGCCGGTGAGTCGCCTGGCCCAGCGGGTGCGGCCGGTTGCGGTGTCGACGCACGAAGCGATGCCGTCGTTGTTGACCATGTAGATCGCATCGCCGGACCGCACGACTGACGGCCGGGAGGGAACTCCCCGCATCGTCGCCCACTTGACGTGGGTCTTGGTGACATCGCCGCGGCCGTCGGGTCGGACGGCCATCAGCCGGTTGGTGACGTCGCCGCTGTTGAAGAACAGCACACCCTTGTGGAACAGGGCCGGGCAGGCGGTGTTGGCACCGCCGTGCATGACCCGCCAGAGTTCCTCTCCGGTGGCCGGGTCATATGACATCGTGGCCAAAGCGGCGGGGATGATGACCTGTGTGCGGCCGTTGTGGGTGATCACGCGGGCCGTACAGAAGGCCTTCCTGTGCGCCCCGCCGAGTCCACCAAAATCGACGTTGCGATCGGTTCGCCACAGGGTTTTTCCGGTTCGCTTGTCGAGTGCGACCACGTACTGGACGTCCGACCCGTCAAACGGCAGGAACATCTGGTTGCCGTGGATCGAGACGCTGCTGGCGGCACCACGGAAGTGATTGCAGGGCAGGTCGTTTCGTTTCCAGAGGACCTTGTACGTTTCGGTGTCCAGGCAGGCGGTGCCCAGGCTGCCGAAGTGGATGTAGACGCGGCCTTCCTCGACCCATGCTGTGGACGAGGCGTAACTGTTGAACGGGTCGCCGTACTGGGGTTTGACCGGCCTGAAGACGGTCTGATCGTGGAGGATCTTTCCGGTTGTTTTGTCCAGGCACATCACGGCCAGCCGGCGGCCGTCAGCGGTCGCGGTTGTCGCCCAGATCCGGTTCTTCCACACGACCGGTGACGACCAGGCCTTGCCCCAGATCGACGTCTTCCAGGCCACGTTCTTCGTCTCGCTCCACGTCGTGGGAATGCCGTTGGCCTGAGACGAACCGTCACCACGACCGCCGCGAAACTGGTTCCATTCCGGTTCGACGGCAGAAGCCGATGCGGTCACGACCGAAAGGATCAGCAGCGTCAACAGGGTTTTCATGGGTTGGTCTCGTTCCGGGGAAGGGCCGCGGCAGGCCTCATCGATGCACCAGTCACCGGTCGCTGGTGATTTTCAGTCAGTCGATTGACGAATCTGCCGCCGGTGTTCGACCAGTTCGCGGATGTGGTCGAGGTCGTCGCGAGGCGTCGCGGCAATCAACTCGCGGGTGTAGTCTTCGCTGGGGTTTCGGTAAATCGCTTCGGACGGTCCGAACTCTACGAACTTGCCGTCCTTCATCACGGCCATCATGTCGGCCATGAATTTCACCACCGACAGGTCGTGGCTGATGAAGATGTAGGTCAGGCCTCGCCGCTCCTGCAGGTCGTTGAGCAGGTTCAGGACCTGGGCCTGGATCGACACGTCCAGTGCCGAGACCGATTCGTCGCAGACGATGAATTCCGGCTCGACGGCCAGGGCTCTCGCGATACAGATCCGCTGCCGCTGGCCTCCGGAGAATTCGTGGGGGTAGCGGCCCAGGTGCTCGCTGAGCAGCCCGACTTCCTCCAGCAGGCTGGCCGCCCGGTCTATGCGATCGCGGCGCGAACTGCCGATTCCGTGCAGGGCCATCGGTTCAGACAGGGCCGCCTGTACGGTCATCCGCGGGTTCATCGATCCGTAGGGATCCTGGAAGATGATCTGCATCCGGTTCCGCAGTTGACGCAGCCCGTGGCGGTCCAGCGTACTGATGTTGTTTCCGTCAAAGTGCATCGATCCGCCAGTGGGGCGGACGAGTCGCAGCAGTGCCCGGCCGGCGGTGGTCTTGCCACAGCCGCTTTCCCCAACCAGCCCCAGGGTCTGGCCACGGAAGATGTCGAACGTGATGCCGTCGACCGCCTTGACGTGTCCGACGGTCTTCATCAACACGCCCTTGCGGACCGGGAAATGGACTTCCAGGTTACGGACGCTGACCAGCGGTTCCTGCCCCGCCTCGACCGGAACGGCCTCGCGGCCGTAGGAGGCCGGGTCCTCCGCAAAACCGAGTGCCTGCAACTGGGACTCGGGGTGCAACAGCCGTCCACGACCGTGATTCCGGAAATAATCCAGACGGTCATCGGTCATGGTCTTCTCGGTGATTTCGAGTTCCCCGTCGGGCTGCTCGACCGTGTCCATGTAGTCCGAGACCGTCGGCAACCGCTTGTAGGGCGAGTCGAGCCTGGGACGGCAGGCCAGCAGTCCCCTGGTGTAGGGGTGCTGGGAGTTTTCGTAGAGACTCAGCACGTCGCCCTGTTCCACCACCTTGCCGTGGTACATCACGATCACGTGGTCGGCGATTTCGGCGATCACACCCAGGTCGTGGGTGATGAACAGCACGGCCATCTGCCGCTGGTCCCGCAACTCGCGGATCAGGTCGAGGATCTGTTTCTGGATCGTGACGTCCAGTGCGGTGGTCGGTTCGTCGGCGATCAGCAGGCTGGGGTTGCAGGAGAGGGCCATCGCGATCATCACGCGCTGTTTCTGGCCGCCGGACATCTGGTGAGGGTAGTAGTCCAGCCGCGACTCGGAATCGGGGATGCCCACTTCCTCGAACAGCTCGATCGTGCGGTCCCGGGCCTCGGACTTGCTGACCCGCTGGTGCTGGATGATGGCCTCCATCACCTGGTGGCCGACCTTGTGCACCGGGTTCAGCGACGACATCGGCTCCTGGAAGATCATGCTGATCTCCGAACCCCGGATCTTCCGCATCTCCTTTTCTCGCAGCGCGATCAGGTCCTGTCCCAGGAACGAGATGCTGCCCGAATGCACCTGGGCCGTAGCCGCCAGCAGCCGCATGATCGTCAGCGACGTGACCGACTTGCCCGACCCCGATTCTCCGACGACGCCCAGCGTGTGTCCGGGTTCGATCTGGAACGAGACGTCATCGACGGCCTTGACCACACCTCGTTCGATGTGGAAGTAGGTCTGCAGGTTCTGGACGTCGATGACGGCTGCCATGGTGGATCAGTTCCTCGGATCTGCGAGGCGAGGATCGGTGGCTTCCTGGATTCCCTCGCCGATCAGGTTGTAGGCCAGGACGGTCAGGAAGATGCCCATTCCCGGGAAGACCAGCTGCCACCAGTAACCCGACTGCAGCGTTTCGCGGCCGGAGTTGAGGATCGTGCCCCAGCTGGGGTTTGGAGGCGGGGCGCCAAAGCCCAGCAGGCTCAGGGCGGCTTCGACCTGGATGCCCGCTGCGATTCCGAAGGCGATCGGGACCATCACCGGGGCCAGCGCGTTGGGCAGCACGTGGCGGAACATGATCCTCGTGCGGCTGGCCCCCAGGCACCGCGCCGCCGCCACGAATTCGGTTTCCCGCAGCTTGAGGAACTCACCGCGTGTCAGGCGGGCCATGCTGGTCCATCCGGTCAGGCCCAGCAGCATCATGATGTTCCAGATGCTGACCTCCTCGATCACCGCCTGCAGGGACAGGATCAGCACCAGCGCCGGCACGCACATCACCACCTCGATCACGCGACTGATCACCAGGTCGACGACGCCGCCCATGTACCCGGCGATGGCCCCCAGCGTGATTCCGATCGTCGCGGCGATGCCGGTGGAGACAAACCCCACCAGCAGGGCGATTCGTGTGCCATGCACCATGCTGGCGAAGACGTCGAACCCGGTCTTGTACGTGCCGAACCAGTTCTTGCTGGTGGGCCGCCCCTTGGCCCCGTACGGGTTGCCCTTCATTCCCTCCCATTCGCCGCGGCGGACCGGGCGGTGGGGGTCCTGGTAGACCAGGGGCCAGATGGCCCAACTGTCGGGGTCCTTTCGCTTGAGGTTCCGGGGGTAGATCCGGCGGAAGCGGTCCTTCTGGAAAATCGGGTTTTCCCACGTGCGGTTGTAATAGCCCATGCAGGGAAAGTAGATGCTGCCCTTGTAGCGGCAGACGATCGGCTTGGTGCCGGCGATCATCGGCGAGAAGACCGCGATCACCGACAGGACGCCGATGAAATACAGGGCGAGCATGCCGAGCCTGCGTCGCCGGAAGCGGTGCCACGACTGCTGCCAGAAGCCGGCCGAGACCATCAGGTTGTCGGGTGTTTTTCGGTTCATGGTTTCAGCTGTACCTGATCCGTGGATCGACGAAGGCATAAAGGATGTCGGCCAGGAGCTGGCCCGAGAGCGTCAGGATCGAGAACATCAGCGTCAGGCTCATGATCGTGGGGTAGTCGCGACCGAGGATCGATTCGAAGAACAGCAGGCCCATGCCCTGCCAGTTGAAGATGCCCTCGAGGATGATGGCTCCGCCGAGCAGACCGGGCAGGGTCAGGCCCAGCAGGGTCACGAAGGGGATCAGCGTGTTGCGGAACGCGTGGTGAATGAGGACCCGGATCGGTCCCAGGCCCTTGGCCCGGGCCGTGCGGATGTAGTCCTGGCGGATCACCTCCTCCATGTTCGCTTTGACGAACCGGCAGTAGTAGGCGAGGCTGCCGTAGGTGAAGCAGGTGACCGGCAGGATCATGTGCTGGAAGGTATCCCACGCCTGGGCCATATCACCGAGGTCCTCGTATCCGCTGCTCTGGTTGCCCATCAACGGAAGCTCCAGCCACGTTCCCTCCAGCTTCACGGCGAACAGCAGCTGCAGAAACAGCGCGGCGACGAACGACGGAAACGAGTACAGCATGTAGAGCATAAAGCTCATGCTGCGTTCGTCGGGGCGACCACTGCGAACGGTCGCGTACAGGCCCATGGGAACGGCCAGCAGGTAGCTCAACAGC
>DLVV01000215.1:4848-7554 GCA_003445035.1 Planctomycetaceae bacterium | reverse complement strand
CTTTCAGGGATTCTTCTCCCACCGGAGAAAACTCGAGATTCAATTCGGCAGCTATGCCCGAGAGTGTCTGGGTCCGTTCTTTTGCGTTCGCTCGACGTATCAGGAAGATGACCACCAGAATAATTGGGATCACACTCCAGAGACCGCAACACACCAAAGGGCCAAACAAGTCCTCCGGGTTGTTCTCATCGACGCCCTTCCCCTGTTCGTCCTGATGGCGAGCCGCATCCCCAGCCTCTTGTGGTGCACCGCCACTCTCCTCATCGGCTTCAACAGCGGTAACCGCTGGAACAACTTCCGCATCGCCAGGCGGTTCGGAGCTCTCCTGCGCACAGACAAGAGCGGGGAATGCCAACAGTATCAACCAGGTCAGCCGTTTCACGATTTTCTCCAGCACAAACAGCATGCGGGAATCATTTGCGATCCACGCGGTATTTCTTCTGCCACTCGGTCGACATCACACTCACGTCCGGTTGACTATGGTCGAGCCGCAACGGCATTTTTCATCTGCGACGTCCAGCGGACCGCATTCTCCATCAACTGCCAGAACGCCGGCTGCTTGAAGTCATCGGCGTGTCCGAGCGAGGTGTAGAAGATGCGAGCTTTGCCGAACTGGTTGGTCCAGGCTATCGGCTCGGCCTTCTTTCCCGGGATCGATCCGGACAACAGTTCGGTGGTCCCCTTGGCCAGCGGACTGGTCATGTAGAGGGATCCCTTGCTGGTGAACGTCTTGTCGATACCGGTCAGGATCGGGTGAGCGATTCTCCGTGCGGTGATCTTCGTGGTGGGTCCGGAGGCATGATGATTGTGGTAATGGCCACCCAGCACCCTGGCGTCGAATTCGGGCCACTCGGCGTGCCCCTTCGGTCCGGATCCCCGGGCGTCGAACGCATGACTGGCGGTACGGAGACCAATCAGCGGCTTGCCGGCGGCCAGGTGGGCTTTCAATGCATCGAGGTCTTTTTTGGGCAATGCGCGGCGGCGGACTGAGACGACGACCAGGTCGGCCTGCTTGACGGCCTCGGCCATCCCCTTGATCTCGTGGATGCCGTCGGCGGCGTGCAGCACGGTGGTCTGGAAACCCAGGCGGTCCTCAAAAAGTCGCCTGGCCAGCACCGGGAGCGTCGATCGGGTGTTGTAGATCTTCTCGGCGACCAGGAACACCGCTCGCGGTCGCTGGTCGTGTTTGAAGACGAACGGTTGACCACCGAGCAGCTGGTTGCTGGTGATCGTCGGGCAGACGAACTTCTCGATGTGTTCGACAATCAGGTCGGTGCCCTGGAAGTGGCTGACAAACGGCCACCGCTTGGGGTTGTACATCGTGTCGGTCATGTCGCGGACCAGCACGACGTTCTTGCCGTTCTTGGACATCTGCCGAAGACCGAACGGCCGACCCAGCACGCACATGTTGGTGTGCACACCGACCATGATCACGTTCTTCAGGCCCTTCTTCTCCATGATGCTCCAGACCTCTTCGCCGTTGTCCGAGATGTAATCCCGGTTGTCGATTTCGAGCGTGTCGGTCTGGCTCTTCCATGGAGCCCGTGGGTTGCGACCCATCTTTTCGAGCTTCTTGGCCCACGCGCGGTGTTCGGCCAGGTCGTCGTCCTCGCCGCCGTCGGTCTGGTCCAGCGGATAGACGCCCTTTTCTTCGGAAGGGATCTTGTAGCACCACTTGCTGATTTCGTCGGGAAGGGATTTGGAACGGGCTACGGCCTGGGCCCGCTTGCGGGCCGGGTGGTCCTTGTAGGTGTTCATGCAACTGCTGGGGGCGTGGATGATCGTGGCGCCATTACGGCGAGCCAGCTTCAGCAGGTTGTTCATCCGCGGAGCCATCTCGGCTCCACGCCGTGTCGCGTTCAGGCAGTGGTGCAGATCCCACATGTCACAGACGATCACCGCCGTCTGTTTCGGCTGCCACTTCAGCGAACGGGTGATCGTCTTGTGTCCGGGTCCCCAGGGCATTTTGGCGGCCTGCCGCGAGCGGGCCGACAGTTTGAAGTCATCGGCGTGGGCCGGCGACGAAACGAACATTGCGAACAGGGCAGCCAGGACGATGGTGCAACGCATGGTGAGCCTCGAGTGTGAGGAAGAACGGTCTTCGCGGAATTCAATTGTGTCCCGCCGCGACGGGGCATGCAATCGGTCGGCTAGGGCGCCAACTGCACTCGGTGCGATCCGGTCGGCACGTCGAACACCAGCAGGTGTTGGCCCGACGCTCGATCGACCCGGTGAGGCACCTCGGTCCCGTCAACCCGGACCCGAACCTTTCCCCAGCCGGCATCCCACCAGGCGGCAAGCGTGAGACGACGGTTGCCACTGGTCTCGAGTGTCACCCGCCGGTTGGCCTGGTCAACTTCTCCGGACACCGTTGATCCCAGCGTCTGGGGCAACCGCAACTGGGTGGCGACTCCATCGGCGGAGACGATCCAGGCGGGAACCTGTGTGATGGTGCACATGCGGAGGATCTCCGGCGGCATATCGGGCAGCGACAACACCAGCCGTTTTTCGGTCGGTTGCACGACCGCAAGTCGCGTCGAAGTGAAATAGCGGTCGATCTGTTTGGCGGGGTACTGGGAACCGGCCTTCAGCGCTTTTCGAGCCTGGTGCTGCCAGCAGAAGATGGGTTGTTGGGGATTCAGCTTGGCGCGGGCGGTGTCAATCGAGGCCGTGACGGTTGAGGGTTTCTTGCGGTGGGAGATCACG
>DLVV01000215.1:0-4800 GCA_003445035.1 Planctomycetaceae bacterium | reverse complement strand
CCTGTGTGATGGTGCACATGCGGACGATTTCCGGTGGCACGTCGGCCAGTGACAATTCCAGTCGCGTTTCGGTCGGTGGAACCACCGCCAGGCGTGTCGACGTGAAGTACTGGTCGACCTGTTTGGCGGGGTACTGCGAACCAGCCTTCAGGGCTTTTCGAGCCTGGTGCTGCCAGCAGAAGATGGGCTGTTGAGAATCCAGCTTGGCGCGGGCGATGTCGATCGAGGCCGTGACGGTTGATGGTTTCTTGCGGTGGGAGATCACGTTGAGGAACCAGGTGGGTCCCAGCTGCAGGGTGTAGGCTTCGATCCTGGTCTTCAGGTCATTCCACCAGGCCGGTTTCAGTCCGATGCGGACGAACCGCGCATTGCGGAATTCATCGATGACTTCGAACAGCACGCCGTCGTCGGCGCTCTCGGGAAGCTTCCCGTCCACTTCTCGGCTCCAGGCACCGTCCCTGGGAGACAGGGCCAGGGCAAGACAGTGGTTCTGGTAGGTCTGGGTGTTCTCGTCCGGCCCGTTGTTCCACCAGTACAGTGGCACGTGGATCGTGCCCGGCACCTGGTAGATCTTGTTCATCAGGTCCATGTCGGCAGCGTCACGCCAGCTCTTTCCGGCGATCTTCTGTGCACCGCTGGCTTCGTAATAGGTGATGTCGTAATAGGCCGATCCGGTCCGGGAGTTCGTCCACAGCAGCTTGTCACGCTGGTGGAGTGCCTCGAAGAGCATCTTCCACCGATCGATGGCGGACTGGGTCTGGCTGACGGTGCGGCGGCTCCAGTCCACCTGGCCGGCATCCAGGGCGGCGTCCCAGTAGAAAACCCCGGTGCCCAGGTAATCCGATTCGGCCACGATGCCCCGGGTCTCGAACTCGAAAACCTCCTTGAGCGGTCTCAGGTTGACCAGCCCGTTGGGCGTCCGTGAGGCGAGCCAGTCGAGATGTTCGATCAGGACCGGGGATTCGTGGCGGCGGTAGATGTACATCCCGCCCATCGACGCCGGGTTCTTCTTTCGCTGTTGTGCAAAACGTTCTTTCAGCTGTTTTCCGGTCAGTGACAGCACAACCTTCTTCGAGTTCGTGGGGCTGATCTGTTCCAGTCGACTCTCGTCAGATGTCGCATACACGCCGTAGCGAAACTGCCCTTTGCCGCCCGAACCGATATTGATCAGTGATGCTGATGGGACACGATCACCGGGTCGCAGAAATCTTGTGGGAGTCCCCGGCGTACGGATCTTTTCCAGCCGCAGCTTCTGCTGCGTGTCGTTCCGGATCTTGGTCAGCTCGGGCAGGCCGAGGTACTCCTCGTGCACCGCCAGGCGATCCTCTCCGTAGATGTGGTACCGCATCTCCAGCCGGTTGGTTCGCTTGTTCTCGGATTTGTCGGCGAGGAAGAATCCTCCGGAAGCGATCTGCCAACCGTTGTCTGTCCAGTGCGTGGGGTTGCGGAGCCCGACAGGATAGACCCAGTGACGACCAACCCGGTACAGGTACTGGGACAGGCCGACTTTCCACTTCGGCTGGAAAATGTCTGAGGCCGCGCGTCCCTGCCGGTCGTTGCTGTGATCCCGGCGAATCAGGGGCTTGGTGATCTGTGAGGATCGTATCAGCGGCCGCTGGTCACCGGCGACACCCTGGGGCACGACGTAGTGGTACAGCGAGTCCTTGCGGAACCGGGGAGCCAGGACGGTGTGAGAGACGCTGGTGAACAGGGTGGCCTGCTCGGTCGGGGCCGTGATCGACACCGAGCGACACACGATTCGCTGTTCCTCTCCGATAAGGGCGAAGTAGTAGCTCTTGCGGATTTCCGATCCGGGTATCTTCGGGTTGCGGGCAAAATAGGCGGTCTGATTTCCCCAGCGCGGACGGTTCGGGGGCGGGGCGGTGGAAATCGCCGAGTGAACGCGGTCGTCCTTCTCGCTGATGGTGATGGTTTTCCCGTCACGGGTGGTCAATCGGTAGGTCTCGAAGCTTTCCTGGACCAGGCGACGGCCGGAGATGTTGTCCCAGATTCCGGCGATGTGTCCGGATTTCATGCTGATCACGCAGGTGGCCCAGTGGTTCTTCAGTCGTCCACCGCCGCGGGGAATCGGATCACGTGGTTCCTCGGCCGAAACCAGCGTGCAGCTCAGCAGCACAACCGGCAGTAGCAGGCTTGTGGGAACGGTCAGTGTCAGTCTGCGTGTCATGACAGGATCTCCTTGACAACTCGCCCGTGGACATCGGTGAGGCGGAATTGCCGTCCCTGGAACTTGTATGTCAGTTGTTCGTGATCAATACCCAGGCAGTGCAGCACCGTGGCCTGGAGGTCGTGGACATGGAACGGGTCCTTGGCGACGTTGTAGCTGAAGTCATCCGACTCGCCGTAAGTTGTCCCGCCCTGGATGCCGCCACCGGCCATCCAGAGGCAGAAGTTTCGCGGGTGGTGGTCCCGTCCGTGCTGTTTCTTGTTGTTGATGTCGCCCTGACAGAAACTGGTCCGGCCGAATTCGCCGCCCCAGATCACCAGCGTCTCGTCCAGCAGGCCACGCTGTTTCAGGTCCTTGACCAGTGCCGCAGAGGGCTGGTCGGTGTCCCGGCATTGCACGGCCAACTGGGTGGGCAGGTTGCCGTGTTGGTCCCATCCGGCGTGCATCAACTGGATGAATCGCACCCCCCGTTCAGAAAGACGTCGGGCGAGCAGGCAGTTGTGGGCGAACGAGCCTCGGCGAGTCACGTCGGGCCCGTACATCTCGAGGATGTGCTTGGGTTCGCTGGCCAGGTTGGTCAACTCGGGCACCGAGGTCTGCATCCTGTACGCCATTTCGTACTGGGCGATTCGCGTGCGGATTTCGGGATCACCCACCTCGCGAGCCCGCAGTCGATTCAGCCGGGCCAGGTCATCCAGCAATCCTCGCCGCAGGCCCTGGTCGACACCGGAGGGGTTGGAGAGATAGAGAACCGGATCGCCGGAGCCCCGGAACTTCACCCCCTGGTGACGGCTCGGCAGGAACCCGTTGCCCCAGTACCACTCGTAGAAGATCTGTCCGCACGAGGCCTCCTTGTCGCGCGAAGTCATCACGCAGAACGTGGGCAGCTCGTCGGTCTCGCGTCCCAGCCCGTACGACAGCCAGGCACCGAAGCTTGGACGACCCGGTTGTTCGGATCCGGTCAGCCACAGCGTGATTGCCGGGGCGTGGTTGATGGCCTCGGTGTGAGCCGACCGAACCAGGCAGATGTCGTCGGCGATCGATCCGATGTGGGGCAGCAAAGAACTGATGTGGGTGCCGCACTCACCGTGGGCCCGGAACGGCCAGGCCGTGGGCAATACCTTCTGGGACTTGCCCTGGGTCATGGTCGTCAACCGCTGCCCGCCCTGGATCTCCTTGGGCAGGTCCGTGCCGCGAAACTTCTCCATCTGCGGCTTGTGGTCGTAGAGGTCGACCTGGGTGGGCGCTCCGTTCTGGAACAGGTAGATCACCCGCTTGGCCTTCGGAGCGAAATGGCTGACCAGCTGCTCGGCGACCGATTCCCGGTCGAGCAGGGTTGCCAGGGCGGCGGTGCCGATTCCCACGGCCGAATGACCGAAGAATCTCCGACGTGTCTGCAGGAGATGATGATCAGCAAGCGGTTGCATGGTGAAGTTCTTGGAACCGGAGGAGAACGTGCAGGCGGTCACTCCCGAGTGATTGCCTCGTCGGAATTCAGCAGCAGCGACGCCACCGCACCCCAGGCAGCGACCTCGACGGGGTCGAGTCCGACGGCCGGAGCGTGGTGTCCAACAGTGGCGTAGGCCTTGACCTGTTCGGGATGGGCCCGGTAGTGCCGGCGGGCACGATCCAGCGAGGAAAACAGCAGCGCGCGCTCGGGGCCGGTCGGGGGGCGTGAGAGCACCAGCGTGAAGGCCCGCCTCACGCGTGACGCATCATTGGCGGGAGTCCCGAGCAATCTCTCACCAAGTACCCGGGCCGCCTCAGCGAATGTCTCATCGTTGAGCAGCGTCAGTGCGTGCAGTGGCGTGTTGGTCCTCTGGGGATTCACGTGACACACGTCACGGGTGCCCTCGTCGAACATGTTCGGCGGACCCAGGGAGCGTCGCCAGAAGGTGTACAGGCTGCGGCGGTAGAGCTTGGCGCCGGAATCGGCCGAGTACTTGATCTTCCCGAAGCTGAAATCGGCCCACAGTCCCGGTGGCTGGTACGGCTTGACCGACACGCCGCCGATTGTCTCGACCATCAAACCCGAAACCGACAGGGCCTGGTCGCGGATCACGTGAGCCGGCAGGCGGTATCGGGATCCCCGGCCCAGCAACCGGTTGTAGGGATCGGCATCGAGCTGTTCCTGCGTCACAGCCGAGGACTGGCGGTAGGTGCCACTGGTCACCAGAAGTCGGATCATCCGCTTGGTGTCCCACCCGGTGCGGAGATACTCGGTGGCCAGCCAGTCGAGTAACTCGGGATGGCTGGGCGGTTCTCCCTGGGACCCGAAGTCCTCGCCGGTCTTGACCAACCCGGTGCCGAAGAACGTCTGCCAGAGCCGATTGACGGCCACACGGGCCGTCAGGGGGTGTCCGGGATCAACCAGCCAGCGGGCCATGGTCAGGCGGTTGGGCAAGGCGTCTGCCGGCAGAGGTGGCAGTGACGTGGGGGTGCCGTGGGCAAGCTTCTCGCTGGTGACCGGCTGGTCGTAACGTGCCAGTTTCAGCAGGAAAGTGTTCCGGGGTGTTCCCCGATCGCGCATCACCATCGACTCAACCATGCCGCCCTCGTGTCGTTGTCGGGCGGCCCGGTTGATCGAGTAAAGTCGGCGGGCTCTTCGTGAG
>DLVV01000009.1 GCA_003445035.1 Planctomycetaceae bacterium | reverse complement strand
GAGCCGTTCGTGAATCTCGCGTTTACGTCATCACTCGCAGCTTATCGTGCTGTGCGAGATCATGGCGTCAATATCATGGAAGCGATGAGCGAGGAGATCTAGACACGCTGGCGTGCCTGTGTCTTGATCTCCTTCGATTGCTGGTCAGGCCAGAACTTCCTTGACCACGTGCGATTCAACGGAACCGTCCAGGGGCTGGTCCATTCCCTGGTCGAAGTCAGCGAGATGCTCGCCTCGCGATCGACATATTCTGCTCTCTACTGGTCGGTGCGATCCTGGACGTCGGCCTGGCCAGCGTCGATCGCTCGGTGAGCCGCGACATCCTCGGCAGATGGTTGATCACTGTCCCGATAGCCGCCATCATGTCGGCCGTGCTCTACATGATCGCGATTGCCGTGCTCGGCTAGACCGGGTGTGTCGATCGGGGTGTGGAAATACGCATCGCTCCCGACAGGCTCAGCCTTCGCCATGCAAGATCCTCGCATCGATTCGCTCGCGCAGACACTCCTGGACCACAGTTGCCGCCTCACGGCCGGTGAGAAGATCCTGATCGAGGCCTTCGACCTGCCCGACCCGGCACTGGTTTGTGCCCTGGTCGAGGGAGCAGCCCAACGGAAGGCCATCCCGGTGGTCAGTTGGAAAAGCAACACGATTCTCCGCAGCCTCTATCGCACTGGCACTCCCGAGAGTCTCGGACTGTGCGGAGAACTCGAACGGCACCAGATGGAACAGATGGACTGCTACGTCGGCATCCGTGGTGCCGCCAACAGCAACGGGTTTGCCGACGTCCCAGGCGACCAGATGGACCTCTACCAGGCCCACTGGTGGCATCCGGTTCACAGCCAGGTCCGTGTCACCAACACCCGCTGGGTCGTGCTCCGCTATCCCACAGCCTCGATGGCTCAATCGGCACACATGAGCACCGCCGGATTCGAGGACTTCTTTTTCGACGTCTGCACGGCCGACTACGCTCGGATGGCCGAGGATCTCAAGCCCCTGAAGGCCCGCATGGAGTCCGCCGACCAGGTTCACATCACCGCTCCGGACACCGATTTGACTTTCTCGATCAAGGACATCCCCGTGATTCCCTGCTCGGGCGGCCGGAACATCCCCGATGGTGAATGTTTCACCGCTCCGGTTCGCGACAGCATCAATGGCACAATCCGCTACAACACCCAGTCGCTGTACCAGGGCACCGTCTTTGATGGCATCGGCTTCACCTTCGAGAACGGGAAGATCGTCGAGGCCGACTGCGGTGGAGAAACCGGGCGGCTCAACGAGATCCTCGATGCCGACGAGGGCGCCCGCCACATCGGCGAGTGGTCGCTGGGAACCAACAACCGTGTCAAGCACCCCATGCTCGACACGCTCTTCGACGAGAAGATCGGTGGTTCGTTTCACCTGACGCCGGGCCAGGCCTACGACGAGGCAGACAACGGGAACCGAAGTCGCATCCATTGGGACCTGGTCCTGATCCAGACTCCCGAATACGGCGGAGGCGAGATCGCCTTCGACGGCGAGGTGATCCGACGCGACGGACGATTCCTGCCGGACGATCTGCAGGGTCTCAACGAGGGTCTGGACGCCGCCTAGCAGGACGGACCGTCTGTCACCCCGGCGAATTCCCTCAGGTTGGCCTCGATCACCGCCTGGGGGCAGCTCCAGACCAGGAAGAACATCGACTCACGGACGGCCCTTGAGGCCGGGTGCGAGGCGGTGAAACCGGCCCCCTTGCTGGCGGCCAGATACGCCTGGGCCGCCCGCAGCACCAGCGAATTGCTCCGTTGTCGCAATGATTCGTTGGTCAATTCGGGGAGTTGGCTCTCAGACATTTCCCCCGCGGCCGCCAGCAGATCCCCCACCACGTGGTCTCGTTCGGTCGTCAGGGGATCGAGAATTTCTCCCAGTTCCGGCCGTTTCAGAGCCTCACCAGCCAACCGGTCAAGGCTCTCGGAAGCGGCACCCAGGGCCAGGGCCGACGTCCCCAGCGACCCGGTCCCGCCTCGGCCACCGGTCTGCATCACCCCCTCGATCGGCCCGGCCACCAGCAGAGACTCGTCCAGCGAGACACCATCGAGACGGATCGATGCGGTGCGTGACGAATCCAGTGCCAGCAGGTCCTGGGCCGGCATCACGGTGATTCCCTCGGCGTCCATTGGCAATGCCACCAGCACCTGGGCCCCGTCTTCACACGTGCCACCGGTCAGAACCCAGTCGGCCTGGCCGGCCCCGGTAACCCAGGGGACCATCCCGTCCAGCACCAGCCGCGACCCCTCGATCGATACCGCCACCGTCGGTTTCGAAAGGTGCTGGCGTGATGTGGTCAGGTGGGAGATCCCCACGGTAGCGAACCGGCCGGCACCAACCAGTTGTGGCAACAGGTCGGCTTTCAGCGACTCGTTCTCCGAAAGTGCAAAACGCTGACACGCAGCATTTCGCTGCGTCAGGACAAACGTGGTCGGCAGGCACGCACGAGACAGTTGCAGGTACCCCTCAACCAGCTGCGGCCCCGAAAATTCGCTGCCCCCGTATTCCCGAGGCACCACCTGACCCAGCACTCCGGCCTCACCGAGCACTTCGAGACTTTCGGACGGCCAATTGCTGGCGTCATCGAGTGAAACCGAGTTCTCCCGCAACACCCTCAGCGTTTCCTCGAATGTTCGATCCGGTTGCGGCCAGGTCGACATCGTCAGAGTGCCTCCCTGAACTCGATCATCTCCCCTTCGGCGTGAGAGTCGCCGACTCGCCGCGCCACCGCGATTCCCTCGGTCAACACGTCGCGAGCCGCCTGCACCTGTCCCTGGCCAGCCAGCAACTGGCCTCGCTGAAACCATGCCGGTACGTAATCCGCGTGATCTTCGACAAGGGCCGCCAGGCGATCGATCGCTTCCTCCGGACTTCCCTCCGACGCGCAGGCCATTGCCACGGCGTAGGCGAGGAAGACGTCGGATGGATCGGCTGCGAGCAATTGCTCAAGTTGTTCTCGACTGGGCATTCGGGATGGTCCGATGCTGCGGGTTGTCCGGTTGCACCACCTGTCCGTTTGTAGCGACCGGACAGTCGCTACAGGTGGTTGACCCGTCCGAGGACGCCTCGTGGGCGTAGCCGTTATGCGTAATCCCCCCGGGGATTTCAAGCGCCCCCGGACGAGGTGCCGATTATCGCTGTGCGGAGCAACTGATGGAGCAACGTTTTCCGTAGGCCCAAGGATGGCTGGCCACGTCCCAGAGACTACCCCCGCCGCCCGAACTCCGCAGTTGCTCCGATGAAAATGCCTCCGAAGACTTTCCCGGCCCTGGCCACGTTGGCCGTGTTCTGCCTGTTGACCCCCTGCCTCGAAGCGGGCTCCCTACGGGAGACCTCGGCGGTCCGCGCGGTCCGCCGCATCGCTCCCTCGGTGGTCAATATCAGCAGCGAGAAGACCGTCTCCACCGAAAACGTGCTCTACTCAAACCGCCCTGGCCAGAAGGTCAGTGGAATGGGCACCGGGTTGGTTGTGGACCGTCGTGGCTACATCGTCACCAATCACCACGTCGTTGCCGGAGTCGACTGGCTGCGTGCGACGCTCTCCGACGGCAGTTTGCACGAAGCCCGGGTCGTGTCGTTTGACCGCAAGGCGGACCTGGCGATCATCAAGATCGATGTCCAGCGGCCGCTGCCGGAAATGCCACTGGGCACCTCCAGCGACCTGATGCTGGCCGAGACCGTTTTCGCCGTGGGCAACGCCTACGGTTACAAGGACACGGTCACCTGCGGCATCATCAGTGCACTGCACCGCGAGGTGGAAGTGAACGAGAAACAGACCTACCACAACCTGATCCAGACCGACGCCAGTATCAACCCCGGCAACAGCGGCGGGCCACTGATCAATCTCGAGGGCGACGTGGTTGGAATCAACGTGGCGATCCGGGCTGGAGCCCAGCGAATCGGCTTCGCGATCCCCATCGACGACGCACGCCGGGTGATCGCCAAGTTGATCGCCGTCGACCGCCTCAATGGCACCTGGCACGGAATCGAAACACGGGACGACAAGAAGGGACAACGGCGGAGGTTGCTGGTGACCGGCACGACCGAAAACAGTCCCGCCGCGTCGTCCGGCCTGAAGAACGGCGACATCATCCTGAATTCTGACAAGCAGCCCGTCATTGACGCTGCCGATTTCGAACGATCTCTTCTGGATCGCAAGGCCGGCAGTCCGATCCAGTTGACGATCATTCGAGCCGGCAAGCGGTCCACCTTGACGCTGGTCCTGGGAGATTCGGACAAGATCTGGCGGGCTTTCGGAATGCGTCTGCAGGTGATCAAGAGCCGCGAATTGCAAAAGCGGCACGGAAATGACGTGCTCGAACACTACGAAGGTGGTCTGCGGGTCACCAACATTCGCAAGGACGGCCTGGCCTATTCGAATGGCATTCGCCAGGGCGATGACCTGGTCGGGCTGCACGAGTGGGCGATGGTCAATCGGGAGAACGTCGACTGGGTGCTGGACCATCGTGAACTCCGAGAGTTCAGCCCGGTGAAGTTCTGGGTGCTGCGAGAGGGCAAGACCCTTTTCGGCCACCTGCCGGTCACGTCGAACGCCCGCTGAGCCGATCGGGGCGATAGAATCGACGGGGTCCGGAATTCCTGGAACCCCGCCGTGTCCACTCCCAAGTCTTCGCCAGTCCCCCCGCCACCGGATCGCCCCGGTGGAGAGTTCGCCTTGATCGACTGGATCCGCCGACAGGCTGATCCCCACCCGCGGCTGGAAGTGGGCATCGGTGACGATGCGGCGTCGGTGTCCTGGCCCGACACGGATTCCACACTGATCGCCGTCGACATGCTGGTCGAGGGCGTACATTTCAGGTGTCCGGAAGCGACGCCCGAGCAGATCGGCCGCAAGTCCCTGGCCGTCAATCTCAGCGATATCGCCGCAATGGCCGGACGACCAATCGCCGCGGTCGTCTCAGTCGCCCTGCCTCGGAGCTGGCACGGAGAACCGGCACAACGACTGCACTCCGGCCTCACGGATTTGGCCAGGGAGACCGGGGTGGCACTGGCCGGAGGCGACACCACCAGCACCGACGGCCCGCTCGTGATCAGCGTAACGGTGATCGGCGAATCGCCACCCGGTGGCCCGGTGCTCCGAAGCGGCGCGCAACCCGGCGACCGCGTACTGGTCACCGGCCATCTTGGTGGCAGTCTCGACGGACACCACCTGGACTTCACACCACGGCTCTCCGAAGCCGTCGCCCTGTTCGAAGCGGGTGGCCTGCATGCCATGATCGACATCAGCGATGGACTGGCCACCGATCTGCATCACCTGCTGTACGCCAGCGGTGTGGGCGCCCGATTGATCGCCGCCCACATTCCACTCAACCAACTCACAGAACGTGCTGGTGACGGACGGACGCGACTGGCTCATGCGATCGCCGATGGGGAAGATTTCGAACTCCTGGCCGCCGTCACGCCCGATGTCGCAGCACGGCTGATCGCCGACCCGCCGTTCGCGACGCCTCTGACCGACATCGGCCAGATCGTCGAGGGAAGCGACCTCGACATGCTGATGCCCGACGACCGGGTCGTGCCGCTGCCACCACTGGGATTCGAACACGAAGTTGGCTAGAACTCCCGCCGTTGTCGCGACGACGGGATGTCCAGTCGCTGACGATATTTGGTGATCGTACGGCGAGCCAGTTGGAAACCCTGGGCGGACAGGGCGTCGACCAGGGCATCGTCAGAGAGGGGTCGCGACTTGTCCTCGTTGTCGATGATCTCCTTCATCTTCAGCCGGATAATCTCCCACGCCACGTCCTCGCCTTCAGACGTAGTCGTCCCGCCACCAAAGAACGACTTCAACGAAAACAGTCCCCGGGGCGTCTGGATCCATTTGCCGTCGACGGCCCGGGACACGGTCGTCACGTGGACACCGACCACGTCGGCAACCTGCTGCATCTTCAACGGAACGATCGCCTCGGGCCCGTCGACCAGGAAGGCCGCCTGGCGATCAACGATCACCTGGGCCACTCGCCGGACAGTGTCGCCCCTTTGCTCAATCGCCTCCATCAACCACCTCGCCGACTCCTCTTTCTTCTTCAGGTAGTCGCGGGTCTTCTTGTCGACACCCGATCCCCGCCGCAGCAGTTCCTGGTAATGACGGTTCAGCCTCAACCGTGGCTGGCTCTCGTATTCCGACTCGACCTGCCACTGCCCCTCGTCATCAAGCTTGACGACGAGGTCGGGTTTGACCGGACGCACCACCTCGTTCTCGAACCTCCGACCAGGAAACGGGTCGAGATGCATCAGCACCTCGCTGGCCGCCTTGATCATCTCGATCGTATAGCCGGTCTTCTTCTGGATTCGTGGCAGACGGTTCTTGGCCAGTTCGTCGAGATGTTCGTTGACCAGGGTGGCCACCACATCTCTCAGGGGGGTTGTCTCGGTCAACTGAAGCATCAGGCACTCGCGAACATCACGGGCCCCGACTCCGTGGGGATCGAGCTGTTGGATGCGGCCGAGCACCTCGAGTGCTCCAGCCTCAGACACGGGGCGACCGTAGATCTGGACGATCTCCTCGAGCCGACTCAACAACCGCCCGTTTCGGTCCAGGTGGCTGAGCAGGTATTCGCCGAACGCCTTGTGATCATCGTCGATCTCAACCAGCCCCCACTGCTCGAGCAGGTGCTCGTGCAATGTCGGTGCTCGGGCAACCATGTTGGCCATCGCGTCGTGATGCCGATCCCCCGCGTCGGCGATCCGGTTCGAGGACGGTCGGCCGACCTGGAACAGGTTGTCGTCCGGCCACTCGGGTGCGATCTCATCCAGCCGTTCGAACCCCTCACGGTTTCCGTCCTCGTCATCAACGACCAGTTCCTGCTGTGCGACGTCGGTCCCGGCAACAGCATCTTCACCGTCGATACCGCCACGGTCACCATCATCGACACCGGGCTCCTCAACCGCACCCGCGTCCCCTTCTTCGGCCCCCTCGCCAGTCTCCTCATCGCTCTCGACGTCCTCCAGGGTGACATTCTCCTCCTTCTCCTGTTCAATCCTCGCGTCCAGTTCCTCTCGCTGCATCTGCAGAATCTCCATCGACTGGATCATCCGCGGAGCCAGCTTCATCTGCTGGCTCATCTGCTGGCCCATGCGGACCTGCTGTAAGAATTGCAGTGCCATGACTTATTGGAGAGACGTGTGAAGAGATGAGTGGAGAACAAACAGACGGGTGTTCAGAGCGTTCGCCTCAGAAGGACTGTCGACCTCGCATGGCGTCAGCGAGCATTTCTCGGTTGGCGAATTCGAGCACGCTGCCACTGGCGATGCCACGTGCCAGGCGGGTGACCTGGACATCGAGATTGTCCAGGAGATTGGAAAGGTACAGGGCGGTGCCGTCGCCCTCGAGTGTCGGGTTGGTCGCCATCACCACTTCGGTGACCCCCTCCTCACGAACCCGTCGCAGCAACGGTTCGATCCGCAACTGCTCGGGGCCGATGCCCGACAGCGGTGCCAGAGCACCTCCCAGGACGTGGTAGACACCCTCGTAGACCCCGGCGGCTTCCAGGGACACGACATCACGAGGCTGCTCGACAACACACACCACCTGGCGGCTACGCCGCGAATCGCGACAGATGCCGCACAGTTCCCCCTCGGTCAGGTTGAAACACACACCGCAAAACCGGATCGACTCCTTGACCTGATGGATGGCCTCGGCCAACCCCATCGCCTCGTCCGCGGGAGTCGCAAGCACGTAATGTGTCAGCCGTTCGGCACTTTTGCGACCGATGCCGGGTAACTTGGCAAACTCGTTGATCAGCTGACCGACCGAGTCGCCGTAAGGGTGGTCGGTGGTTTCGAACTTCTCGCGAGCCATCGTCATGATTCTCGTCGTCATCAGGCCGTCGGTGGATTGCCACCGTTGATTTGTGAAAGGGCATCGGAAAGTCCCGGCACGTCCAGCCCGCCGGCCAACTGGTTCATCTCGGCCGCAGCCGCCTCGCGGGCCTTCTCCATCGCCTGGTTGGTCGCTGCCACCACCAGGTCCTCGAGCATCTCCCGGTCACCGGTTGCCACGAGACTGTCAGAGATCGTGCACGCAGTCACCTTCTGATCCCCCGACACCTCGACCTGCACCATCCCACCACCAGCCGTTCCCGTGACCCGAAGCCGACTCAGCTTCTCCTGCATCTCGCCAACCAGGCCCTTCATCTGCGAGGCCTGCTTCATCAACGACGCCAGGTCGCCCAGTCCTTTCAACATCTCACCACTCTCCCCTTTTCGGTCCCGAACCGTTGCCGAGAACCTCTCCACAAATCCAACCGGACTCCAAACAGGTCCATGTCCCCGCGACTGCGCGACGGGTGACGCTGCGACGGGTGCGGCTTCCGTGCGGTCAACTCTCGGAAGCGGGACGATTGACCGGCACCACCCGTTCGACCGTGGCGCCGAAGACACTTTGTGCTTCCTCGACCATCGGGTCGGCCTCGACGGTGTCCTCCTCAATCGCCGGTGTCTCCGTATTGGCCGCCGCAGTTTCCGTCTCCTCCAGAATCAGCCTCACCTGCACCACGCCACCGGTCACATCTTGTAGCAACTGCTCCAGTCGCTGCATCACCTCCGGACGCTCGCAGAAACGTTTGTGGAAATCATATTCCGCAGGAAAGACGAGATCCAGACGATTTGGCCCGGAAATTGCTACACGTTGCACTCTCTCGACGTGTTCTCGCAGCAGATCGCTGATCTGACCGGTCACTTCGCCCCAGATCCGTTCTTCGCGGCCCGATTCCAGTGGGGTCAGCGGCAACGAAACATTTTCGGCCACAGCCGGTTCGACCACCTTTTTGCCGACTGGTTCCAACTCGGTCGGCGACGTGGACACCGGATCCTCGACGGACAGTCCCGAATCCGTGTCCTGGCCATCGACGTCGGCCGGCAGAGGCGTCGGTGACGTTACCGCTGCCGCTGCGGATGGCTCATCGGCTCTTTTTTTTTGAACAGCCGGTTTCGGATCAGCAGGAGCAGGAGCAGGAGCAGGAGCAGGGCCAGGAGCAGGGC
>DLVV01000120.1:8298-9336 GCA_003445035.1 Planctomycetaceae bacterium | reverse complement strand
CGTCGGATAGGTTGTCACCCACCCGGCGACCGGATGTCAAGCCGTCGAATGCCGGCTCACCGCCCATCCAGTGACAGGTCACGCCTCACCGATTCCAGCCCGTCTATCAATTCGACCATCGACTGGTGGCGACCGGACGGATCCTTGGCGATGGCCTTGAGCACGATTGCCTCCAGGGACTCGGGAATACCTCTTTCCGGAGCGGATTCTCGAAGCGGCGGCGGATCATCGTGCAAGATGTTCTCGAAGGTTTGCCGCACCGTACGACCGCGGAACGGCTCTCGCAAAGCCAGCATTTCGTAGAGAACCACGCCCATGCTGAACACGTCAGATCGCTCGTCGATCGAATGCTTCCCCAGGACCTGTTCCGGTGACATGTACAGTGGGGTTCCAGGACGCTGTCCGACCCGGGTGAGCGGAGACAGTTCCTGGTCGAGTTCAGCGTCGAGCACCGGAGTGCCCAGGCCGTCGACAACCGGATCGGTTGCGCCCCACACCTTGGACACGCCCCAGTCGAGCACGATCACCTCGCCGAACTCACCCACCCAGATGTTCTCTGGCTTCAGGTCGCGATGCACCACGCCGTGCGCGTGTGCGTAAGCACAGGCCTGGCACGCCTGTACGGCAATGTCGACCAGCCGTCCCGTCGGGAAACCTTCAACCGTGACATTGTCCGCCCAGCTGAGTCGTTGCAGAACCTTGAACAGGTCCTCGCCCGCGATGCACTTCATCGTAAAAAACAGCCACCCGTCCTCGTGCCGCCCGATCTCATAAACCGGAACGGTATTGGGATGCTGCAGCTGAGCGGTGACGCGGGCCTCGCGAAGAAATCTCCTGCGTTCGTCCGGGTCGTTTGCGCAGTCGGCCAGCAGCGTCTTCATGGCCACTCGTCGGCCCATGATCGTGTCCCAGCAAGCACGCAATTCGGCCTTGGCCCCTCGGGCGATGGGCTGAAAATCCCGGTATTTGGCAGCACCAACGGGAAGATCATCGGGAAGATCCGGATCGGTCGAGGACAATACGATCCGTGGGAATGGA
>DLVV01000120.1:2745-7965 GCA_003445035.1 Planctomycetaceae bacterium | reverse complement strand
CGGACCTATCGGACCTATCGGACATGGGCGTTTGGGTGCGAGGTCCCGGGGCGCACGGGCCTGCCGCCGTGCCCCGTCGGTTTCCCTAGAATCCGGCCAGTCGTGTGTCGGCATCGCCGAAGCGAGGCACTTTCACGCCCAGGCCATCCATGATCGAGAGATACAGGCTGCACAGTTTTCGGTTTTCGTCGCCCTTTTCCAGGTAGTCGAGCGCGCGACCGGTGCGGATCGCCCCGTCGAGACCACCGACCTGGATCAGGGGCACCTTCTTGGAATCGTGGGCACTGCCCGACCACATGTTGTTGATGAACAACAGACACGAGTGATCCAGCACCGTACCGTCCCCTTCGGGCATCGCGTCTAGTTTCTTGGCCAGGTAGGCCAACTGGCTGCAGTAGTACCTTGAGACGCGTTCATAGGCGTCGGAATGATCGTAATGAGAGGACGTGTGATGATTGCGCCTCACGTCCAGGAACGGATAGAACAATCCGGAAATGTCGCGGCACAACAGCAGCGTGGCCACCCGTGTCTTATCTGTCTGAAAGGCCAGGGCAATCACGTCACACATGAGCCGCATGTGTTCCCGAATGTCCTCGGGCAGTCCGTCGTCCGGTCGAGCCATCGCCACCAATGGCTTGTTCGCCTTGCCGGCGTTCTTGTCGGCACGGTCCTTGAGTTTCCTGACACGTTCAATCCGCCGCTCGATCTCTCGCACGCTGCTCAGATATTCGTCAAGTTTCGCTCGGTCAGTGAAACTGGCCCGCTGCCGCAATCCCGACGCCTCGGAACGCACCCGATCCAGAATACTCTGTGTTCGTCGACTACCCCGATTGTCAAATAGGCTGTCAAAAGCCAGTGACGGATACACTTCCATCGGAACCGGCGCCGTCACGTCCCGCCACGAGATGTGAGAACTGTAGGCCATCGAGAAATTCGTCTCGTGGTACCCCGTGATCGGTTGCTCACAGCCAAGAACAAGGCTTGGCTGAATCGTCTTGTCCTCGAAACGGCGGGCCACCTCCTGGTCCATACTGACGCCACCACGAATCACCGCCCCTTTCTGCAGTGAGACCCCCGAGAGAATGTTGCCAGTCTGACCGGGATGGATGCCCACGCCGGTCGCGTTCTTGTTGAACAGGCCGTGAATGACATTGACCTTGCTGCGAACCGGATCCAGTGGCTTCAGGCTCTTGCCGAGTTCCAGGCCCGAATCGGTTTCACGCCCCCACCAGTGCACCGGATTCACGCCATTGGCCATGAACAAGGCCGCGAACCGTTTCGGGTATGGACTCCCGGCCTGCTCGGCGGGGGCGCCCAGCGTGGGAATCGATTCGAGCCACGGAAGCGCCATCGTCACTCCGGCGCCGCGGAGGAAGGCACGTCGATGAGATCGGGTTGCCTCAGCAGTCATCGTGTCAAGACTCCGGCCCAATGCGTGGAGGATTGATCGGTACTATAGCAGAGTCATTCCCGAGGGCAGCTGCAATATCCGGCGTCTCACAACGGAAGCACGCCGCATGTCATCGGCCCCCCCGGAACTCCCGATCTCGTTTTTCGAGAAATTGACGACTCATAACGATCTGCTCGACCAGCCCTCGAAATCGATACCCGTCCGCTGCCAGCGCCGCATTCATCGACTCAACGCTCCGACGGTCTGAGAGCATCAGGCGGCGACCGAGTGCGTAGGCAAACAACCGTCGCACGACGTTGTCGACGAACTGTTCGCGGCGCGTCTGAACCAGGTGCTTCCGCAGCCCTTCCAGTCCGGCACCACGGCCCCCACCCGGAAACTCTGCGCGAACATCCACCTGCCGGCCACCCCCATCCTTCGTCCTCCGCCTCCCAACCGGCCCATAGCCCTCGAACACCAGGCCGAACGAATCGAAACGGGCATGGCACGTCGCACAGACGGCCACTTTCCGATGACGCACAAGCAATTCACGGAGCGTCACATCGCCCAGTTCCGCCTCATCAGCCGGAAGGTCTGGAACCTTCGGCGGCGGCGGCGGAATGTGCTCACCCAGCAGCCGATGGACCACCCAATATCCTCTGCGGACCGGACTGGTCCGCAGCCCGGAGGAATTGCTTGTCAAGAACACCCCCATTGGCAGCAGCCCCCCACGGCCTTGCTGATCGGCGCGTTCGACCCGGAACCACGCTCCGTCGCCCATCCCATCAGGAACCGGAAGACCATAATGTTCGGCGAGGACGCGATTCACGATCGCGTGCCGCCCACCGATCAACGACACCAACGATCCATTGCGTTTCACTACGTCACCGAAATACCGCAACGGCTCCTGATACATCGATTTCCGCAATGCGTTTGTGAACGACGGGAATCGCTTGCGGTCGATGCCGTTGAAGTTCTCGAACTGGCGAACCCCCAGCCACTGGCCGATAAATTCCGTCGACAGAGCCCCTGAACGTGGGTCCTCAAGCATTCTCTTGACCTGTTTCCTCAGGACTTCCGGTCGCGACAATTGATTTGTTACCGCAAGCCGCGACAACTCCTGGTCCGGCAGGCTCGACCAGAGAAAGTAACTCAGGCGGCTCGCCAACTCGAAACCGTCCAGGCGATGAGTGGCCTGGCCGGGCTCGGATCGCACGACGCGATAGGAGAACCGCGGAGAGACAAGGAGAGCAACGAACAGGTCCCGCAAAGCTGGTTCGTGGTCGAGTTCGTGACGGGTCCGCAGTTCGCGGTAGAACGCAAGCAACCCCTCCCGATCAAGTGATTTCAGCGGTCGACGATAGGCACGCGACGCCAACTCCATCAGAGACTCAAGGTGCTTGGGCTCCGCAGCCTGTCGCTCCGACTCCACGCGACGAATCGTCTTCGACATCGTTGAAAAGTGACGTTTTATTTCCCGCATCTCCACCGGTGTCGCTTTGCGCATTTTCGCGACGGAGACATACAAATCCGTGAGACGTGCCATTTTCTTCGGCGACGTAAGGTCCTTGTCTTCTGACCGGGCAAAATCAAACTCCTTGGCCTCCATGACACGTGGCGACTCAGCACGTTCGAAAAAGACGTAATCGCGAAACTGGCGAATCGGCGCCAACGTGATGAAATCCAGTTCGCTCCAAAGCCGATCCAACTCCGATCGCCCTTTCTCGTCGAGCACCAACTCGTAGAGCGGCAAGTCGTCGCGAAAATATCCGGTCATCAAATGAAATCCCGCGCTCAACAGCCGCCCCTTGTTTCGATCCTTTTTTGGCAGAAACACTCGCCCACGTTCGGAGACGTAGAACGTGTCGGGGATCACGGAGCAAAAGTCCTTCACCGACTGCTGAAGTGCTGCGATCTCGCGGTCATTGTCGGGGTTGGCTGGGAGATTGCCTTTGCGGCGATTGGACGCCATCGTGCGATTCTTCAACAGGACCATTGGCTGCGACCCTCGCTGGATCACGCTGGCCACGATCGCAAATTCCGGCACCTGCCATTTCTGCCGTTCCTTGCCAATCCACTCCGCTAACTCGGCACATTCCTTCTCGGGTGGCGCGGCCGGCTTCGCTTTGGGGCGTGGCAATCCCCGCCACCGTTTCCTCAGTTCCGCCACCGGCCCCGTCTCCGGCCCTTCAGCAATGCCCGGGCCAACCAGCAAACGCAGCATCGCGGACAGGTAGCTCGCGCTGACCTCCGCCTCACTCGCCACCAAATCGATCGTCAACTCCGGAAGGCCCAATCCCCGGCGATGGCGATACCGCCACGCCGCCTTCAGATAGCTGGTGTAACCGGTTGGCTGCCGCCGGTAGAAGTCGACGATCCTCTGAATACAGAACTTGTCCCGATCGGTATCCGTGACAACCGGATGCGGCGCAAAAGCCACTCCATGCTGAGTCAGAACGAGATGGTCTGCCACGTGGCGAGCCGCTGCCAGGTACTTGTTCAACAACGCCGGAGTCATCGCCAGCGACTCACCGCTGTTGTCGAAACCCGCTTCGTTGGCTGGATCCAACGGAAACTCCCTGGTCGGCCGGATGTCCACCCCCGTCAAGTCGCGAATTGTGTAGTCGTATTCGGAATTGCTGAGACGTCGAGCCAACACGGGCCCCGGATCTCCGGCATTCCGATCCGCTTCGTCTCGCCGCAGCCGTCTGATCCAATCGACCACGGCGCGGCGCTGCGCCGGGCTGGGTTGCGGACTCGCCTTCTTCGGCGGCATCGCCCTGGCATCGAGCTTCTCGAGAACCAATTCGAGTCGCTGCGGGTCGGCCGCGACTGCCTGCCGAGAATCCCATTTCGCCAGAGACAACTTCGCCTTGGGTTCAGTCTTTCCGTGACAGCCGGTGCAATAACGGGTCAGGAACGGCCGCACCGTCTTCTGAAACTCGGTGTTCAGCGTCGGTGGCCCCGCGGCAGAAGCCAAAAGGCATTCGCCCATCCACGCCACGACGAGAACTGTTCGTGCCACCTGCACCATCATCTCCTGTCACACTGCTTACCGTCGCCCCAATGGCCCGTCACTTTCGTCGACTCAAGGCATCCAACCGGATCCGTGCCAGCCGCACATCCTCCTTGTTCACCGAATAGGCGACCAGGAGACTCGTTTTGACAACGATCGCGTGAGGATACTGCCAGCCGTCAAGCTTGTGCTTACCTTCAAACCTCTTGGCGGTTGGCTCGTTCTTCAGAACAAACGCCCGGTCAAACAACCTGCCGTCGCGGCTCAGCGCGATGGTCAGTATCGACCTGTCCAGTCGTTTCGCGGAGGGATTGTTCACCAGGAAATACTGACCGTCCGGCAGCCGTCCGGATGCGTGCCGGGCCAGCGAATCAGGAAATGTTGTCTTCACCGGAACGCCCCAGGTCCGACCCCCGTCACCACTTTCGCTCGCGTAGAGTGTCCCACTGTAATTCCTGAATGGGCACACGACGCGACCTCCAGGCAAAACATAGGGTGCCGGCTCGGTGTACCCGAACACCTTCAGGTCGCCGGGAGCAATCTTCGCCTCATCCCAACCCCCAAGGCCATCCGGCTGCTGCGTGCGATAAAGAGCCATTCTCCGTGTGGCTCTCGCCTCCCCCACATGTTCGCCGGCCAACAGCAGGCTGCCGCCAACGAGTTTCAACGGGGCCGCAATGTAAAAGCCCGGAAGGATCCTTCGCGGATCCGACCAGTTGCGGCCGTCGGTCGACACTTTCGCCCAAAGGGCCGTTCTCGGTTCGAAGTTCGTTCCGCCGGTGACCGTGTAGAACGCAACCAGCGTCGAGCCATT
>DLVV01000120.1:0-2372 GCA_003445035.1 Planctomycetaceae bacterium | reverse complement strand
CGAGGAGCCGACCACTTGTCCAGACGGCCGACCTCCGCCATCGAGTACAGGATCCTCTGGCCAACTTCATCTTCACCGACCCGGCCGTTGGACCACATACACAACACCCGTTGCCCCTGGCGAACCAGGTTCGCGTGATGGCAAAACTTGTGAGTCCGAGCCGACGCCTTGTAGAGGACCGTCTCTTTGATCCTCAGTTTCGGCAGCCCCTGAGTCCGCGGCTGCGATGGGTCGAACAGCCCATCGCTGATCCGTAACGGCGGTGCTGCCACCACCATTCCGCTAACGCCGAGCAACAGCCCAAGCCCGATCAGGGCTTCAACACGACACGATGATCCCATTCCAGGAACTCCTCGATGAACTTCACAACTTCAGACCCGCCGCGTGCCAGTAATTCCTCGCCCTTCTCGGCGGTAGCCAACTCGGGCGACCCCATTGCCCCGGTTGGGCTCAGGCGATGAAAACGGCCGGCCACGGTGACACGACCCCCGAGTTCCGAATGATAAAACGGCGTGTCGATGACCGGGGCTCCGGTCTTCGCCTCATCCATGTGCACGGTCTCGCCGTTGACCACCAGCATCATCGATGTTTCGTACTCGCAGGCGTGGGAGACCATTGGTGTCTCCAGGGACGTCGAATCGGAACCGAATCCCGCCAACTCCCAGTAGCTCGACAAAGCCAACAACAACCCGTCGGCCTGGTCACACTCGTTGGCCAATTCGGTGATCGCCACAGTCCCGGGCGCAATATTGCCGCCGTGGCCGTTGAGCAACAGGATCCGACGGAAGCCGGCTTTCACCAGGCACCGCACAACGTTCTTGATCACCTCAACATAAAGTGTGTTGGGCAGCGAAATGGTTCCGGGAAAGTCCAGGTGGTGATCGGAGGCCCCGACCCACAGGGTCGGTGTCAACAACACCTTATCGGGTATCGCCGTCTCAACCCGTTCGGCGACGTCGGTGGCCAGGTACGTATCGGTCAGCAGTGGCAGATGGTGCCCGTGTTGTTCGAGGGCCGCGATCGGGCACACCGCGACCACACCGTCCTTGTCCATGGCGTCGATGTCGACCCAACGACAATCTCCGTACCGCATCGTTTTCTCCCCGCTGATGTCCGCGAATTCCCGGGTCCTTGCGGACCTCAGATTGATCTCATCGCATTCTACGGGAGACAATGGCTACCGGTAGTCTGAGCCCTCTTGTACGTCCTGTCCCACACGGTCCCGGCCCGCAACATGCCAAAGCTAGCCCTCCTGATCCTGCTGACGCTTGGCTTTGCGGAACCTCTCGTGGCCCAACAGAACTGGCCCTACACGCCCGTCGGCAACACGCAGCCCCCTGGCGTCTCACGTGGCTCGTGGTGCCGCAATCCTATCGACCGTTTCATCCTGGCGAAGCTGGAAGCAGCTCGCCTGTCCCCTGCGGCGCCAGCCTCCCAGGAGGTCCTCTTGCGGCGCCTCTACTTCGACCTCATCGGCCTGCCCCCCACACCCGCTGAACGACAGGCATTCCTCGACGACAAGTCGCCACAGGCCTACGAAACGGTTGTCGACCGGCTGCTGAAGGATCCGCGTCACGGCGAACGGTGGGCTCGTTTCTGGTTGGACCTGGCCCGCTACGCCGACACGGCGGGTTACGAAGGCGATCCCGATCTGCCACACGCGTGGCGATACCGGGATTACGTCATCGACAGCCTCAATCGCGACAAGCCCTACGATCTGTTTGTCAGAGAGCAGTTGGCTGGAGACGAGTTTGCCGAGGTGCTCGGTGCCGGAGAACTGCCACTGCCAAAACCGGAACGGGTCGTCGCGATGACATTCCTGAGGCTGGCCCCGTTCACCGAGCCACGCGGCAATGAAACCCGTCACGAAATGCTCAGTGAAATCACCGCAACAGTCGGCTCCGTCTTCCTGGGTCTCACGGTCGGCTGTGCGAAGTGCCACGACCATAAACACGACCCGATCCCCACCGAGGACTTCTACCGGATGAAAGCCTTCTTCGCGACGGTCGCCATCCCGCCACCCCTCAGGGGCGACGGGTTTCAGATCGGAGGCGCGTTGCCGGCAGCATTCTATCGCAAGGGCGAAGCGGCCTGGGCCAAACAGACGCTCGCGGCTCTCCAGAAAGAGACCGAGACGGTCAAACACGAACTGGCCCAACTCACCAGCACACTGGGCAAACGACTCGCGCCGCCGGCGGGCTTCGCCCTCCAGTCAATGGGAGGCAGCCTGGGAAACAATTACTACTTCGACAGCGCCCCGGTTTCCGACGGCAACCGGCACACGGTTGTTGTCAGCTCCAACGGCTCACGTTGGCATTTCGAGACCGACGGGAGAGTTTCGAAGCGAACGGACTCCCTTTCTGGCAGCAACC
>DLVV01000418.1 GCA_003445035.1 Planctomycetaceae bacterium | reverse complement strand
CGTAGACGCTGCTGACATCCAGCCGCTGGTGGGCGAACACGACGGTCTTTTTCGACGTGGCCTTGAGGTCGGCCCGTAGCCAGTCGACTTCGGCGGTGGGGATGTTGGGGTCTGTCCACTCGAAGTTCTTCCGTCCGTACGGTTGACCGTCACTGCGGAAGCACGAATCGAGCACGATGAAGTGAAACTTCCCGGAGTCGAACGAGTAATACGACTTTTTTTGCCCCACGGTTTCCAGGAACTCCTGCTTCTTCAGCGTGTAGACGCAGTGATTGCCGAGCACGTGGTGCCGGTGCTTGCAGATGGCCGAGAAATCCCGATGGATCCGCTTCAGGTAGCTGAGTTCGGTTTTCACCGAGTCGGCCGCGTCGATGAAGTCGCCGAGTTCGACAAGAAACGATGGCTTGTGCTTGGCGAGTTCGGTAGCGGCTTCCGCCAGCTTGCCCGGTGTCTCGCGATAGTGACGGGTTCCGGACGCGGCCTTGTCGGCGTAGTGCAGGTCGGTGACCAGTCCGATCGTCAGGCCGGGCTTCGGCTCGCCGGAAAACAACGACGCCGGCGTGACGGCGGCGGCTGAGAGAACCAGCACTCCGTTTTTGATGAACGCCCGTCGTCCGAGTTGCCGCATTGGTGCGTTTCGAGGATGCATGTCCGGGATGCTCACTGCTGGAGAAGGTGATCAGAACGTCCGTCAATGTACCTTGCAGGCCAGAAAGCGGCCGGGCAAGTCGATCGGTTTTTTTCTCATCACTTCTTCGGAAACTGGAACGAGTACAGGTCGGCGTCCTTGACCTCGAATCGCAGCTTCACCGTCCGGCCGGCCAGTCGGCTGACATCCGAGCCCTGTCGCCAGTGAATGACCCGGTCCAGCGAGTCACCGAAGATCTCTGGACAGTCGTCCAGTCCAAATCCCTTGACCGGTTGTCCACTGGCGTCCTGGACTTCGACGCGGACACTTCCGGCGGCCGAGGTCGAGAGATTGATCGTGAGATGGTGACCGGTGAAGGTGATCGGCTTGGTGACGACCTCGCCGCCACTCAGTGGAGCTTGCACGGAGACGAAACCGTCGACACGGAGAGCATAACGGCGAAATCGGGATGCCTTTCCGCCGGAGGGCCAGCCGCCCCCGTCCTTGACGTACAGGGAAAGTTCGTCGGGCATGCCGGAGGTCCTGGGCCGTGTGACCAGTAGGCCGTATCCCGGCATGGTTCCCGCGTAGATCCACCGGCCGCGTCTGGGGCCGGGTCGAACAAAGGCCTCGCCCCAGCGGTGGAAGGTCAGGCCGTCACGGCTGGTCATGAACAGCGTTTCGGTGATCGAACCAAACTTGTAGGAGGGGTGTTTGGTGATCGGCAGATTTTTCTCGATTTCCCGTCCGGCCATGAAACGGCACGGAAATCCGACGAACAGGTGGGGGGCACGGTAATACGGTCGGATCTGGTTGACATAGATCTGCATTCGTGGGGATTCGGGGTACTGGAGCCAGCGTGGCTCGGTCCACTGGAGAAAATCGGTCGACGTTGAGGTCAACACGTCGCGGGCCGGTCCCTGGGGATCCAGGCCGAGTTGTGGTCCCTTGGCCCCGAATTCGTCGTTCGGTCCTCTCATCTCGCGGAAGTAAGCGGTGTACCGCCTGCGTACGGGGTCCCAGAAGGCGAGGTTCTGAGAATCGAACTTGCCCTTGGTGATCAGGGGCTTGGAACTCATCGGTTGCCAGCGGATTCCGTCTTCGGAAGCGAACGCATGCAGGCCTCTTGTCGGCTTGTCGAGGACGGCCAGGGCCTTGTATTGCTCTGACGGCTTGCATTCGGGATTGGTGTCCTTGAAGGGGACGAAGGTGAGCGAAATATCTCCGGTGAGGATGATGTTGTTTTTCTTTGATCCCCGGAATTCGACCAGCCCCAGTTCGGGTCTCGTCCAGTGAACGCCGTCTCGACTTTCGGCGTAACAGGTGAAGTTTTCGTGCGTGGGATCGCCCAGAGAACGCCAGTCCCCGGCCCGGTAGTACATGCGGTAGATGTCACCGTCCTGAAACAACACCGGGTATCCGGACATGTTGCCCTCCCACGGTTTGTTGCAGACGAAGACGTCGGGGCATTCGGTGGGCCGGTGCAGGCGGAGTTCGGCCCGACCGGTGAGGTGAGAAACCAGGTGGTTGTCCACAAACAGTTCTCGCCGCGACCCGATGGCGATCGGCTTGGCGGCCGACACGGCGGCCACTTCGACACGCAGGGCTTGCTCGTGGTTCGGCCGTGCTGTCTCGCGTGCCCGTAATCGGGAATTCAATTTGGGAGCTTTCAGTGGGGAATGACCCGGTTTTTCACCGTGGAGAAGTGCTCCACACAGGATGATCACCAGGGTGATACAGCCGGGGGCGCCGCGTCGGAGTGGAGTCATTTCAAGAAAGCTCCGGAAGAGAATCGGATCATTACGGTGTCGAGGCGCCGAAAAGTACCGGAGCATTTTGACGAAAGCAACCCGGTCGCTTATCACGATGGCCCAACACTGGTGGCAGTGCCGTCATCCGGGCAGTCGCGGATTCGTTCGGGTAGGCTGTCCGGTTGGTGAGCCAGGACGACACGACGTGGTGCGAATACTGCTACAAGTGCAGCGCTTGGCCAATCATCAACTTGCCTGGAACACCAATTTCCCTGGCAAACCGTGCGACCAGTTAGCGAACGAGGACAAGAGACCATGAGACCGTTGCGACAGGCTGATGAGAGGCCGGGATTCGGATGGAACTGCTCGCTCACGTGGCTGGTGGTGACAGGCTGCCTGATGTCCGGCACGTCCCGGGCGGAGCGGCCGCAGGCGACGATCACGAAATCCCGCTTCTTCTACAACGACGACGGCGACCGGCTGGTGTTTCTACTCAAGGGGCCGTTCCACAAGCGGCAACTGAACTATCCCGTCGACGTGCTGGTTGGCACCGGGGTCACGACGCTGGTGTTTTGCGCCAACATGGGTTCCGACCAGGCCTACTACCCGACCAAGGTGGCTTCAACGCTCGGTTGGCGCGAGGTCGAGAACACTCGTCGCAATCCGCGGTTCACGTATTTCAATCGTCTCCACGAGATCGGGACGATGCTGCGGGACCGAAAGATCGATGTGCTGGGCACAGTGATGCGACGGGCCGCGCAACAGGGCCTGGAATTCGTACCCTCGCTGCGGATGAATGACACCCATTTCCTGAACAAGGTGCCGCCGCTCGAGCATCCGTTGACCGGTGAGTTCTGGCTGAAGAACCGGGATCTGACCATCAACGGCGGGGCACTGGACTTCACGCACAAGAAGGTCCGCGAGTATCGGATGGGGCAGGTGCGAGAGTTGATCAGTGGTTATGCGACTGACGGGTTCGAGATGGATTTCACGCGACAGCCGGTGGTATTCGCCAAGGGGACAGGACGGGGCAAGGCGAAGCTGGTGACCGAGATGGTTCGGGAGGCCAGGGCCTTGCTCGATCGCAAGAAACGAGCCGACGGGCGGCGGCGGTTCCTGATCGCGCGTGTGCCGCACAAGCTGGCACTGTGCCAGTTTTACGGGTTCGACATCGGGACGTGGATGAGTGACAACCTGGTCGACTACGTGGTTCCGGCTTCACCGGATCGTTACTTCCAGTTCCACATGCCGCTGGGTGAGTTCCTCGACCTGGCCAAAAAGACCGGCAGCGGCTGCCGGGTTGTCGCCGGACCTGATTCCTACAAGGCCAGTCCATCCATGTACCGGGCGGCGATGACCAACTACTACGCGATGGGACAGCGGGACACTTACCTGTTCAATTTCTTCGCTGCACGTGCCGAGCAGCGGGAATACTACCCGTTTCGGGACGACGACTACGCACTGCTGCGGGACCTGAAGAGTCCGGTCACGCTCTGGGGGCGACCCAAACACTACATGTCCAACACCTGGTTTCCCGGCAGCGGCGTACAGGTGAAGGAAACCGGCAAGGCGTACAAGACGGACATCTATGTTGGAGAAGATCTGGCCGTCTGCCGCGACGAGAACATCCTGAAATCGGCCACACTGAGAGTCGTGATGAAGGGGCTGCAGAAAGGGGACGCGCTGGAGGTTGCTCTCAACGGACAGCCGTTGGCGATGGCCGACGCCAAACGCGATGGAATGACCATTCGCTTTGAATTGAGCCGACGATTGCCGAAGCTGGGAAACAACCAGGTGTCGGTGACCGCCAGGAAGTTTGCTTCGGAAATGCGGCCGACGGTGACGCTGGTGGAATTGCTGACCGAATTCAACATCGCGGGTGTTTCAACAACCGCCGCGAACTCCAGGGATCGTCGCAAGTAGTTTGACACAAGCGTCGTTTGTTTTTGTTGCTCCAGACGAGGACTTGATTCGATGAAGATCGTTGCTTTGGCCATTTTGGTTCTTGTTTGTGGTGGTGTGCCCGGGTGGGCCCAGGAGGCGGGGCTGCCGACGGCTCGTGACGCGTCGAAACCGGCCAAGGTGCCGACGCCGCGGGACACCATTTCCCTGGATCGGCTGAAAACTCTGGCAGCCCGCAACGCCGGTGCCGAGTTCGATCCCAATCGCGTGATCACTCCGCACATGCCGATCGGCATCCGGCAGGAGTACCCCGGGGGTCTCCGGTACCAGGAGGGGATCAGTTACACGTTCCTGGTGCACTCGATGAAGTTCGCGGCGATGTGTCGGCTGGGGGACGGCACGATCGCGATGGTCGGAACGGGGTGGGTCGACGGGACAACCAACGAGAAGCGTTCCTGCTTCATCTCGTACTCGAAGAACGAGGGGCGGACGTGGAGCCAGCCGCGGCTGTTCCACGATGGTCTCGAGCGGCCACAGCCGGTGGCACTGGGCGGCCAGAAACTGATGCTGCTGCCGATGGACGATGACGGGTTCCTGGCCTTCAGCAACGACGGCGGCAAGTCTTTCACCGGCAAGGCGACGTTCCCCAGGCTCAGAAACGGAAAGATCACCTACCACAAGGGCAGCGTGCTGGTCGAAAAAGACGTGGTCACGGCGATCTTCACGGCCGAAGTGGCTCCACATGGCCCGACCGGCTGGCGGGCACAGTCACTGGTTCGCCGCAGCCGTGATCAGGGTCGGACCTGGAACGAGGGCTATTGGTTCCCGCCCGGCTGGGAGACGTCGGAAGGAGCGATCGTGCGGGCTGCTGACGGGGCACTGGTGGTCGCACTGCGCACTGCGCAGCCGGCCGACTATCCCTCGTACAGCGATCACTGGAGGCGACTGACGACGGCGCGGTCGACTGACGACGGAAAGACGTGGACCCACCGGCAGGTGCACTTCAAGTACGGGAAGGTCCACAGCGACATCATCAAGCTCAAGGACGGCCGGTTGCTGCTGACCTACGCCGCACGGATGGGAGAACTGGACGGCCAGGTGTACCACGGCATCGAGGCCGTGGTCAGCCGGGACCACGGCAGGACCTGGGACTGGGACAAGCGGTTCATCCTGTTCCGCTGGGCCATGCACCAGTCCATGCACAGCCCCTGTTCGCTGCAGTTGGCCGACGGCCGGATCCTGACGCTGTTCCTGTACCACTACGGCGCGCAGTGGGGCAAGAAGGGTGTGGGGGGACCGGGACGTACGCTGGGTATCACCTCGGCGGTGATCTGGTCGACGGACCCCGAAAAGACCGTGTCAGCCAGGTGACTTCTAGGGGAGTGTGACATCCCAGACCTTGGCCCGTCGCGCCTGCCCCTTGGGCCCCTTGACGATCAGCGTCACGATGAACTCGCCCGGTTTCTTGTACCGGTGAGTCGGGTGCCGCTTGGCCGAGGTCTGGCCGTCGCCAAAATCCCACTTCCATGACGTGATCTCGCCGTAGGAGCGGTCTCGAAACGAGACGATCCGGTCCTTTTGACTGATCACATGGAACGACCAGTCGGCTTCCACCGGCTTCCGCAGGTGTTTTTCGATCGGCATCAACCGGAAGGCCACCAGGTCCGAGGCGTTGCCATACATGGTCGTCTTGTGCGAGAGGTTCCAGAAGCCGGCGTAGGTGCCGGCCTTCTCGTCGTCGTAGTCGAGCACGGCCCAGGACATGCCGATCACCTTGTTCTCGGTCAGTTTCGAAGGGATGGCCCGGGTGGGCTGGGGCGGGGCGTAGTCGAATGGTGTCACGTAGAACTCGAGCACCAGTTTTCCGCTCTTGCCGTGCTTGAAGTTGTACTTCGTGGCGGCATTGGCGTACGGCAGGTCCTTGATCCACGGTTGGCAGCCCCAGACCATGGTCCAGTCCTTGCCCTCGGCCGGGGTGAAGATGTGGTAGTTCTGGGCGTGGACGCCGTGGAACAGGAAGTGCGTGTCCAGTTTGTCGCGGAGTTCCTTGTTCGGGTGCATCTGCCGGATGAAGGGGCCTCCCGAGAGATCACCGTCGACGACCAGTTCGAAGATGTCGTTGTGCAGGCCGGGCTGGCCGAAGTCCCAGTAGTTGTCGTGGGCCTCGTAGAGGAAGTAGAGATGGTTGAGCCCCTTGACCCAGCCGACCTTGACCTTCACGTCGAGGTTCTTCGGGTCGTGCTTGTCGCCGACACCGATGACCGTCTCGCGGAGTTGTTTTGTTCCGATCGTGTAGGAGTCGGGGACGATCGACCAGTCCGCGGTGTCCCCGTCGATGCGGGGGATCTGGTTGGCGGGGAACTGGAAGATCGGGAATTCGACATCGGGTCGTTCGAGTCCGACACCGACACCGACACCGAGGCCGGCCAGCAG
>DLVV01000054.1:10240-11795 GCA_003445035.1 Planctomycetaceae bacterium | reverse complement strand
AGCCAACATCTTGGTCCTGTCCAACCGTCTGACATCACTTTCCCCGGTGCAGGCAACTCGGTGGGTGATTATAACGTGATGAGAGAAAACAGGTCGGCACCCGGCCGAGACAATCGCTACGGCACCATGACACCCAACACCACCCATCGCCTGCTGGAGTCAATCCGCCTGGCGATGGAACAATCCGAATTGCTCAACACGCTGGCTTCAGTCCACGCCTGGGCCGAGGAAGGCGTGAGCCTGGTGCTGGGCGTCGCCACTCGCCGGCTCACCGACGAGGAAATCGAGCGATTGTCGGCGCAGGGCAACCGGTCGGCCGACTGGTCGCTGGTCGAGGTCGGACCCGGATTCACGACAGACCACATCTCGGGCAACCGGTTCCTGGGCCGCGTCGTTCTCGGAGCCTTCAGTGGCACTCCGGCCGAGTACGACGCCGGAGTGGCCCTGCCCACCGGACTGTACGACTCGACGCTCAGGAACTGCGAGATTGGCGACGAAGCCCTGGTCCACCGGGTCGGCCTGGTCTCCGGAGCCCTGGTCGCCTCTCACGCGACGGTGGTCCAAACCGACAGTCTCTGCGGGGGAACGGAGACATTCTACGGATGTGACCTGGCCTTGCCTCCGGGTGTTGAAGCCTGCCGCGAGCGACTGGGTGTCTTCGCGGAAATGAACTCGACGATGCTCGCCGAATTGCTCGTACAAATCGACGACGAGGATTTCCGTGTCGACTACGAGAGCCTGCTGGAACAGTACGTCGTCGAATCCACTGGCACCTGGACAATTGTTGACGAGGGGGCAGTGGTGCACGATTCGGGACGAATCGTCGCATCCTACATCGGTCGGGCCGCCGCGTTGCGAGGTGTCACGATCGTCGAGAACAGCTGCGTGATCTCCGACGAAGAGCAGCCCACGTGGATCAGCGACGCGGCCTGCCTGCATGGATCGATCGTGCAATGGGGAGCCTCGATCACCACCCAGGCGATCGTGCAAGACTCGGTGATCGGCGAGTACGCCACGATTGAACACAACGCGTTGATTCGCGAGTCGTTCGTGGGAGCCAATTGTCACATCGGACAGGGGGAGGTTACGGCGTCGCTGTTGGGCCCGTGTGTCGCTGCACATCACCAGTCGCTTGTGATCGCCACCACCTGGCCGACCGGACGCGGCAACATCGCCTCGGGGGCCCAGGTCGGTTCGAACCACACGGGCCGGGCCGCCGACCAGGCCATCCGCTGCGGCGAGGGACTGTTTTTCGGGCTGGGGAGCCTGGTGAAATTTCCCGCCGATTTCACCGCCGCACCCCACTCGGTGATTGCTGCCGGTGTCACCACGCTGCCACAACGCGTCGAGTTCCCCTTTTCGTTGATCAACACTCCGTCGGAAGTCTTCGCGAACACGTCACCGGCTCTCAACGAAATCTCGCCGGCCTGGGTGCTCAGTCACAGTCTCTACCAGATTCGGCGAAATGACGAAAAACACAGACAGCAGCACCAGGCCCGTCACGACAACCTGGATTTCGAAACGTTTTCGACGGGGACAATCCGACTGATGCAGG
>DLVV01000054.1:4687-9888 GCA_003445035.1 Planctomycetaceae bacterium | reverse complement strand
CGGATCAACCGGTCTATTCCGGCGACGACATCACCGGGCTCGGCAAGAATGTCATGAGCCGAAAAAGCCTGGGAAACGCGGTCGAGACCTACCGGTTCTTCATCAACTGGTATGCTCTGTGCCGCCTCAAGCAGCGACTCGAACTCCTGGGAGTGGCCGCCAACAGCCCGCAAGCGAACGACTGCCTGCAGGAGCACACCGACGACGTCGACTGGACGTTGGCACAGCAGATCCTCGACGGCCGAGCCGACATCCCCGGGATGCTGGAAGAGCTACGGGCCGGCGAGCGAACGATAACCGAGAGCATCAAGGAATCCAAGACGCGGGACGACCAACGCGTCAACCGGATCTTCGATGGATCCGCACCGCCAACCACACCAGCCGATGACGACGCATTCGTGCGATTGAGCCGGAACGCTTTCGACCGGTTGTCGCAGGAGATCGACGCGCTGCTGGAGTGAGAACCGAACCCCGGAAACCACCTCATGGACTCACGCACCCCCTCATTGACCTCGCCGGTCGAACGAATCCGTTCCCTCCAGGAGCCCGGTGTTTCGGTATTCGAAGTCCCCCTGGTCTGCGCGACACCGGACACGCTGGCTGGCCTGGCGAGCCTGGAGGAGTCCTTCGAGGAGGCCGAGGTCGAAATCGTGACGTGGCCTCAACCGGGTTGGCGGCCGGTCGTGGCGGGAACCGGCAACGAGGGCGGAGTGACCAGCGGTGAGTTCGAGGTCTATCGCGAGGGCCAAATGGTGCTGGGCCGCAATCACGCCGTCGACGGCTACTACGTCACCGGCTGGTTCGACGATCCCGGAACGGCCTCGAGCGAGACCGCGCCGGGAGACCCGTCACGGGTCCTGGCCAGTGAAGCCAATTACCACCCCGACGGCAGCCAGATTTTCTTTCCCCGGGACGGCGCCCCGTTTGTGGCGTTGTTGGCCCCGGCCGGTGACGATGTCACGCCGCAGGACTTCCGCGCCTTCTACTGCGACGGCCGTCATGGAATCAACCTGCACCCCGGCACCTGGCACCAGCCACTGTACCCGGTGGGCCAGCGAGTCGTTTTCGACGACAAGCAAGGGCGGGTTCACGCCTGTATCGCGATCGACTTCGTCGGCGAATTCGGCGTGTACCTGTCGGTGCCGTTGACCGGGCCAGCCGGCGATGCCGGCTAACGTCGTGAAGCGGTCGTCTTGTCGCCGATGCAATAGAGCATCTCGCGACGCTGACCAGCCGACAGATGAGCCACCCTCGCGTAGACGCGCCCGCCGCAGATTGACGGGGTCGAGAAAACCTCGTTGCCGAGTGAATTGCGGCCCAGCTCGATGTACTTCGTCGGTGACGCCTTGAAAACGAACGTGGTCCCCAGTTCGTTGCTCATGTAGATGTTCCCGCCGGCGATAACCGGTGAGGAACTGATCGGGCCGCGCAGGCGTTCCCGCCACATGACTTTCCCGTCCGTCGCCCGCCAGCAGAAGACGATGCCCGGATCGGTCATCGCGTAGACGTATCCGCCATGGACGATCATCGACTGCTCGTAGCACTTCTGTGTGTTCTTCCAGACGACCTTCCCCGAACCGTCGGCCTTGATGCAGATCGTCTCGGCCTTGGGAAATCCTCCACTGGCGAACACCAGGTCCTTGTGCCACACCATCGTGCCACTGGTGGCCATCGTGGTCGCCGACACTTCCCACAACCCCTTGCCGGTTTCGGGATTGAAGGCCGCCACGCGGTCGCAGCCGGAAATCAGGATCTGCTGGCGTCCGGCGACCATGCCTAGTGTGGGAGACGAGTAGCTGATGCGAGCCGGCCGGGGCGTCCGCCAGACCTGTTTGCCGGTGGCCCGGTCGAGCGACACCATATAGCTGCTGTCGTCACACTCGGCCAACACGATCAGGTTCTGACCATGGACGATCGGCGAGGCGGCGTAACCATTCTTGTATTCGTCCGGGCGGAATGGGCCGACGTGCTTCTGCCACAGGATCTTGCCGGCCATGTTCAATCCGGTGACATGGATTCCCTGGTGGTGGTAGGAGGTGGCGAACAACCGTGAACCGTCAGCGGCGACCGTCGGTGATGCGTGAGTGTTCTTGCGGTGGATGCGGCCGGGAAAGCCGCCGGTGTTGATGGTGGTCTGCCAGAGCTTGCGACCGCTCTTGCGGTCAAACGCAATGACCGACTGCGTCTTGGCCACCTCGTCAGCCGTCTGCATCACGACCAGGGGCCCGATGACGGTCGGAGACGAGTGGCCTCGACCTGGCACGGCTGACTTCCAGGCCACGTTGTCAGTGGCCGACCACTTGACCGGAGCTCCGGAATCACGGGCGACACCGTCACGGGTTGTCCCCCGCCACCATGGCCAGTCGTTGGGACCGACCTTGCCGTTGGCCGGTTCGGCTGCGACCGCCATCGACGAGACGATCAGGCTGACGGAAAGGACCTGGAGAACGGGCAAAACGATCGACCGCATGACGGACTGTGCTCCTGTGACTGTCAACGTGTTGCGTGTGACCCGAGCATGGTACCGACTGTTTCGAGCCGAGGCGACTGACTGACGCGTACGGTTCGTGTCGAGTATGCTGTCGGTTTCGCGAATTTCCGCCCGGAGCCATTTCGACGATGCACCCTTTTATCAAGAAGATCCGCAGTGGCCAGCTGTGCCTGGGCACCTGCATCAGCCTCTCCGACGCCCAGGCCGCCGAGGCACTGGGTCCCGACGCGGACCTGTTGTGGATTGATACCGAGCACTCCTCGCTCACCCTGGACAGCATCAAAACGATGATGATGGCCCTGAAGGGAACCGACACGGCGGCGTTGGTCCGCGTGCCGTGGAACGACCCGGTGCTGGTCAAGCCGGTGCTCGACCTGGGGGCCGACGGGGTGATCTTCCCGATGATCCGCACCGCCGAGGATGTCCGCCGAGCGGTCTCTGCCTGCCGCTACCCGCCGGCCGGGGAACGAGGATTCGGACCACTGCGTCCCCTGGATTACGGGCGAAAGAACGCGGTCGAGTTCTGCGACGACGCTGACGAGAACATCATTGTCGTGGTACAGATCGAGCAGGCCGAGGCGGTCGAGAACATTGACGAAATCGTTGCGGTCGAGGGCCTGGCCAGCCTGGCTTTCGGCCCGATGGACCTCTCGGCGTCACTGGGCCACCGCGGCCAACCGGGCCACCCGGCTGTCGAGGAAGCGGTCAAACACGTGGTCGAACGGGCCAAGGCGGCCGGCGTGGCCACCGGGGTCTCCATCGGTTCCGCACCGGAGTCGGTCGCCCAATGGGCGGATTACGGGTTGGACTGGATCTGCTACGGCGTCGACGTGACCCTGATGATCCAGTGTTTCAACAACGTCGCCGCCCACGTCCGCAGTCACGTCGACGGATCGGCCTCCTGATCCCCGGAGACAGCCATGTCCACCGATCGCTCGCTGCTCCCGACGTCCTGGGACATCCCACAGATCTTCCGCGACCGACTGGGCGTCACGTCCGGGCGACAACGTGCGATGGTGCACGAGGGGCACCTGTTGCTGGTGCTGCACGGCCCCCCCTCCGATGACCACGCCGCCCGTGGTGGCCGCTTTTTCTGGCGGAGTCCCGATGGAACGTGGGCGGCCGCCGCAACCGGAAAACCCTGCCACTCGCTCGACGCCCACCTGGCCGAATACGAGAAAATTGTTGCGGAGATCGACGAGCGAGAGCCCGTCGACGAAAACGCCAGCGAACTGCACGCCGACATCACGGCCCTGGCACCACTGGTCCGGGCCAGCCGCAACCTGCACGCCGCCCTGCAGCACGCTCGCGAATTGCTCGCCGGAAGCGAAGAAATCCTCGTCTGCCGCGACCGGGCGTACCAGATCGAACGCATGGCCGAACTGGCCTACCAGGATGCCCAGAACACCCTCGGCTACACCGCCGCACTGCAGGCCGAATCCCAGGCCACCGCCGGATACCAGATGGCCGTCTCGGCCCATCGTCTCAATATTCTCGCCGCCTTTTTTTTTCCGTTGGCGACGCTCAGTGCCATCTTCGGCGTCAATCTCCAGACCGGTCTCGAACAACAGTCGGCGCCGCTGCCGTTCCTGGCCCTGGTCATCATCAGTGTCGTCTGCGGTTTTGTTTTGAAGGGCTTTATCGCGTCCGAGGCTCCCAAGCCTCCCACGGGATCTCTCTCTCGCTCCGACAACCTCTCAGCCCCTTCCGATCGATGATCCCGCGTTGACAGTTTCGCCAGCCCGATCCGGAACACATCGACCATGCCTGCGAAAACCCATCGACTGTTGATGCTGGCCTCCTTCTGGTTAGCCGTCTCGACTGTCTCACCCACCGCGCACTCGGCCGAACCCGCTTTCGCCGTCCGCGTGGTCAAGAACGCCTCGACCGGCGACTACCGCAAGTTGCGGCGGATGATCACCGGCCCGAATGTCAACGAGCACCCGACTTACCCCGGTTGCACGGGGTTCATCGGCTGGGAATCGGTCATCCGGCTCCGCAACGGTGACCTGCTCTGCTCGTTCTCGGCCGGATACTGGCACGTGTCGTTCCCGACCCCGATCGACGTCAAGCCCCCACTGCTCAAGCAATACATCCGGGGCGGCTTTCCCGAGAAGATCGACGCACCAACCGGCGGCCGGGGACTCTGGTGCCGCTCGAAAGACAACGGCCGCAGCTGGTCCCGCCCGGTCACGCTTGTCGATTCGCCCGGCGACGACCGGCACCCGGTGATCGTCGAACTCGACGACGGCACCCTGGTCTGCGTCTTCTTTGTCATCGACAACTGGTACGGCTACGACAAGCCACCCCCGGGACGGAACAAGAACAGCCGCGTCGCATCGATTCGATCGACCGACGGCGGCCGCAACTGGTCCAGGCCGGTCTTCATGCCCTCACCATTCGGTTACTACGACCGCATGTGCGGCAAGCCGGTGATTCTTCCCGACGGGTCACTGCTGCTGAGCACCTACGGCAAGGACACCTGGACCGGTCCCGAGCAACTGGGTGTCTATCGCAGCAACGACAAGGGCAAGAGCTGGCAGTTCGCGTCGCGACTGAAGGGAACCATCGGTGCACTCGACGAACCGGCCATCACACGGGCGACCAACGGTCAGATCGTGATGGTCGCCCGTCCCAACGGAGAACTGGCCTTCTCGACCAATGACGGCCGCAGTTGGAGCAAGCCGATCGCGACGGGGATCAAGATGGT
>DLVV01000054.1:0-4295 GCA_003445035.1 Planctomycetaceae bacterium | reverse complement strand
GGCCTGCAGATCATCTTCAGTGACGACCACGGCCACACATGGACCACCCCGGCCCGCGACCGCGGGTTCCCCGTCGACGGCTCGGTCTATGTCTACGCCATCGGGACCGAACTGGCCGACGGATCCATCTACGTCGTTTACTACGACCCCCGCGGAAAACAGCAGAAGACGGCCATCTGGGGGCTGAGGCTGAGGATCCGCAAGGACCGCCGTGGGATTGACTTGCTGGAAATCAAGAAGTGAATCCCCTCCTCCGATGACCATGTCACCATCGCTTCGCCTGTCGCTGTTGCTGCTGCTGACCGTGCTGGCCGCCCCCGCACGATCCGCTCCGCCCCACATCGTGTTGATCGTTGCCGACGATCTGGGCTGGACCGACCTGGCCTGCTTCGGCAGCGGTTACCACCGAACCCCGCACCTGGACCGCCTGGCTCGTGACGGCATGCGGTTCACCTCGACCTACACCTGTGGCCCCAACTGTGCCCCGACCCGGGCCTGCCTGATGAGCGGCCAGTATTCGCCGCGGCATGGTGTCTACACCGTCGGCAGCGGGGCCCGCGGCATGGCCAAGCTTCGCCAACTGGTCCCCGTCCCGAACAAAACCGTCCTCGATGCCGACATCGTCACACTGGCCGAAACTCTCCGGGTCGCCGGGTATTCCACCTCCCACTTCGGCAAGTGGCACCTGGGATCTCCTCCGATGGCCGGCCCGAAGCAGCAGGGCTTCGAGATCAACTTCGGCGGCAATCGGACCGGCTCCCCCCGCGGTGGCTACTTCACCCCCTACAAAAACCCTCAACTGACAGACGGGCCCAAGGGTGAGCACCTGACCGATCGCCTGAGCACCGAGGCGGCCAACGTGATCCGTCAACACGTCCGACGGTCGCCTGGCAAACCGTTCTTCCTCTACCTGCCCTTTTACGCCGTGCACACCCCGATCCAGGCCAAGCCGAAGCTGGCCGCCGAGTACGGCCGCCGCCCGGCGGCCGGTCCACACAAGAACCCGAAGTACGCCGCGATGGTTCAAACGATGGACGAGGGCGTCGGGCGGGTACTGGCCGCTCTGGACGAAATGAAAATCCGCGACCAGACGCTGGTCATCTTCACCTCCGACAATGGCGGGCTGGGCGGATACCGATCGGCCGACAGACAACTTCCCAACGGTATCACCGACAATGCTCCACTGAAGGGCGGCAAGGGAATGCTCTACGACGGCGGTATCCGTGTGCCGATGATTGTTCGCTGGCCTGGCCACACCAGGCCCGCCTCGACCTGCCCGACACCGGTCATCACCGTCGACTTTTACCCAACGCTCGCCGGGATCGCCGGTGCTTCGATGCCGGCCGATCAGATCCGCGACGGTGTCAGCATCCGGAAGCTGTTCGAAGGTGAGAGCCTCCCGGAACGGCCCCTGTTCTGGCACTTCCCCGGCTACCTGCAGGCCTACGGTCGCCGAGGAGCCTGGCGGACCACTCCCGCGGGGGCCATTCGCCAGGGCGACTGGAAATTGATCGAGTTCTTCGAGGACGGCCACCGCGAGCTGTACCACACCGGGAAGGACATCGGCGAGACGAAGAACCTGCTGGAGACCGAGCCGGAGATCGCAAAACGGCTCCAAGCCCTGCTGGCCGACTGGCGGACCCGGGTCAGGGCTCCCTTGCCCACCCGAAAGAACGGCGGTGCACAGTGAAGATCATCGATGTCGAGCTGACACCCTTCAACGTGCGTCGACGCTACGCCACCCAGATCGCCCAGGAGGGCGGAGGGGCCCGCGAGGTGGTCGAAGCCTCGCCGTTCCTGTTCATCCGGGCCACGACCGACACCGGACACATCGGCTGGGGCGAGATTTCGGACATCGAGCCAGACGAGGTTCCGGAAGTGGACACCTGGCGAGAAAAGGTCGCCGCGGCCCTGGTCGATCGCAACCCGGTCGACATCGCCCGACACCACGCCGATTGGGCCGAGACGTTTCCCGACCCACCCGGCATCGGCGGATCATCGCTGAACCGACTGACCCGCGCCGGACTCGACATGGTGTGCTACGACCTGGTCAGTCACGCGACCAGCACCCCGGTGTGCCGTCTGCTGGGCGGTGAATGGCGAGACCGGATCCATATCTCGTGGGTGGCCTTCATCCGCGATGATCTGCAGTTGCTTCGTGAGGAAATCGCCGAGAAGTGTGCCGAGGGGTTTACGGCTTTCAAACTCAAGGTCGGTGTCGACATCGATCTCGACGAACAGCGACTGGCGGTCATGAGAGACACAGCCGGCCCGGAGGCCAGTATCAAGATCGACCCCAACGGCGGCTGGGACCAGGACCAGGCGGTGACCAATATCGGACGGCTGGCGAGATTCGACCTGGATGGTGTCGAGACACCCGTCGGGGGGCGTGACCCGGCCGAGATCGCCGCGGTCCGCCGCGAGGTCGACGTGCGGCTGATCGAACACGTCAGCACTCCGGTTGACGCACTCGAATACATCCGGCACGAATCCCTCGACGTCTTCAACATCGCCACCACCGGATGCGGGGGCATCTTCCAGGCACGCCAGATCGCCCAGATGGCCGAAACGGCCGGAGTGGGACTGCTGCTGGGGAGCACTGTCGAAATGGGACCGGGAACACTAGCGCAGGTGCAGTTGGCCGCATCGATCCGGGGACTGACTCTGGCCAGCGACCTCGTCGGCCCCGGATTGTACGCCGAGGACGTACTTACCGAACCGCCGACCTATGTCGACGGTTGCCTGGAAGTGCCTCGAACGATCGGCTTCGGAGCGGGCATCACCCTGTGACGTGATGCCGCGGCTCAGGTCAACCACTGGTGCAACTGCTGCAATCCCGCCAGCACCCGGTTGTAGGGCTTGAGCCCACCCGGTGACTCCACCGGGTGACTTTCGGCAACCCGACGTCGTGACTCGTCCCGCACCGATTCGAGGAATTGGGGCAACCCCCTGACGACCACATCGAGTTCGACGGCCTTCCTCATCGAGAAAACCGAGACGTTGGCCGAACCGGCGATGACCCGACGATTGTCGATGAGTATCAGTTTCGAGTGGATCATCTTGTCGGTGATCACCACCTGCACCGGTGCCCGGCGACAGATCTCGTGCAGAGCACGCCAGTTGATGTCGTCACCGATGTTGGCTTCCCGGGAGAAGAGCATCGTGATTTCGACCCCACGACCGGTCGCGTTGACAATTGCCTGGCTGATGTCCGGATCGCCGATATAGGCCATCTCGATGTAGACCGATTCGACAGCTCCATCGAGTGCTTCAATCATCCGTGGCTTGATCTCGAACTCGTGACCGTCGGTTGTGATGCGATTGAGCAGAAAGTCGATCTCACGTTCCGGGTCCAGTTCAACACTCCCCGCATCACGCTCACGAAACCGCCGCACGTGCTCCTCCCCGGCGATCTCGAACATGTAGTCCCGGTACCCACGATGCCGGTCCTCGACATTGATGCTCCCGGTCAGCATCACGCGTTCATCGAAAATGTAGTACTTGGTGTGTGTGTGATTGACCCAGTCGATCTCGACGTTCGGGTGAGCCATCACGGCCGCCCCCACCTCGTCGTCGAAATCGTCCTCGACGTACGTATCGGGAAACGTCAGGCCGAAGACCCGGAATTTCCAGCGGCGGAGTGCCGGCAGTGGAAGGTGAAAGAACGACTTGCGGTTCATCTCGATCCGCTCATACATCACCGCCGCAACGTCCTTCTTGATCCGGATCCGGACTCCACGCCGGGCGGCCGCCAACACGGCCCGGCCCAGGCGGTTGCCGATCTCGTCGTTCCGCCAGACGAACATGAAGATCTCGACCGACCGTTCGGCTTCGGCCAGGAGTTCCTCGACGCGATCAAACGTGGGTGCGGCGCCATCACCATCGCCATCACCGACCAGCAGGCGAATCGGCTCGGCTCCCGCCGTCCCCGTCATGCCTCCTCGAGCAAACCGGCCAGTGACGTGGTCGCCACCAGATCCCGCTGGGCCTGCCTGAGCCGGTCAAGAAGCTTCGAACCGTCGGTGGGTTGTCCCGAATCAACCAGCCGGAATGCGACCTCCAGCAATTCGACGCCGGTGATCTGGTCGGGGGGCTTGGAGAGGGTGACGGTGTCGGTCGGCCCGTCCAGGCGGTGGAGAAGGTTTTCGAGGACCAGGCCGGAAAACATCTTCGAGGTGGTCTGCTCGGGCAGGCCGGTCCGTTCGCAGACCTTGATCAGCGTCGTCGGCTGCCCCTCGGCAAACCGCTGTCCGATCACTTCCATCACCGCCACGACCGCCGCCGGGTCGACCAGC
>DLVV01000255.1 GCA_003445035.1 Planctomycetaceae bacterium | reverse complement strand
GACCAGCATCCGTGGCAGAAGTTCAGCCCGTGCATGGGTGAGTCGAACGTTTCGAGTGCTTTGCGGAAGCAGTCGAAGCCGTGAAACAGTCGCGGGACACGACCCAGCGCGGCGTCCACCGGGGGGTCGTCGGGATGCAGGGCCAACCGGACGCCGGCCGCCTCGCACGCCGGCAGGATTCTTTCGAGATACCAGCAGTAGTTCTCCCACATCTCCTCGACGGTGTAGTCGCGGTCGGGGTGGGCCGTGGAGTTCTTGTGCTGGAAACGGTCATCGTCTGTGGAGGTGGCCAACTGGTGGTCGTAACGGGTTGCCAGGGCGCCACCGCGGACTGCCTGGGTTTTGCTGGTTCGCCAGACTCCGGTCGGCATGAAGTGGTAACCGAGGATGGGGATCCCCGCCCGTCCCATGTTGGTGACGGTGGCGACCATGTGGTCGAGTTGTTCGTCCCGGCCGGGCAGCCCCAGCATGATCTTGTCGTAGAACGTGACGGGGACGTTTTCGAGGGACATCAGGCGAAGTCCCGCGGCGTTGACCCGTTCCCGCAGACCGGCCAGGTCCTCGAATTCCCAGCGACTGTCACCGGGAAGCTGTGCCGTGTTCATCTGGATATCGTCGACACCGCACTGCTTGATGTAGGCCAGCAGGGAGTCGGAGGTGAGCTGGAACTGCCCGAGTCCGACCCGGATGGGGAGTTCGTCGAGTTGCGTGGCGGGGATCATCGAGGCGGACCGTGAGGGGGGAATGGGATTCAATACGGACAGGGATCGGGGGCCATTGTGGCACATTGACGTTGGATGGGGCGAGGCATACAGTTGAGTCGCTCGAGTGATGCGGAGTGGGAGACGACCACCACAATGCTGGCAAAGCGGATCATTCCCTGCCTGGACGTGCACGCCGGCCGAGTGGTCAAGGGCGTGAACTTCGTCAATCTTCGCGATGCCGGCGACCCGGTGGATATCGCGGCCGGATACGAGGAGGCGGGAGCCGACGAACTGGTGTTCCTGGACATCACGGCCAGCCACGAGGGTCGGGACATCATGCTCGAGGTGGTCCGACGGACCAGCGAGGTGATTTTCATGCCGCTGACGGTGGGCGGCGGAATTCGCACCCTGGACGACATTCGCTGCCTGCTCGAAGCCGGTTGCGACAAGGTTTCGATCAACTCGTCGGCGGTGAGTGATCCGGACCTGGTCCGCGAAGCGGCGTTGCGGTTTGGCAGCCAGTGCATCGTGGTCAACATCGATCCCAAGCGGGTGGACCGCCAGGGAGAGGAGTTCTGGGAGGTGCACGTCAACGGCGGACGGGTGCCGACGGGGCTCGAGGCGGTTGAGTGGGCGGTCGAAGCCGAACGGCTGGGGGCCGGTGAGATTGTGCTGACATCGATGGATGCCGACGGTACTCAGAATGGGTATGATATCCCCATGACGCGGGCCGTTTCGGCGGCCGTCAAGATCCCGGTTGTCGCCAGTGGCGGAGCCGGATCGCCCGAACACCTGTGTGAAGTCGTCACCACCGGTGGTGCCAGTGCCGCCCTGGCGGCGAGTATCTTTCATTACGGAACGTACACGATTGCTGAGACCAAGAGGTTTCTCGCTGACCGTGGTGTCGTGGTGAGAACCGACGGACTGGCAGCCTGAACGGCCGGGTTCGCCCCACCGAGTCCAGAGGGAGTCTAGAACAAGATGGCCACAGAACTCGATGCCCCCCCCAAGTCAGTCGCAGGCGGTGACGAGCTGGAAGTCGACAAGATCTTCCGGCAGTTGATCAAGCACGACGGTTCGGACCTCCACATGCAGGTGGGCAAGGCGCCGATCCTGCGGGTCAAGGGGACGCTCCGCGAACTGCAGATGGAGTCGATCGAACGCGAGCACATGCAGCAGCTGTTCGGTCCGATGATGGACGAGCGGAGTCGCAAGATCTTTGATGAGAATGGCGGGACCGACTTCGCCCATGTCGTCGAATACGAGGGCGAGACCTGGCGATTCCGCGTGAACCTGTTTATCCAGTTGGGTAACTGGGGCATGGTCGCCCGGAAGGTCGAGCGGTGGATTCCCGACTTCGAGGGCCTGTATCTGCCATCGGCGATGGAAGAACTCTGCAAGTTTGACCAGGGCATGATCCTGCTGGCCGGCGTGACCGGCAGTGGCAAGAGCACGACGATCGCCTCGATGCTCAACTGGATCAACGCCAACTACCGGAAACACGTGCTGACGATCGAGGACCCGATCGAATTCGTCTACACACCGGACAAGTGTCTGATCAATCAGCGGGAAGTCGGCCTGGACGTCAAGGACTTTGAGATCGCCCTGAAGCACGCAGTTCGCCAGGACCCCGACGTGATGCTGGTGGGCGAGATGCGTGACGCCGAGACCTTCGAGACGGCGATGCACGCGGCCGAGACCGGTCACCTGGTTTTCGGCACGATCCACGCGTCGACCGCCCCGAGTTGCATCGGCCGGATCCTGGACCTGTTCCCACAGGACATGCACAGGGCATTGCGAAGCAGCATGGCGTTCAACATGAAGGGCATCGTTGCCCAGAAGCTCGTGCCGACGGTCAGGGAGGATCCCAAGCGGGTGCCGATCGTCGAGATCATGAAGTTCAATCCCACGGTCCGGAAGCTGATTCTCGAGGGGGAAGATGGGAAGCTGGTCGATGCGATCCGGATCGGCAAAGACGAGGGAATGCAGTTGTTCAACGAGAGCCTGTATAACTTCATCGAGGACGAATTTATCAGCCGGGCTGCGGCATTCGAGGTGTCCGGGTCGGTCGAGGAACTGAAGATGATGCTCAAGGGCATTGATGTGAAGGCGGCAGCTATTCTGTAGCGTGCATTGAGCGGGGCCCGACTGGTGAGGGGGGCCGCGGGAGACTCTGGTGTGAACGGTCCACGGTTCTTGTTGGTGTTGAGCCTGTTGGTGGCCGTCCTGTTGCCGTTCCCGATACCGGGAGGTCCCGGCGCGGCATCGATCGCAAGGGCCCAGCCGCCGGCACCGGACAACAGCCCAACCGAAGGCTCCGGCGAGGCGCAGGCGGTCGCCGTGTCTGTCTCCGGGAGGGGGTTGCCGGAATTTCCCGAGGCTTTTTCGCGGGGTATCGTCCTGCCGCATCCTCGCTCGGCGATCCGCCAGGGCGGTGGCAATTACCTGAATCCCCTGCTCTACATCCCGCTGCTGGGCCTGTTCCTGTTGTGGACCTGGACCTGCTACTGGGTCGATGACGATAGCCAGGCACTGCAGGTTCGCAACGAGTTCTGGACGGCGGTGGTGATTCCCAGCGGCTGGATCGGATTCCTCTGCGCGCTGTGCGTTCCCAGGCTACTCGGTTTTCCGATGCTGTTGCTGGCCTACGTGATTCCGAACTGGCTCTACGTCATCGAGCGGAATGCCAAGGTGCCCGATTCGGCCAAGGTGATGACCCCCGCTCATTTCCGACGGATTCTCAGGCGGCTCGGTCTGCCCGTCGGTGGAGGGCGAACCGCGGAAGTGTCATCGGGACCGGATATCCAGTTCATCGGCAAGTCCGATGGGCGGGGTGGTGACGATGGCCGCAGCCGCCAGGTCGAAAATTCGCGGGGCTACATGGCGGCCAAGGAACTGGTCTACGATGCCATCGTTCGCCGTGCGACCGATATTCACCTCGAGCCGAAGACCGAACAGGTTTCGGTCCGGATGCGGATCGACGGAGTGCTCTACGCCATGGAGCCCTTCGATATCGCGGTCGGCAATGCGGTGGTCAACGTCTGCAAGGTGCTGGGGGCGATGGACATCACCGAGAAGCGGCGGTCACTGGACGGCAGCTTCCAGGCGGCGACAGAAGGCCGCCGGATCGACTTCCGCGTCGCCACCCAGGGGACCAGCTACGGTGAGAAGTTGAGCCTGCGGATTCTCGACCAGTCCAACTCGGTCAGCACACTCGATGACCTCGGCCTCCGCAAGCAGATGACGGATGGGCTGGGCGACGTGATCCACCAGCCACACGGCTTGCTGCTGGTTTGTGGACCAACCGGGGCCGGCAAGTCGACGACGTTGTATGCCGCACTCAACGAGATCGACACGTTTCAACGCAACGTGATCACGATCGAGGATCCGGTCGAGTACCGCATCGACAATGTCAACCAGATCGAGATCAACTCGCGGGCCGGCAACTCGTTTGCCTCGAGTCTTCGCAGCGTGCTGAGGCAGGATCCCGACGTGGTGATGATCGGGGAGATCCGGGACGTCGAGACGGCCAATATCGCCTGCCAGGCGGCCAACACCGGCCACATGGTGTTTTCGACCGTCCACGCCAACGACACGATCACCGCCCTGTACCGCATCATTGATCTCGAGGTCGAGCCCTTCATGCTTGCCAGTTCGCTCTCGGGAATCCTCGCCCAGCGACTCGTTCGCCGGCTGTGCTCGCAGTGCAAGGAACCGTACAAGCCCAAGCCCGAGTTTCTTCGGCAGGCGAACCTGCCAGCCGAGCGGATCAGCAAGTTCTACCGGCCGCCGAAGAATCCCGAGACCGAGTGCCCGGCGTGCGGCGGACTGGGTTATCGCGGCCGAATCGGGGTGTTTGAACTGCTGCCGGTCAACGACCGGATGAGAGACATGATCCGTGACCAGTCGGCGATGACGGCCATCCGGGCCGAAGCTCGCAAGGGTGGCATGCTGTACATGAAAGAGGAAGGGCTGAGACTGGTTGTCCGCGGCGTCACCTCGGTCGATGAACTGTTGCGGGTCGTCAAGTAGAGCGACGGGACGAAACCATGGGCGGAATCGATATCTTGCTGTTGATCATCCTCGGGCTGGTCACCTGGAGCGTTGCCAGCGAGGGAATCTGGGGAGCCGCGTTGACGAGCCTGATCGTGATCTTCAGCGGGCTGCTGGCGATGAACTTCTTCGAACCCGTGGCCGGAATGCTCGAGGGGTTGGGGAGCAGCCTGTGGTGGCGAAGCCATTGTGACATCCTCGCGCTGCTGGGGCTGTTTGCCGGACTCGTGCTCGGTCTCCGAACCCTCACCGACCGCATCTCGCCCCGTTTCATCACCTCCGATCGCCTTGCCTACGGACTCGGACGCTGGGGCGGTGGCCTTTTGGCCGGCTATGTCACGATGGCGTTCCTGTTGACCGCGTTGCACACCGGTCCATTCCCGAGAAACTTCTGGGGATTCACCCCCGAGCGGAGAAACCTGCTGAACATCGTGGCACCCGACCGCCAGTGGCTTGGCTTCACGCAGTGGGTCTCCGAAGAGACGCTCAAGAGAAGCGGCGGCGGCAAGATCTTCGACGGTCCCCGCACGATTCGCCCATCCACGGGCGAGGGCATCGGACCTCATGGCAACACCACGTGGCCGTCATTCATCATCCGTTACGCGACGAGGCGACAACAGATCGCCAGCGGCACCCTGGCCATTGGCGGGGGGGCGACGTCGTCGGGCGGTGGAGTGAGGATCGAACAGGGAGCTCCGTCGCAGGGCGGCGGTGGCGGACCGACGTTCTGATCGACCTGGCCTCGTGTTCAGTCGAGCCCGTGCTTTTTGAGCTTGCTGAAAAACGTGCTGCGAGGAAGCCCCAGTGTGCGGGCTGCCCGGGCCTTGTTTCCGCCGGAATCCCTTAGCGCGTCGAGTAACCAGTCCCGTTCGTCGCCACCGTCGGACCGGGCTGCCGGCGCGTTTTCCGGGGAGGCAGCCGGTTGAGACACCCGCCCGGCGAGCACCACGGGACGCGACTCGGGACCCTGGGCACGGACGTCCTCGGGGAGATCTTCGATTCCGATCGTCTCGTCGTCGGTCAACACGGCTGCCCGTTCGATGGCATTCTCCAGTTCGCGGATGTTTCCCGGCCAGTCGTAATTCAACATCGCGGAAAAGGCGGACTCGTCGATGTTGGTGATTGTCTTGTTGAGCCGGCTGCTGCTGCGTTTCAGGAAGTGGACGGCCAATTCGACGATGTCCTCTCTCCGATCCGAGAGTCCGGGGAGTTCGATCGAGATGACGTTGAGGCGATAAAAAAGATCCTCACGGAACCGGTTGGCCTCGATCAGTGCCTTGAGGTCCTGGTGTGTGGCGGTGATCAGCCGGACGTCGACATCGATTGTTCGTGCACCGCCGACCGGTTCGAACGACCGTGCCTGGAGAACCCTCAGCAACTTGATCTGGGTCTCCAGGGAGATGTCTCCGATTTCGTCAAGGAACAGGGTGCCGCCGTTGGCCATTTCGAATCGCCCCACCCGGTCGCGATGTGCACCGGTGAATGCCCCCTTGACGTGTCCGAACAGTTCGCTTTCCAGCAGGCTGGTGCTGAGGGCCGCGCAGTGCACCCGCACCAGCGGGCCGTCTCGTCGCGAACTGTTCTCGTGAATCGCCTGGGCGAGTAGTTCCTTGCCGGTGCCGCTGGGGCCGCGAATCAGAACACTCGCCTCGCTGTTGGCAACCTTCTGGACTGTTTGCAGGACGCGGCTCAGAGCGGGAGAACTGCCGATGATCGGTTCGCGGTGGAAGATCTCGTCGGTCGGTCGTTCGGGGGGTGCTGCTGGTTGCGACAGGGCCGCGTCGCCGGCTTGAGAAAGTTGGGCCTCGACGACCGCAATCCGACGTTCCTGTTCGGCAATCGTTTCGACCTTGTCCTGGAGTTCGTCGTTCAGACGAGTGACGTCCCGGTGCACTCTCGCGCTGTGCAACGCAACGCTGGTGATCTGCCCCAGGGCACCCAGAAACGTCAGGTCCTCGGCGGTGTAGGTCGTCTCATCCGGTTTGCTGCCCAAAGCGACAAGCACGCCGAGCCGACCGTCGAGTTCGAGGCCGTAAAGGAGCTCGGCCGAGAGAGCCTGCATCACCGGCCATGCCGGTCCAGATTCGGCCTGTGATCCGCCCTGTCGGGGGCCAAGGATGTGTGCGTGAGTCTGTAACTGCTCGATCGATACGGGTTCGAGAACGACCTGCAACGGCACCTCCCGGTCGGGGGTGCCTCGCACAGCGGCCAGTCGAAATGTGTCGGGGCGTTCCTCGAGCAGATAGATGGCCGCCGAGCGGACTTGGAACACGTCGTGACACGAACCGAGCATGCGGTCGGCCAGGGACTGAGGGTCACCAACCCGCACCACCGCCTGGTTGATTCGCTCCATTGCCGTGTGCAGGCGGTACTTCTCGCGGAAAAATCTGCGGTCGATCACCTGCTGAATGCGGCCACGAAGCCACAACAGGATCAGCGATGTCACCACCAGGATCGTTCCCAGCGTCAAGATTCTCTGGGCACCCGGTGCGGAGTCCTGCTGGTGGGCCAGGCCATCGAGCACCAGCAGCACCGTTGACACCGCCACGCCAAATCCCACGGCCAACGAGACGCGGGCGATATAGAACATCAAGCCCCGGCTGACAAGTTCGTCGATCAGCATCAGTTTGTGTCGAATGATTCCCACGGCATAAGCGCACAGGAAGGACAGGCTGGCCAGGAACATAGAGAACCGGGTGGTCCAGCCGAGCGCGAACTCGACACGGTGGTCGTTGTTGTTGGACAGGGCGAGCAACAGCGTGTAGCCGACCGGGACCGTCGCCAGCAGTCCAGCCCACAACAGCCATTCGAGTTGGTTCTTTTCGATCGGATGCCGCGTCATGCGAAGACTGTGAGCCAACACAACCAGCAGGGCCACGAAACAGGATCCCGCGAACGCCAAAAACACGTCGATCAACACACGAATCAGCAGAAGACAGGACTTCATCGATGCCAGCGCCGAGACATCGTCCCCGGAACGGCTGAACCACCTCGCTCTTTCCAGCAGCAGGAGCAATACCAGGCCGGAGACAAGTGGGATCGTGTAACCAATCCACAGTGTGGGGCGGCTGTGGGTCGTGAGCGGAAACCGCAATCGGGGGTAGACGAGAAAAAAGTGCAGAGACACCACTGGCAGCAACACACCGCAGGTGATGAACGGGGCGTTCAGCCAAAGGCTGCTAGCCACCAGCCACCAGTGGAAGCCACCGACAAAGGCCACCAGGGTCACGATGCACATTCCGAAAAACAGGACCGCCGAGCGATCTTCCTGACGCCGCCACACCGCCAGGGCACTGACGGCGAACACGCCCAATTGAAGCAGGAACCAGACCAGGCTCAGGACGATGTCCGAGGTTGGAATGTCCTGCACCTGGACATACGTTTCTTTTCGTACCCAGGTGGGAGAGGCCTCGGGATCACCGGTTCGGGATTGGGTGTAGAACTCCAGTCGCACCCATCGGACCATGGCCGAGTCCTGGATCAACGCGGGAGCAACGTCCATCAGTTCGGCGATGTCGGCCCCTTCGGGCAATTGGCCGTTCGCCTTCAGCGGTGCCCGGCGAAGATGGGTGATCTGCCGGGAGAAATCAAAAAATGAGTGGACCGGGGCCTCGGCCATTCGCGTCAGGATGTCACCCTCGGATGGAACCGGAAGATGGGGGGCCACGCCTCCCTGATCCAATTGGACCTTCCGCATGACCACACCCTGCACCGAGTCGGGCAGGTCCGATGGACGAGTCGAATCCAGAAGAAGACAACGGATCCGCAGGTCCGGACTGGTCGCGACGTACGTCAGAACGACGATGCAGTAGAGAATCGCCAGTGTGCCGGTCGTTGCCAGGATTTGGCGAGATTGTAGTCCTCGAAAACGCACTGCCACCATCCTCGCCGTAGGAACGCCGTAAACCGTGTTCCATCGTCGCGGTTCGGCGCCGAAAACTCAATATTCGGCGCCGA
>DLVV01000140.1 GCA_003445035.1 Planctomycetaceae bacterium | reverse complement strand
CCATCAACCAGCACCCGGGCCCCGGCTGCCTCCGCCTCGTCGATGAACCCCACGATCCGATCACGGGCCGACGACGAAATAACAGCTCCGAGATTATGACCGGGAACGACCTCGGCCGCCTTTTCGCAGACCCGCTCGATGATGTGGTCCACCTCTCCGACTGCGATCAGAGCCGAAGCGGCCATGCACCGCTGGCCGGCACAACCCGTCGCCGACTCGGTCACGTTCTCGGCCGTCAACTCGACCTCGGCATCGGGCAACACGACCAGGTGATTCTTGGCCCCGCCCATCCCCAGGGCCCGCTTGCCCGAGGACGTGGCACGCGAGTACACCGACCGGGCCACAGGTGTCGATCCCACGAAGGCGACCGCCGAGATTCCCGGGTGATCACAGATCGCTTCGACGATCCGGCGATCACCGTTGATCATCTGGAAGACCCCGTCGGGCAGACCCGCCTCGGCCAGCAGTTCGGCACTCCGACGCGCCGTCAACGGGACCTGCTCGGACGGCTTCAGGATGTACGCATTGCCCAGGGTGATCGCAATCGGGATCGTCCAGTGAGGAACCATGCAGGGGAAATTGAACGGGGTGATCGAGGCAACCACGCCCAGCGGACAATGATCGACCCGGCACTCGACACCCGGACTGACCTCCAGCACCTCGCCGGCAACAAGCTGCGGCAACGAGCAGGCGAACTCGGTCACCTCGATCGCCTTGGCCACCTCGGCCCGCCCTTCGGCAACCGTCTTGCCGTTCTCCAGGTGCACCAGTTCGGCCAGTTCCTCGGTGTGGCTCTCGAGCAACGACCGGTAACGATAAGCCACCTGGGCACGGTCACGGATCGTCAGGCTCGACCAGCCCGAGAAGGCCGCCGTGGCGGCCTCGACCGCCCGGTCGAGTTCAACGGTTGTCGAGAGAGGGATGCTGGAGAGAACCGAGCCATCCAGGGGACTGGTGACATCCAGATGCTCGAGACCGTCACCGGAAGACCATTGACCGTTGATCAGGTTGCCGACTGGAGAATGGGACATGTCCGTGTCTTTCCTGGTGCCGCCGGATTGCCAATTCGCTGGAGCCAGCCAGCCTAACTCAAACTCGGGTTCCCGGCGACGCACCAACGGTGCGAATCGAGTATCCTCAACCGCCCGACTTGCAGCCGACGACTTCGCCGGCCGGATCCGCAGTGCGTTCCAGAGATTCCTCGATGGCCCACCTGGTGGCCGAAGGTCCCGAACCCGGACAGGGGTGGTGTCGAGAGTTCTCGACCGGCCAGGCCGTGAGAATCGGCCGATCCCCCGAGACCGGCTGGGACGTCGGATGGGATCGGCAGATCTCGCGGGATCACGCAGAACTGCTCTTTGATGGCGGCCTGTTGACGGTCCGACAGTCCGACGCCGCCCGCAATCCCATCCATTTCGACGGCCAGCCCACCCAGAGATGCTCGCTGGAGTTCGGCGAGTCGTTTCGGATCGGGCAGACGGTGTTTCGGCTGGTCAAACAGCCTCCCGACCAGGATGCCTCCGGTTCCGATTCACCGGCCGGCCCGGGCCACCCGCACCACATCGGGGACTACCTGATCAGCCGCCTGCTGGGTACCGGGGGAATGGGATCGGTCTACCTGGCCCGCCATGCTGCCACCGGCCGGGAGGTGGCTCTGAAAGTCCTGGGCGACGAGATGTCAATCAACCCCGACATGGTCCGCCGCTTTCAACTCGAAGGAGAATGTGCCCTGGATCTGAAACACGCCAACCTGGTCGAGGTCTATGAAACCGGCAACGCCGAAGGGACCCACTACATCGCACAGGAGTACATCGACGGGGTCGACATCGGTGAACTGATCCAGCAACGCGGACCGCTTCCCCTCAAGCGAGCCATCTCGATCATTCGCCAGGTGGCCGCAGCCCTGGGCTACCTGCACCAGGGGAATATCATCCACCGGGACATCAAGCCGTCGAACCTGCTGGTGTCCCGGGATGGAATCCCCAGACTGGCCGACATGGGCGTGGCCAGATCGATCGAGTCCGACAGCGAAAGCGGGCGGATGACACAGGTCGGAACCGTCGTCGGAACTGTCGACTACATCGCTCCCGAACAGGCCGACGACAGCCACTCGGCTGACGCCCGCAGCGACATCTATTCCCTGGGCTGCACCTGGTACGAGATGCTGACCGGGTCGCCGCCATTTCCCAACGGCACCCTGACCGACAAGATCACCGCTCACGCCACACAACCACCGCCTGACCCCAGGGAACTCAATCCCGATGTCCCCGAAGCGATGGTCGCGGTGCTCGACCGGATGATGGCCAAGTCGCCCGACCAGCGTCATCAGTCGATCGCAGAACTGCTCGACGACATCGCCACCGACACATTGATCACGCCCGATGTCAGCAATTCGGTGCTGGCGGGGCTAGCCGAAAGTTCCGGCGAATTCCGTCTCGAGGACAAAGGCCAGGACCAACCGACCGGCTCGCTGGTCATCACCTGTGCCCACTGTGGTCGCGCCTACAAGATCCGATCCGGTTTGGTGGGGAAGAGATTGAAGTGCCGGGACTGTGGCAAGGCGATCGAAGCTCAGGCACAATAACTCAGCCACTCGGCGCGATGCTCTTAGTACCGGCAATTGAGGAGAGTCTTCATGGTGTTCGTTCCCAGGATCGCAGGCGGGCTTGTCATCGTCATTGCCGTGACATTCTCGGCCACCACCCCGCTTTCGGCATCGAACTGGCCCGCATGGCGAGGCCCGGACGGCACCGGTCGCAGTCACGAACAGAACCTGCCCGTCACCTGGAGCCCGACCAACAACGTCACCTGGAAAACCGCGTTGCCCGGTGAAGGCAACTCGACCCCGATCACCTGGAACGACCGCGTGTTCCTGACCTGCCCGGTCGACGGCGGCAAGATCCGGCGACTGATCTGCCTGGACCGCGCCAACGGCAAGATCCTCTGGAAACACGACGTGCCGTTCCCGGGCAAGGAGACGACTCATCGGGACAACCCGTTCTGCTCGGGTTCGCCCACGACCGACGGCAAACGGGTCTACGCCAGCTTCGGATCGGCCGGTGCCCTGGCCTGCGATTTCGAGGGAAACGTCGTCTGGCACCGCAAGCTCGGCAAGCTGACCCACGTCTTCGGCCAGGCCACCACCCCCGTCCTCTACAAGAACCTTGTGATCGTCCATCGGGGACCGGGCGTCAAGACACACCTCGTGGCGCTGGATCGACAAACCGGGGCCACCGTGTGGGACACGCCCGAATTTGCCAAGAACAGCAACCTCTACGGATCCTGGTCGACACCGGTGATCGTCCGGGTGGGCGGGCGAGACGAACTCATCGTCACGATGCCTCGCGAGATCAAGGGCTATGACCCCACGACCGGCAAGGAGCTCTGGAAGTGCGGTGGCCTGGGAACCGAGATCTACACGATGCCGACGATCGGCGACGGGCTGGTCGTGGGCATCAGCGGTCACCAGGGACCGGCGATGGCCGTCAAGCTGGGAGGGCGTGGAGATCTCACCGAATCGAACCGCCTCTGGCTGACCGCCAAGAACCAGCAACGTGTGGGATCGGGCGTCATCGTCGGTGATCACCTCTACGTCTCCAACGCCACCGGAATCGCCCAGTGCATCGAGGCCCGGACCGGCAACGTCGTCTGGGCCAAGCGGCTCGGCGGGACGCTGTGGGGCACTTTGCTGGCCGCCGGCGGCCGGCTGTACGTCGGCAACAAGGAAGGCGATGTCTTCGTCCTGGCGGCCTCACCCGAATACAAGCTGCTGGCCAGGAACCGCATGGGTGAACACATGAAGGCCGCCGTGGCCCCGTCAGACGGGCAGTTGTTCGTCCGGACCTACAAGTCGATCTACTGCATCGGCAAGCGAACACGCTGAACACCACTCAATCAACACGACATCTCCCGGAGACATCACCATGAGACTGGCTGTTTCGCTGACCACCCTGCTGTTGACCGCATCACTGGCTCACGCCGGCGACATCCCCGCGCCCGAGGGCAAAGCCCTGGTCGGGTCAAACTCGAAACTCGAACTGCTCTTCACCCGCAGCGCCAAGATCGAAGGCGGATTGACCGAGGGACCCGCCGTGGCACCCGACGGCAGTATCTACTTCTCGGACATCCCCTTCGGCAAGGACAACGGGATGATCCAGCGATTCGATCCCAGGACGGGCAAGACGACCGTCTTCAGTGGCAAAAGCGGCAAGTCCAACGGCCTGATCTTCGACGCCAAGGGCCGCCTGCTGGCCTGCGAGGGAGCCGGGTTCGGCGGCCGACAGGTGTCCCGGACAGACGTCAAGTCGAAGAAGAAAACGACGCTGACCAACAACTACGGCGGCAAGCGACTCAACGCTCCCAACGACCTGTGTGTCGACGCCGAGGGACGGATCTACTTCACCGACCCGCGTTACGTCGGTGACGAAAAGCGGGAACTCAAGCACCGGGCCGTCTATTGCATCCAGCCGAATGGCAAGGTCTTCGAAGTCACCCACAACATCTCCAAGCCCAATGGCATCGCCATCAGCCCCGACGGCCGAATGCTGTTCGTCGCCGACCACGACAACGGCACCGACAACATCGATCCCGATGCCAAGGTGCCACCGACTCCCGGACCCATGAAGATCTACGGGTGGTGGCTGAAGAAGAATGGCCAGGTGGAAAACGAACGGTTCACGATTGTCGATTTCACCCACTACAAGATGAAGGGCTGCGACGGAATGACCGTCGACGAGAATGGCTACCTGTACCTGACGGTCCGCGAGGCCGCCCGACCGGGCGTGATGGTCGTCGACCCCTTCAAGGGAGTGAATGTCGGTTACATCTCCACCGGTCCGATCGGACAGGACCAGGCCGACGCGGTCGGACTGCCCAGCAACGTCGAATTCGGCATCGGCAAGGACCGCAACCTGCTCTATATCACCGTCGACAAGAGCCTCTACCGCATCCGGCTGAAAACGCGCGGCTGGCATGTCCAGTACCAG
>DLVV01000414.1:6636-14744 GCA_003445035.1 Planctomycetaceae bacterium | reverse complement strand
TCGAAACTGGCCAAGGCCAAGAAGCTGATCGCCGAGCTCAACAAGCAGCTCGACGTCCGCGAACGGCAGGCCAGCCTCGAGGGCCAGGTCAACGGGTTGATCCCGGTCGAGGAAGTGACCGAGAGCACCGAAGCGTCGATCACCAACCGGATCGACGACTACTTCGGCCCGAAGACCGACACCGGATCGTCCTCCGCTGACGAATCGGTGGCCGACAACGACCGCTAAGCGGATGCGTAGGTGAGGGCCGGGTCTTCGCGACTGCCGCGGAGACCCGGCCTCTCTGCGGTCTCACCACCAGCCCGACGACAACCAACACAAGCCCCCACAGCCCGGCCACAACACGTTATCCTCAAGGACAGGACAACCATCCGATGCCCGGCCTGACGGACACCCGACCGATGACCGCCCCCCGCCCACTCCCGGCTGAACCGAGCTCGACCAACGAGAGCCGGCACCTGCTGTGGATCGACGGGGTTGGAGGATTCCTGCTGCTGACCGGCCAGGCGGTCACCATCGGCGGCCCCACCTCCGCCGCCGCCGACATTCAACTGCTGGCCAGCCTCTCGAGACGTCACGCCACCATCCACCGCGATGACGGCGGTTACCTGCTCGAGCCCCACGGTCCCACCCGTGTCAACCAGCGGCAGACGGTCGAATGGACCGAGCTCACCGACGGCGCTGACATCACGCTCGGCCACACGGTCCAACTCGGCTTCCATCGCCCCACCGTTCTCTCCGGCTCGGCACGACTCTCGTTCCAGAGCGACCACCGCCCCTCCCACAGCCTCGACGGCGTCGTCCTGGTCGCCGACACCTGCCTGCTGGGTCCAGGCCGAGACTGCCACATTCGCTGTTCCGAATGGGAGGATTCGGTGATCCTGATCCATCGCGACCAGCAGTGGCTGGTCCGTTCCCCCCGCCTGGCACTCGAAGTCGACGGCCACAGGTTACGGGGAGAGTCGGAAATCGGGAACGGGCAGGTCGTCACCGGCCCGGACCTGCGATTCCACATCGAGCCACTCAAGACGGATTCCTCGCAACGGGGAGCCATGGGATGAGTACGAAGAAATTCACCTTCGCGCCCGAAACCACGCCACTGGCCGGCTACACGATCAAGCGCGGCATCCAGCGAGGCGGTTTCGGCGAGGTCTACTACGCGCACAGCGACGGGGGCAAGGAAGTCGCCCTGAAACTGCTGCACAGCCACGCCGAAGTCGAACTCCGCGGCACGGAATTGTGCCTCAACCTCAAACACCCCAACCTGATCAGCATCCACGACATCAAACGCGATGATGACGGTGACGTGTGGATCGTGATGGAGTACGTCAGTGGAGCCACACTCGACGGCGTGCTCGCCGAGGAGTTCCCCGACGGGATGCCGACCACCGAGGTCCGCAACTGGCTGAAGGGGCTGGCCGCCGGTGTCGATTACCTGCACGACCGGGGAATCGTTCATCGGGATCTCAAGCCGCAGAACCTTCACCGTGAGGCCGGACAGGTCAAGATCGGTGACGTCGGACTCTCCAAGATCATCACTCCCAGCCAGCGTGGAGCGCAGACCGAGAGCATCGGGACGATCTACTACATGGCACCGGAAATTTCCCGGGGCGAGTACGGGCCCGAAATCGATGTCTACAGTTCCGCGGCCATCGTCTACGAACTGCTGACCGGCCACGTTCCCTTCGACGGGGAAACCACCGCGGAAATCCTCAATCGGCATCTCACCGATCAGCCCGACCTCCAACCGCTGCCTCCCGCGCTGCGTCCTGTACTCGCCCACGCGCTGGCTAAAGACCCCGCCGAACGCACCGCGAACCTCGGCACCCTCCTCGAGGAATTCGATGCCGCCCTGGCCGGTAACCCCGTCTCCCCATCGCCTCCACCCGAAGTCGTTGCAGATCCACCGAGCCTGGGTAACAACCTCGCGCAGCCAGTAACAGCCAAGGTGATATCAGCCGAAACAGCCGGGGCAGTGTCGGCCACGCCCACCGGGCTCACCTCACACACCCGTCCCGGACGGCCACCACAACCCACCTCGTACGATGCCAACCCGCTCGGACCGCTTTCGCCACGCAGCATCTCCCTGTCCCGCCGCGGCCTGGAAGCGACCGCAGCGATGACAGCGGCGATCCTGTTCTCGGGCCTTTTGGCCGGAGGGGGATGGTGGATCGGCATGTTTGACGAGGGCACCCCGGCGACCCCCCTGGCCGCCGTCGCCTACGGGTTGACGACCCTGGTGGCGTCCTGGGCCATGTTGATCGGAACCAAGGCCTGGGAGGGAACCGGCCCCGAGAGCCTGCATCTCCGCAGGCTGTCGCTGCTGTTGCTCGGTGGAGGGGCCGGAGCCGCCGGCTGGTGGTTGCACCGGGTTCTGTTGATCGACCTGCCTCCGTTGAGCGAAACCCAGAACTCCGGGCTGGTCGACTCGGTTGGCACATTCGAGCTGGTCCACAACTCCCAGCCCACCTTGACCGGTTACGTGATCTTCTTTGCGCTGCTTTTCGGCGTGAGGCGATGGTGGTGGCACACCGACAGTTTCCGGCCGAAGCGACTTCGTGTCGCCTCACTGCTGTTGACCCTGACCGTCTCGGGACTGCTGGGACTCGTGTTGCGGTTCCCACTGGAGTCCGCGATCGCGTGGGGCGTGGGCATCGCGGTCGTGGTGCAGTTGGCCGCACCGTGGGTGGCCCCGGAACAACGGGCTTCCCGTGTGGTGGCCGACAACCTGCCGTCACCGGAAACCGTCGACGCACCTCTCAACCAGCAAGGAGCAACAGATGAGTAGCCTGTTCCTTGCCCGGGCAATCGCCTCTGGCGATGACCACAACCTGATTCTGGGCGGTGGCCTGATCGCCCTGGCCACGGTGATCGCGATCCGCGTCGCCTGGGCCGGACGACGCGGGAACACCGACATGAAGACGATCGCCCGCAAGGCCCTCTCGGTTGCCTGGGTCGCCCCGGCCCTGGTGATCGTCGCCGCAGTCGGTGTCCGGGTGAGTCCGGAACTGAACACCCAGGAACCGGTGGCTGCCAACACCCTCCTCACCCAGATCGACACGCCGCAATGGACCGTCGAGGGACAACCCTGGACAACGACATCACTGGTCAAACAGGACGAGACGGATCTCCCCGTGGTGCTGACACCGATCGCCAGCGGTCCGTGGTCGAGTGCCGGGGAGGCCCGTCAGGATGCCCTGGAGCGCGCTGCCAAGAGGCTCAAGGTCGAGATCGCTCGACGCTACGGGAAATCTGTCAACTGGGACCTGCCGACCGACGCGGTCGAACAATCCGCGATTGTCGGACAGATCCAGACCACTCAACCCCACAATCTCAGCACTCTCGCTCCTTCCAGCGACATGCACTACTGCGTCGTCCAACTGGAGATCTCCGAGAAGACTCGTGGCCTGGCCCTGAATCACTGGAAGCGAGGTGTCGGCGTCGGCCGTCTAATCGACGTGGGAACAATCGCCGGCCTGCTGTGCCTGATGGTGGTCATCGCCCATCTCTATCTCCGACTCGACTTCGCCTCGAACGGCACACATCGTGGAAAACTGCAACTGGCCGCCATTTCGGCAATGACCGCCGCGGGGCTGGCCGCCTCGACCGTCATCTCGGCCTGACCCGGGGACCGGGCATGGCCCCGGCGGCCACAACCGCTCATAATCCCCACATGATTGAAGCCACCGACCAACTGCTGGTCTCCCGTGTTCGCGACGGCGAGCCCGAAGCCTGGGAGGAGCTGATCGGCCGCTTCGAGGGCCGTCTGACGGCGTTCGTCCAGAGCCGGATCGGCAACCGTACGACCAGTGAAGACGTCGTGCAGGAAACGTTCCTGGGGTTCCTGACCGGCCTGCCCAACTACGATTCGCAGCGGACCCGCCTGGAAAGCTGGCTGTTCACGATCGCCTCCCACAAGCTGACCGACGTGCTCAGGAGGCAAGGACGTCGTCCAGCCTTGCCGCTGCAGCCGCCCGGCGAAAGCGGAACCGGAATGGAACCGCCCGGCCGGGCCCGGGCCGCTTCGAGCCTGATGCGGAGCCGTGAGGGGCGGGATGCTGAAGCCGAGATGCTCGGTGATGTGCTGGGCGAGTTGATCAAGGAGTGGTTGGCCGAGGGACAGTTGGAACGGCTCGAGTGCATCGAACTCCTGCTGGTGCTCGGCTCGAAGAACAAGGACGTCGCCGTTCGCCTGGGGATCAGCGAACAGGCGGTGGCCAATCACAAGTCGTTTGTCCTCAGGAAGCTCAAGGAGTCCGCCGAGCGGTCCCGCCTGGGAGACATCGACCTGATCGATTTCGGACTCGAAGACTCGCCGCGAGAGGATTGAGGGGATGTCCCAACGGTCTTGCCGACACCGCCCCGCTTGACCTAAGGTCGTCGGCAAGTCGTGCCCATGACGTGCCAGCGAATCATTTTTGCCCTCGCCGCATCTCTCCTTCTCGGCACGTGGTCGCCAACGACCGCCGACGATGATGAAATCTCGCGTAACGACCGCTACTTCGAAGGCCTCAGGCAGCGCGGCCTGTTTGGCCTGGCCGAGAGCGTCTGCCTCGAAGAACTCGCCCGAAAAGACCTGACCCCCTCCACCAGGCTCGACACGACCCTGCAATTCTCCCGAACCCTGGTCGAACACGCCCAGGCCACCGGCGGCACCCAACAGCAGGATCTCTGGGACCGGGCCCGCAAGGTACTCGACCAGTTCAGCACCCTGCACCCCGACCACCCGGAGTCCTTTCGGATCGGGATCCAGGCCGGGTTGATCCCGTTGGCCCGAGGCGGGTACCTGGCCAGGCTGGCCGACCTGGCCCCCCAGGATCGGCGGCGGCGTGGCGAGGCACTGGAGACGCTCCAGGAGGGCATCGACCGGCTCAAGCCACTTCAACGGAGACTCGAAAACCCCGGGCCCCTGGCCGACAGTCAACGGCGTCAACTGCTGGCCACTTGCCGCTGGCGGCTCGCCCAGGCTCACCTCGATCGCGCCAGGATGATGTCACCCGGCACGCCCGATCGTGCTGCCGACCTGCTCGCTGCCGAACTGACTCTCAAGAAAATGTCGCCGACAGCTCTCGGCAACCGCTTGAGGATTGCCAGGACCCGGCTCCGAGCACAGGTCGCCCGACAACAGATGGACTTCGTCGTCGCCCGCCGGATCCTCGACGCCGCCGGCTTCGAAGGCGATGACGGGCTGCTGGCCGAACGTGCCTGGATCGAACTCGATGACGGCCGGGTGACCACGGCACGGACACTGATCGAGAAGCGGCTGGCGGGTCCGTCTCCCCCGTCCGACGAGCTGCTCTTCCTGGCCCAGCGGTGCCTGGGTCGACTTTGGCAACAGGCCGCTGCGGGGAAATCCCCCGGAGCCGCCGATGCGCTCTGGGAACGCTGGCAGCTGGAATCGGACCGAGCCGGCCGGGTTCCGGGAGCCTACTGGAGAACCCGGTCCCGGCGAGATGCCGACCTGGTGCTGTCGATCAGGAGATTCGGATCCCGGTTGGCTCGAGGCCGTCACCGCGCGATCTCGCTTTTCCAGGCCGGTCGAACCGACGAGGCACTCGCGGCGTTTGCCGAGGTCATCCAGGCTGCACGGACCGACGGCCAATTCGAACTGGCCGGAGAACTGGCATTCACCCGTGGCTCGGTGCTGGTCCGCAACGGGCGGTTCGAGCTGGCATCACGGTCGTTCCGGGACGTGGCCAGGCAGAAACCGGTTCACCCCCGCGCTCCTTCGGCGCACCTGCTGTGGGCCTGGTGCCTGGGCCAGGTCCAACGTCGACAGAACACACCCGCCCGTCAACAGGCGTACCGGGAGGCGCTGGTCGAGCACCGTAGCCGGTTCCCGAAGCACGCGACAGCTGCCGAGGCCACATGGCTGCTGGCGTCGTTCGAAAACGACCGGCAGCACCCTCGATTGGCCAGGGAACTGTGGCTGGCGATCCCCCCAGGCCACCAGCGAGCGGCCGCCGCGCGACGGCGGGTTGCCGCGAGCTTCGAGAACGAACTCGGAAACCTGGATCGCGACGATCCCGCCCGACGCGAGAAACTCGACCTGGCCATCCGCACCGTCGAGTCACTCGTCGTGAAACTGCCCGCCCCGCCTCGTGGCTGGACCACCGACGAGGCCGCCGTGGTGATCAGCCTCGCCCGCCTGGGCCTGAAGCGAACCCGGCCGGACTACCGCCAGATCGACCAACTGCTGGAGGCGATCCTGACACGGGGGCCCCCGGTCATCACGGCTCCCGGCCAAAAGCCCGATGCCGTTGCGGTCGCCATCCGCGACAACACCCGACAACTCAGGGTTCTCTCGCTGGCCGGACAGGGACGACTAGACCAGGCCCGCAAACTCGTGGCGTCTTTCGCCGGCCGTCCCGACGACCTGCTGGCACTCCTCGACGGACTCGACCAGGTCGCCACCACCACGCGGACAGCCGACCGACGACGCCTGGGAGCACTGCAACTGCAGGCGGCCGAGAGCCTGGATCAGCAGCGAAACACGCTCGATCCCGCCAACCGCCAACGCCTCGACCGCTGCCTGGCACAGGCCTTCGTCGCCGCCGGATTCCCGCTCCGTGCCGTCGCGGTCTACGAACGTCTCGTCAAGGCCGCACCCAGGGACTGGAAGCCGAGAACCCGTCTGGCGGAGGTCCGTCTAACGATCGGAACCGCATCCCAGACACAAGCCGCGATCACCGATTGGCGGACTGCCGAACGGCTGCTTTCGCCAGGTTCGGACGACTGGATGGTCGTCCGCCTGGGAACACTGCGGGCACTGAAACAGGCCGGTCGGGCTGCCGAGTGTCGCCAACTGCTCGGTGTCACACGGCTGCTGTACCCCGAAAAGGGCACAGCAGCAGTGAGAGCCGACCTCAAACGCCTCGCCGTTTCGCTGAAGCCGAAAACCGATCCGTCCGGAATGTGAATTCCGGGAGAGCCGGTTGGGGCAAACCGCCCCAAGGGGGTTCCTAGCGGAAAGTGGCCCGAGTCGGCTGCTGGGCCTGGGTGTTGGGAGCCGCCGGCGTCTCGGTCGCAGGCCCATCGATACGAGCCGACGGAGGAGCCGGGCGGTTGTGCCAACGCGATGGCCGGGGAATCGGCGGGAGCATGCCCGCACGAGGTTGCCAACTGGGAACGTGCATGTAATAGAAACCCTGCTGACTGGTGTCAGTCGGAAGGGGAATTATCGAGTACCGGCGGACAGGCCCCGCGGACCTCGGGCCATGCTGTCCATAAAACTTCTCGGGGTACATCCTGGGAAAGATCACCGGAGATCGCTCCAGGTATGTGCTCTGCGGAGCCGTCCAGTCGCGTCGGGAGATCCTCGCGTACCCGGCGTCTTCGAAGACCTCCAAAGCTGTCACCTCGGTCGTTTCGGTCACCGTGGTCACTTCGGAAGTGGGCTCATCAGCACGCAAGCCAATTCCGGAAACCAGGAGAAGGCCGCAGGCACATGCTGTCACAATTTGAATCGATCGTCGCATCGGATTTGCCTTTGAGAGTCTGGCTTGGAGAGACGGGTGTCCCGGAATCCAGGGCTGGCTCGCCCCGGTCAAAACACCACGGCCCCCTTTAGCGAGGAACGGAAACCGGAGTCAGCCGACTGGCGGGAAGCCCGCTGCCGTAGTTGTAGCTCGAGCGAACCGTGGGAGCCAAAGGCACCACAATCGGCACGCCTGCCCCCTGGGCCCCGTAGACGCGCCGGTCGCGAGGATTCACGTAATCGGGATTGACCGGGTAGATCATGTTGTAGGTGCCGACCGGAGCGGTGTGCACAACAGCCGGGGTGTAGAGCCCCATGCGATCGAACATCCAGTTGGCCAAAGCCTCGCTCTGCTCCTGATTCCGCGACAGAAATTCCACCGAATGCTCGTGCCACAGGTCTGACAAAGTCACCTGCCCGGCATCGTCATCGAACTCCAATTCGATACCAGAATCGATCGCCGATTCGCTGTCGGTCACCGGTGCGAATTCCGGAGTCTTGTACAACTCCGCCGGCAACTCCCCGGCCGACAATTCCTCGGCCGACAATTCCCCGGCCGGAAATTCCACCGCTGCTTCCGCCGGCAATTCGGCGACGTCGGAGATCCGCACCACACCCGGTTCAGCAACCG
>DLVV01000414.1:5628-6320 GCA_003445035.1 Planctomycetaceae bacterium | reverse complement strand
CCGGTTCAGCAACCGCCGGCTGGCTGGTCGCAGATTCGGTCGCCGTGTTCGCCGGGTCATCCTGAGCAGGCACGACGATCGGCGTGACGATGCACATCAGGATCAGAGACAGGGGAAGCAGGCAGGCGGCCGCTCGTATACAGAATTGTTTTGGCTTCATGGTCTGGTCTCGATCTTGCAGGAAACGGGCCTTGTGGCTCGATCGGTCATGAATCTCGTCAGGCATTCTTCCGGTGAGCAAAACGCTTCTTTCAGTCAAGGAACGGCTCGATGAATGGATCGGCAATCCTCTGCAGCAGGCTCGGCCGACTCTTGTACCGAACACGAACCTCGGTCCCCATCAACTCCCACTTGTCGTGAGACTCAACGCCGAACGGAGTCCAGGCCCACCAGCCTTTGACACGGTAGTAGAACGGTGGGTACAGAGCCCGGTACTCGTGCTCGTAGAGCATCTCGTGGGGTGCCAAGGCCGGGTTGGTGATCACGACACCACCAACCTGGTGGGGAATGTTCTGGACCGGAGACGGATAGAGCGGGGCACTCAGACGTGCGAATCCGGCGGTTGTCGGAACCGACGGCGGCTGTTGATTGGCTGGCATCCGAGGAGCCTGGGCCACGACCTGACGAATGCGTGGTGCCGGGGCGGCCGCCGCCGGGGCGTGGCGGACCAGGCGTTGTGGAGCACGGCGTTG
>DLVV01000414.1:0-5296 GCA_003445035.1 Planctomycetaceae bacterium | reverse complement strand
GCACGGCGTTGCGGTGCACGGCGGACCACCTTCCTGGGAGGAGCCGGAGCCTTCCGGACCACGGGGGTGGGAATCGGGGTCGGAGCTTGCCGAACCACCGGGGCAGGAGCCGGCGTCGTCTTTCTGACCGGTTGAATCGCAGCCTGCAGGACTTCCGGGACCGGCATCGGCTGTGTGACAACGGTGGGGACCTGGATCGGAGCCGCCTGCCGGGCAGCCGTTGCCGGCTTGGCCGCCGCCCTGCGGCGATTCATGTACTTCCGTGTCTGGTTGTGCCACCAACTCGCCACCGGCGACCGACGTGTGGCCGGTTGGTCAGCTCGGGCCAAAGGATAGGCGATCGAGGTGAGCACGACGGCGACAACCGCTACCACCGCGGCTGTTGTCGGAATGGTGATCTTGCTGGTGAAGTTCGTCTTGGCCGGCATACCTTGGCTCCCTGGTCGTGCCTTGCTGTTGCTGATTTGTGCAAATCGAATCCGGGTGGATCACCCGTCCGGTTGACACACCTTTGGACCGATATCTCCTCGACGTCATGGAGGACCGGTCGTTCTCAGGGTTGGCTTCGGCCTATGCCGATTGATCGGATGACCGGATCTGTTTGTTTTGGAACGTTTCAGCCGGTATGACGTAAGTCGTGTTTTCACAACATTTTGCATCGTCCTCACCAACTGCCCGAGTGTTACGACATGAGCAACCGCTGCAATCGATTGGTCTTGTAAAATCGGTACAATCCCTACAATCTAACTCCGCCCCACTCCCGTCAGGCGGCGTCCAGGGACAGGGAGGGCCATTGGTCGGGGGAAAATGGCCGGAGCCGGATCTTCGACGAGGAATCAGGGAAGATAGAATCGAAGCCGAGTGTGGCTCGGTTCAAGGACGAAGGAGACAGGATTGGCTCGCAAGCCGACCACGGGCAACGGACGATCCGGTGACAAGCGGTCGAAGAAGGCCGCGTCAAGCCGGGCCAGATCTCGCTCGAAGTCCGCAGGTGACGGCGGGGAAGATTCGCGGATCGAGTACGTCTCGATCAGCCAGGAAACCCGCCGTCGTTACCTCAACTACGCCCTCTCGGTGATTCAATCCCGGGCCCTGCCCGACGTCCGCGACGGGCTCAAGCCGGTCCAGCGCCGCATCCTCTACGCGATGCACCACGATCTGCATCTCACCGCCACGGCCAAGCCGCGCAAGTCGATGAAGATCTGCGGTGACACGACCGGCAACTACCACCCTCACGGCGAAACGGCCGTCTACGAGGCCCTGGTGAGGATGGCCCAGGACTTCACACTTCGCTATCCCCTGGTCAATGGACAGGGCAATTTCGGCTCGGTGATGGGCATGGGAGCGGCGGCGGCCCGTTACACGGAAGCCCGGCTGACGGCGATCGCCGAACAGCTGATGTCCGAACTTCGCTTTCGCACCGTCGACACCAGGCTCAACTACGATGCCACCCGCTCCGAGCCGGTCGTGCTGCCGGCGCGGTTCCCCAACCTGCTGGTCAACGGCACCCAGGGCATCGCCGTCGGCATGGCCACCAGCATCCCGCCTCACAACCTCGAGGAGGTGATCAAGGCGTGTGTGCACCTGGTCGACAACCCCGGGGCGACTCCTGGCAAGCTGATGACCTACATCAAGGGTCCCGACTTCCCGCTGGGTGGCCGAATCGTCACCGACAAGAAGTCGCTACGCACTGCCTACAAGACCGGCAAGGGCTCGATCAAGGTCCGGGGAGAATGGAAGTCCGAATCGAGTCGAAAAAAGACCTCCCCCGGCCGGTTGGTCATTCACTCGGTGCCCTACGGTGTCGCCACCGACACCTTGAAGACGGAAATCGGAGAACTGATCGCCGACCGCAAGCTGCCTCAGTTGACCGATCTGGTCGACGAGACCTCCAGCGAATCCGGTCTGCGGATCGTGCTCGAGACCAAGGCCGACGCCGACCCCGACGCGGTGATGGCCTACTTGTTCAAACACACACCCCTGGAACAAAACGTCTCGTACAACGCCACGGCCCTGATCCCCGACGGTGGCGGCGGCCTGGCGCCGCGACGAGTTTCTCTCGGAGAGATGCTCAACCACTTCAACCAGTTTCGCTACGCCACCACCCGACGACGTTTCGAGTTTCAGCTTGAACAACTCCGAAAACGCATCCACATCCTCGAGGGTTTCGAGATTCTCTTCGACGGGCTCGACAAAGCTCTGAAACTAATCCGTGCCAGCACCGGCAAGGCCGACGCGGCGAAGAAGCTGATGACGGCCTTCCCGCTGGACGAGATCCAGACCAACGCGATCCTCGAACTGCAGCTCTACCGGATCAGCCGGCTGGAGATCAACGAGATCCGCGAGGAACTGGAGCAGAAGCGGGCCGAGGCGGACCAGATCGAGGCCCTGCTCCGTTCTCCCAAGGAGGTCTGGGGCGTGGTCAAGAACGAACTCAAACAGGTTGCCTCCGAGTTTGCTGATAAGCGAAAGACATCGCTGGGTTCGGTCAGCGAGATCGTCGAATTCGACGCTCAGACCTACATTGTCCGTGAAAACACCAATGTGGTGGTGACTCGCGACGGATGGATCAAGCGAGTGAGTCGGCTGTCAAAAATCGAGTCGACACGGGTTCGCGAGGGAGACAGCGTGCTGTCGGTCGTGCCCGGCAGTACGCTCGACTCAGCCATCATCCTGGCCAGCGACGGCACCGCCTACACCCTGCCGATCGACAGCGTGCCCGTTTCATCCGGTTACGGTGAGCCGCTTTCCAAGCACGTCAAACTCGGTGACGGCGTCCAGATGATCACCGCGATGGGAACCGATCCGAGGTTCGTGCCACAGGACACCACGGTCCGCGGCGAGGCGACTCCCGGACCTTACCTGTTGATCGTCACCGCTGGTGGACAGGTGCTCAGGTACAGTTTCGGCGCCTTCCGGACCCCTTCCACACGCAGTGGCCGCCGCTACTGCCGGCTCAACTCCGGAGACCGCGTGGCCTTCGCCCAACTGGTCACCACCGGCCAGACCCTGTTCATCGTCTCGCGAGAAGCGCGACTGGTGCACTTTGCGATTGATGACGTTCCCGTGCTGGCAGGTCCCGGCAAGGGTGTCCGCGGCATCAAGCTCGACGCCGGAGACGAAGTGATCGGCGCGCGGCAACTCTCACGGCCCAGCGACACCCTGCGGGTCCGCAACACCAACGACAAGGTGCTCAGCTTCGGCCAGACCAAGTACACCATCACTTCCCGCGGCGGACGCGGGGTCAAGACCTCCAAGCGAACCGGCTTCACCGAGCTCATCGCTCAGGACATCGAGTTGGTCGACTGGAGTGAATACGAGGACGAATGAGGATGGCGACGGCAACCGGCAAAAAGGCCAAGACAAACGAGAAGACAGCCACGGCTGGCGAGAAGAGTTCCCAGAAAGACGGGGGCTCCTACCAGGCCAAGGACATCGAGGTTCTCGAGGGACTCGAGGCCGTCCGGCGTCGTCCGGCGATGTACATCGGTGCCACCGACAGCCGCGGACTGCATCACCTGCTGTGGGAAATCGTCGACAACTCGGTTGACGAGTTCCTCGCCGGAGAAACCGACCGGATCAACTGCACGCTCCACAAGGACGGCAGTTCGATCACTGTCAGTGACAGTGGCCGGGGCATCCCTGTCGACAAGCATCCCAAGACCAAGAAGTCGGCACTCGAGCTGATCCTGACCACGCTCCACGCTGGGGGAAAGTTCTCGGACAAGAACTATGCTCGCAGCGGTGGACTCCATGGTGTCGGCTCGTCGGTCGTCAATGCGCTCTCGACCGAAATGATCGCAACCGTGCGGCGGGACGGGTACGAGTGGATGCAGAGCTACAAGCGAGGCCAGCCAACCGCCGGGGTCAAGCAGGTCCGCCAGATCCGAGGCCACGGCACAACCATCTTCTTTCGCCCCGACGATTCGATCTTCCGACGAACCAAGTTCAATCCCGAGACCATCCGCCAGCACCTCGAAGACATCTCGTTCATCCACGGCGGATTGAAGATCTTCTTTCACGACGAGACGAAAGGCGAAACGCACGAGTTGCATCATCCCGAGGGAATCGGTGCCTATCTCGAGAAGATCACCACCGACGGGCAGAAGAAATCGGTCCACGAGATCCCGTTTTCGATCGAGAAGGACGACAGGGGAAACCGGATCGAGGTCGTGCTGCACTGGACCGAGGCCACCGACGAGGAAGTTCGCAGTTACGTCAACGGCATCCGCACCCACGCCGGAGGAACGCACGAGAGCGGACTGCGGACCGGAGTGGCCAGGGCGGTCAAGAACTACATGGATGTCCACGACATCAAATCCAAGGGGGTGACGGTCACCAACGACGACATCCGTGAAGGTATCGTCACCATCCTCTCTGTCTTCCTCGGCGACCCCATGTTTCAGGGCCAGACCAAGGAAAAACTCAACAACCCCGAGTTGTCCGGCCAGGTCGAAGGACTGATCCGTCCCGGCCTGGAGACATGGCTCAATGCCAACCCCTCGGTTGCCGACGCGATCCTCGGCCGGATCGTGCTCGCCGCCCGGGCTCGCATGGCCAGCCGTGATGCGGCCAAGGAAATCCGTCGCAAGACACCAGTCAGCCGCCGTAGCACCCTGCCCGGCAAACTCTACGACTGCCGGGCAGGCAATCGCGAGGAGAGCGAGTTGTTCATCGTCGAAGGCGATTCGGCCGGCGGGACCGCGGCCATGGGACGCAACAGCCGCACCCAGGCCATCCTGCCCCTTCGTGGCAAGGTGCTCAACACCGAGTCCCTCTCAACCTCCAAGATCATGTCGAACCAGTCGATCCAGGACCTTGTCGAGACACTCGGCACCGGCATCGGCCCCGCCTGCGATATCCGCAAGCTCCGGTACGGCCGCGTGATCCTGCTGATGGATGCCGACAGCGATGGGTACCACATCAGCACGCTGCTGCTGACGTTCTTCTTCCGTCACATGAGGGAGTTGATCCGCCAGGGCAAACTCTTCATCGCCCAGCCGCCGTTGTACCGGATCGAGATCGGCAACGAGACCTTCTACGCCCAGGACGACGCCGACAAGGAACAGGTGCTCGCCGCCGCCTCTTCGGGACGCAAGGTCGTCATCGACCGGTTCAAAGGCCTGGGCGAAATGAATGCCGACCAGTTGAAAGACACCACGCTCGATCCAGCGCGGCGGATCCTGCTGAGAGTCGACATTGAGAGCCAACTCGACGCCGACAACACCTTCCGGCAACTCCTGGGCCGAGACGCCTCGGAGCGATACCGAATGATCATGGACGAGGCCGATGAGGC
>DLVV01000045.1:23943-24068 GCA_003445035.1 Planctomycetaceae bacterium | reverse complement strand
GAGCAGCGGGTTCGGTGGTGGGAAGGACTGGCTTCCGAACCGGTGTGCGTGTTCGGGCACTACTCGATGCCCGTCGATCGACCTCACGACTTTGGCAGCGCGGTCTGCGTGGATTACGGTGTGGG
>DLVV01000045.1:1346-23611 GCA_003445035.1 Planctomycetaceae bacterium | reverse complement strand
GAGCGAACTGAGGTCGGAAACGACGGGCCGTTTGTGACCACCCGGCTGGCAGCCTTGCGGTGGCCGGAACGGGAGATGGTGTTTGATGACGGCGGGAGCTAATCCGGAACCGGATCAGCTACAATCAACGGCCTGTTCATCACCCGGTCGGAGCATCCGATGAGACTTCTCGCACGCGTCCTGGTCGCCGTCACGTTGTTTGGATTGCTGGCCGGTTCGGCCGACGCGGCCCACCGTGTTGCGCTACAGGGCAACGGCAAGCTGGCCATCGTCGAGAAGGACGGCGAGATCACGTGGCAGATGAAGTGGGGTGGCATCCACGACATCCATGTGCTGGCCAACGGACACGTCATGGTCCAGCAGGGCAGCCGCAAGGTCGTCGAAATCGACCCGAAGACGAAAAAAGTTGTCTGGTCCTACGACTCGGGCACCGCCAACGGCAACAAGGGCAAGCGGATCGAGGTGCACGCCTTTCAGCCGTTGGCCAACGGCCGAATCATGATCGCCGAGTCGGGGGCACGGAGGATCATCGAGATCAACCGCGATGGCAAGATCCTGCACTCCGTCAAGCTGCACGTCCACAAGCCTCACCCTCACCGTGACACTCGCCTGGTGCGCAAGATCGCCAATGGGAACTACCTGGTCTGTCACGAGGGCGACGGGGCGGTTCGCGAGTACGACGGCAAGTCGGGCAAGGTGGCCTGGGAATACGACGTGCCGCTGTTCGGCAAGCCGCGTCGCGGCGGACACGGACCCGAGGCGTGGGGGAACCAGTGCTTTGGGGCCGTGCGGCTGAAGAACGGCAACACGCTGATCGCCACGGGAAACGGACACAGCGTGCTGGAAGTGACACCGGGCAAGAAGATTGTCTGGAAGCTCCAGCAGAAGGACCTGCCTGGCATCACCCTGGCGTGGGTCACGACTCTCGAGGTGTTGCCCAACGGTCACTACGTGATCGGCAACTGCCACGCCGGGCCAAAGAATCCGCTGGTGATCGAGATCGATCCGAAGACGAAGAAGGTCGTCTGGACGCTGGACCGCTTTGCCGATTTCGGCAACTCGGTGCCCAACTCGCAGTTGCTCGACGTCGCCGGCAGCGTGATCCGCTGATCCGAACGGCGCCGCCTCGTGGTGTCACCGTCGCCGCGAACGGCGGGGGGCGTCGACGTAGTTGATGAACCCGATCATCATCTCTTCCCACGTCTGGGCACCCCAGCGGACGGTCTTTTTCGGATCCGGGTTGGCCGGGTTGTCGGTCGAATTGTCGAAGTGGGCGATGCACTCGACCTTTGTCCCCGCCGGCACCCGAAACGGCTTGGTGAACCGGTAGCGGTGTTGCCAGTTGAAGTCGTAACCCGGAACGCTGAGCAGGATCTCCTTTTTCCCGTCCGGATAGAGGGCCCGGTAGAGGAAGTCCTTGCCGCGAAGGTGCATGTGGGGCATCAGCGAGATCAATTCCGCATCACGTGAGAACGTGGCGCTCGAGACCACTCGATGATTCGATGCTCCCGGTGGGATGCGGAACCGGGCGTTGATCGCCGCCTTTCCCCGGACCGGTCGCCTGGGCGGTTTCTTGCAGAAGATCAGTCCCACCTCCGACCGGTCGATCTCGACCTTCCCGGTCGGCGTGTAGTGAACCTGCCAGACCAGTTCGGATCCGGCGGGGATCTTCTTGCCGGTCCCCAACGGCCAGATCTCGGGATCCTCACCCGGAGCCGTTCCCACGATCGACTTCAGTCCGCGGGTCTTGTTGGAACCGGCTGGCCGGTAATAGACGATGATGTGGTGAACCACCGAGCGGTTCCCCGGCCGTGCTTCGGCGGCCTGGACCCACACGTCCTCCTGGAAATCCGTCTTGGTGACGAAGTACTGATACCTCACCGTGCCGCGGGCCTTGACCGTGTACTTGCGGGGCATCTTGAAGACCGCGTCGGGTTTTCCGATCACCCAGCCGTCGCCGTATTCCTTCTTCGGCGGCAGGTCACACGTCTCGCCCATCGGCGTGCCGTTGTCGATCCAGGCCACCAGCGTGTCGATTTCCTTCTGCGTCAATCTCATGTTGTTGCTGAAGTGACCGTACCGCGGATCGGCGTGCCACGGCGGCATCCGCCTCTGCACCACCGCCTCCTTGATCGTGCTCGACCAGTTCTTCGCCTCGTCGTAGCTGACCAGCGAAAACGGTGCCGCGGTGTTCTCGTGATGGCACTCGGCACACTTCTGCTGCAGGATCCGGCTGACGTGCCGTGCGTAGGTGATCGTGCCCTGCTCCTTCAACCGCTCTTTGCGAGTGATCAGGCATCCGACCGCTTCGGTGCTGGCCACCGCGACCGGCTTGCCGTCCAGGAGCTGGTCGAGAGCTTCCTGGAGTTCCCGCTTCCGAGACTTCTCGCGCTTGTAGAGATACCCGAAACGGTCGTCGATGCGGCCCCGGTAGCGGATCGTCCGCCTCGCATCGAGCACGAACACCTCGGGAGTCCGCTGGGCGCCGAACAGGTCTGCTGCCCGTTGCTCGCTGTCGACGAGCACCGGGAATGTCACCTTGAACTTCTCGACGTGCGTGCCGATGTCTTCGGTGCTGTCAGAGAGATTGGGATTGATGCCGATGAACCGGACACCTTTTCCGGCGTAGGCCTTCTGCAGGTCCAGCAGGGTCGGGACGTAGGCGTTGCCGATCGGGCAACGGGTGCCCATGAAGACCGCGACCACGAACCTGGCGTCCTTCAGGTCGGCCAGGGCCATCTGCTTGCCCGTGTGGTCGGGCAGGATGAAGTTGGACACCGTCTGTCCGATCCGATTCGACGTCTTGCCGGCTTTCTCGTCGGTCTTCTTCGACGGGGTGTCTTCGGCAAGACTCAGCGAGGCGATCACCGGGGCGAGGGCCAGCAGGGCGATCAGCAAAGCCGGCCAGGTGGGGTGTCGGGTGGTCATGATGATCCGTGTGGAAGACGAGGCGGTTTGGCTGTTGCGGACTCAAGTCTGATGGTTCGAGCCAATCGAATAAACCCCGATTCGCGGACGAGGTTTCGGGTCGCTATCGTAGGCGTTTCGTTTTCCGGTTGCGCGTTGGACGGGGCCTGTTGTGATGACTGTTGAAGTCCAGGCGTTGACGGTGGACGTGTTCGGAACGGTCACTGATTTTCGTTCGACGATCATCGACGAGGGCCGGCGGCTTGCCGAATCGCGGGACTGGCCCGAGGTGGACTGGGGCGAGTTCGCCGACCGCTGGCGAGGCGGTTACGAGCCGGCGATGCATCGCGTGCGGACCGGTGAACTGCCCTGGACGGCCATCGATCCCCTGCACCGCATGATTCTGGATGAACTGCTGGCCGATTACGGGCTGGACGATCTTGATGAGGCCGGGCGGACCGAGTTCAACCTGGCCTGGCATCGCCTGCAGCCGTGGCCGGATGTGATCGGCGGGATGAACCGCCTGAAGACCCGCTACATCGTCGCCGCACTCTCCAACGGCAACATCTCGTTGTTGACCCGCATGGCCAAGCACGCGGGTTTCCCGTGGGACTGCGTGCTTTCGGCCGAGTTGGCCCAACACTACAAGCCGGATCCCGAGGTCTATCTCACGGCGGCCAGGTACCTGGATCTCGAACCCGGCCAGGTGCTGATGACGGCCGCTCACATCCACGATCTCGAAGGGGCCAGGGCGGTGGGGTTCCGCACGGCATTCATCCCGCGGCCGGACGAATGGGGGCCAGGCGGTGAAGCCGAGAAGCCGGAGGAGGGGCAGTTTGACATCGTGGCGCGGGATTTCCACGACCTGGCGGATCAGTTGGGAACGTGACCGCGGGAGCCAAATCGCTGTCGGCGGTGTAACTTGGAGAGTCGCCTGAGCAGGCGACTGAAAAACTGGAAAGCGGATTCGGAGAAACGTCTCATCATGCCCGGTGTTCGATTGGCTGCCCTGTTGTTGACCGTTTCGTTTCTGGTGGCTTCATCGCCAGCCCAGCCGCCCGTGGCCTCCTGGAGTCTCGAACGCGACTCGCGCGATTCGTCGGGCAACGGACTGCACCTGGCCGGTCGCGGCGTTCGTTTCGGTGAGGCGGGGGTGAAGAGAAACGACCGTCCCACGGCGACGTTTGACGGTCGCACCAGCGTGCTCGAAGCGGCCAACGACAGGCGACTGGATCCCGGCACCGGGCCCTTTTCGATTTCCGCCTGGGTCCACACCGCCAGGTCACTCGACGACGTGCTCGGTGACGTGGTCAGCAAGTTCGACCCGGCGCGTCGCACCGGGTTCCAACTCTCGATCAAGAACAACGTCGGCGTGACCAACACGTCGGCCAACTACCGGCATGTCCACTTCGGCATCGACAACGGTCGGGTCGAGACATCGTGGACCGACCACGGTCGGCCGGGCAACAACATGTACGTCTTCAGCCTGCTGGTCCATCGCGGTCGGCTCTACGCCGGCACCTGCGAGCCGGGGATCAAGGATGCCGGACACGTCTACGAGTTCGACGGCAAGTCGGGCTGGAAGGACCTGGGCACTCCCGACCGCAGCAACGCCGTGTCGACGCTGTGCAGTTTCGGGGGCGAGATCTACGCCGGGACCACCAAGTATCGCCTCGCCGGATCGTCCCTGCCCGAATCGCCGAACCTCACCAAGGGAGGTCGGGTCTACAAATACATGGGCGGCAAGACCTGGAAACACCTGGGGAAACTGGGAGAAGCCGAGTCGCTTTACGGTTCGGTGGTCTACAGGAACCGGCTCTATTTCTCGGCGTTGTATTCGCCAGGCCTGTTCCGCTACGACGGCGGCACCAAGTGGACCAATTGCGGGACGTTCGAGGGCAAGCGGGTCGAGAGCCTGGCCGTCTACAACGGGGCGATCTACGCAACGGGTTTCGACGAGGCGGGCGTTTACCGCTACGACGGGGATGGCTGGGAGCACCTGGGCATCGTCGGCAAGAACACCCAGACCTACGGATTTGCCGTCTACCGCGGTGATCTGCATGTCAGTTCGTGGCCCACCGGCAGCGTGTTTCGCATGGACGAGTCGGGCGAGAAGACGAAATGGGAGTTCGTCGGTCGGCTGGGGATGGAGAAGGAGTCGATGCCGTTGGCCGTCTATAACGGGATGATGTACTCGGGTACGTTGCCCCTGGGCGAGGTGTTCCGGTTCGACGGGGGGAAGAAATGGACGTCCCTGGGACGGATCGACACCACCCCGAACGTGCGGTACCGGCGAGCCTGGTCGATGGCCGTTTACCGCGGACGCCTGTTTGCCGGTGTGCTGCCCTCGGGGCGGGTGAAGTCGATCGAGGCGGGCAAGAGCGTGACGTCGGACGTCGAGTTGCCCTCCGGCTGGGTTCACCTGGCAGCTGTCAGGGGAGCTGATCAATTGAAGCTTTACATCGACGGGAAGAAGGTGGCCGAGTCGCCGAGGTTCAAGGCCTCGCAGTTCGATCTCGGCAACCGGATTCCCCTGGCCGTGGGCCGAGGCCAGCATGACTATTTCAACGGCAGCATGAGTGACGTGCGGTTTTATCGGCGCGCGTTGAGCGATGCCGATGTGAAACAGATCAGCAGGAAGTAGTCGCTTCGGCGTGAACCTGGTTTTCGGGAGCTGTGTGATGACCCGTTTGACGTTACTGGTGGTGTTGGTCCTGGGTGGTCGGTTGATGGCCGACGAGCGTCCCAACATCGTCGTGTTGTTCGCCGATGATGCCGGGTACGCGGATTTCGGTTTCCAGCCGAAGGCTCGATCCGACATGAAACGTCTGACGCCCCATATCGACTCGATCGCCCGTGACGGTGTGAGGCTCTCAGCGGCCTACATGTCCGGTGCGGTCTGTTCGCCTTCCCGCGCCGGGTTGATGACCGGTCGGTACCAGCAGAGGTTCGGGCACGACAACAATATCCCGCCCGGTTACATGAAGTCGGGGCTGCCGTTGAGCGAGACATTCGGGGCCAAGCGGCTAAAGAAGACCGGCTACGCCACGGGGCTGGTTGGCAAGTGGCACCTGGGTTATCCGGCCGCCTTCCATCCGAACAAGCGGGGCTTCGACTGGTTCTACGGTTGCCTGCAGGGGTCTCGCAGCTATTTTCCCTACACGAACAAGCCAACCGCGAACCGGGTATTGCAGGAGAACGGGCGTCCGACGCCCGAGAAGGGCTACGTGACCGATCGGCTGGGCGACGCGGCCTGCCGGTTCATCGCTGAACACCGCGAGGAGGCCTTTTTCCTGTTCGTGTCGTTCACGGCTCCCCACGGCCCTCTTCAGGCCAAGCCCGAACACCTGAAGATGCTTGCCGAGATCCCCGCCGGGCGGCGGCGGCGCTACGCCGGGCTGGTGGTTTCACTCGACGAGAACGTGGGCAAGATTCTCGAGTGTCTCGGAGCCAACAAGCTGGACCACAAGACACTGGTCATTTTCACCAACGACAACGGTGGCCAGACGAAGACCGGGGCCAACAACCAGCCGCTGCGTGGCCGCAAGGGACAGTTGTGGGAGGGGGGGATCCGGGTGCCATGTGCGATGCGGTGGCCCGGTCGAATTCGGGCCGGATCGGTCATCGGCGATCCGGTCAGTTCACTCGACTTCCTGCCCACGTTCCTGGCCGTGGCCGGTGCCCGGCCGAAGCCCGAGTGGAAACTGGACGGCACCAACCTGCTTCCGCGGCTCACCGGTGAAGTCGACGCTCTGCCCGAGCGGGACCTGCACTGGCGCGGAGGGGGTTCGAAAGGTCCGATCGCGTTGCGTCACGGGCCGTGGAAGATGGTCCACAATCGCAACTTCATGGGTGGGCGACCGCTGCTGTTTCGCCTGGACCGGGATCTGTCGGAGACCGAGAACCTGGCGGACGACCACCCCGAGAGGTTGGCTGAGATGGTGAAGCGGGCCAGCGCGTGGGAGGCCCAACTGGTGGAACCGCTGTGGGGCAAGGGCTCGGCCCGGTGAGCCGGTCGGCGCAGGAAAACGGCCGACACCCCGGCGATCGAGGTGTCGGCCGCTGTTCCCTGTGGCTTCCTCAGACGCCTAGCCGTTGACCGTCGAGACGATTCGCTTGACGACGCGGTAGGGGTCCATGTTCGACGCCGGACGGCGGTCTTCCAGGTACCCCTTGTAGCCGTCGTTGACGGTTCCCACGGGGATCCGGATCGAGGCGCCGCGATCGCTGACACCGTAGCTGAAGGTGTCGATCGACTGAGTCTCGTGCAGGCCGGTCAGTCGCTGGTCGTTGTCCGAACCGTACTCGCCGATGTGAGAGTCGTGCTCGGCCTTGAACTTCTCGCAGATCCCGGTGATCAGTTCCTCGCCGCCCTCTTCGCGAATGGCGGTGTTGGAGAAGTTGGTGTGACAGCCGCTGCCGTTCCAGTCGCCCTTGATCGGCTTGGGGTGCAGCGAAATCCACACGCCGTAGGACTCGGCGTTGCGGTGCAGCAGGTAACGGGAGATCCACAGGTCATCGGCGGCCTGCTTGGCCCCCTTGCCCAGCAACTGGTACTCCCACTGGCCCTTCATCACCTCGGCGTTGATTCCCGAGATGCCCAGTCCGGAGTCGAGGCAACTGTCGAGGTGACTCTCGACGACGTCGCGACCGGCGGCGTTGCCGGTGCCGACCGAGCAGTAGTAGGGACCCTGGGGACCCGGGTAGCCGTCCGCCGGGAAACCGAGCGGACGCTCACCATCCATGATGGTGTACTCCTGTTCGAATCCGAACCAGAAGTCCTCGTCGTCTTCGAACGTCCCGCGGATGTTCGAGGCGTGTGGCGATCCGTCCGGGTTCAGCACTTCGCACAGCACCAGCGAGGCGTCCCGGCGGTCGGGGTCGGGGACCATCCGAACCGGTTTCAGCAGGCAGTCCGACGAATGGCCTTCGGCCTGCTCGGTCGAGCTGCCGTCGAAAGCCCACTCGGGGCAGTCCGACGGAGAACCGGGTTCGCTGTCGACGATTCTCGTCTTGCTGCGGAGCGACGGCTCGGGTGTGTAACCGTCCAGCCAGATGTACTCCAACTTGTAGCTCATGAGGTCCTCTTTCCTTACCGAATCTCGTGTGGATCTCGCTGCGGATCCGGAAGCGGTTCCGGTGTCCGAATCACAGTGGTCGATCTTCCAGCCGCATTCCGGCGCGGCACATCCCGGTGCCGATCCGTGGCGGCGAAGCGAGTTGCTTCAGGACTGGGCAGGCCCAGTCCCCATCTGCCGATCCTTCGGGCAGATCGAGGAGAAACCGGCGGCCGATCCACGAGGTTTCTCACCTCCTCTTTGGAATCGCAAACGGCGTTCCAACCCGAGTGATTCAGGCCGATCCGCCGTGGATTCCTCGAAAAGACCATCGGAGAATAATCACCGTCCCACGCGATTTCCACCTAACCGAGACCCGATTTTTGTCACTTGGCCCGAGCTCTGACACGTGACCTGCCGACTCGGCCGCCGATATACTCGCCCCGGTCCCCATTGCCTTTTCCAGAGTTGGTTTCCTGCCCATGCCTGGTCCATTCCAGCCGATTCGTTTCAGTCGTTTCCTTTTGCTGGCCCTGATTGGCTCGACCGTGGCCGGCGAACTCGATGCCGCCGACCGTCCGGTTCCCGAATGGCCACCCCGGTTGTGGCTCAATAGCGATTGCGGCACGCCCGTCTTCTACCGGTTCGACGCTCCGATGTCCGTCGACCAGCTCTGCCGTGTGATCGACGACCTGCCGGGCACGGGCGTTGATGCGTTTCTGCCCTGCCCCCAGTTCAGCGATGACCAGTTCTGGTACCCGCTTGAGGCGGCCGAGGCATACGACGGGCGGCAGGTGCCCGACGGCAAGTTCGAGGACAAGTACTTCAAGCGGGTGGCCGGCAACGTCCTCTCGATGGTCTCCCGCAAGCTCGATCCGATGACCGCCTGGCAACAGCGGGCTCACCGACACGGGATGTACTTCATTCCTTCACTGAGAATGAACGATGTCCACAAGGACTATGTCGATCGCTGGCCGTCGCTGCGGAGCACCTGGGAGAAACAGCGTCGACACCTGCTGATCGGAAAGCAGGTGCCCGACTGGTACACGCATCCCTACGACTATTCGTGGGCGATGGACTACGCACACCAGGAGGTGCGGGACCGCAAGTTGACGATCATCACCGAGCTGTGCACGAAGTACGACGTCGACGGCTTCGAACTCGATTTTCTCCGCAGCGGACTCTTTTTTCGCAAGGGGCACGAGCGGGAGGGCCGCGCGGTGATGACCGACCTGGTGCACCGCATTCACCAGATGCTCGGCGACATCGGTCGGAAGCGGAAGAAGACGTTGAGGCTGGTTGTTCGCGTGCCGACCAGCGTGAAGGAGTGCCTGGCACAGGGCCTGGACGTGCCGACGTGGATCCGACGGGGGCTGGTCGACATGGTCGTGCCGATGGCTGGCGGGTACCTGGACATGACCGCACCGGTCGAGCAGTTCGTCGCCCTGGCCAAGGGCACCGACTGCAAGGTGGCCGGTGGACTCGAGTATTACATCCGCGGTTACGTGAAGCCGAAACAGCAGGGGATCACCCAGGCCTCTCTGCAGAGATTACGGGCCGGGGCGGCGTCGTTCTGGGACCGCGGAGTCGATGCAATCTACCTGTTCAACTACGACTGCCACGGTCGGTTTCCGTTTTCCGGTGACAAGCGGCAGGCCCTGGTCGAGATACACGACGCGGCCAAGCTGGCCGGCACCGACCAGCACTATTACGTCACTCGCGAGATGAGCAAGAAGACACCGGTCGGCAAGGGGTACAAGCAGTTGCCGGCCGAGTTGAACCAGCAGGGCAAGCTGTCGCGGTTTGAGTTCCACGTCGGGGACGACGTGCCGGCCAAGCCGACGGCCAGCGACCCCAGGCAGACTCGCCTGATTGTCCGGACAACGCTGTCGCCGAAGGTGAAAGCCTCGTTGAAGTTCCTCGTCAACGGGCGTCGCATCGAACCCACGACGCGACGCGGCGCGGTTTACCTGTTTGACCAGCCCCCCGTCGTTCGAGGTCGCTGCCGACTGGAGGTCGGGTTCGATCCACCCGTCAATCGCACGGTGCGGATCGAGGAGATCGAGTTCCTGTTGCAGCGAGACCTGCCCGAACTGAAATCGTAGGCGACCTGGTGATGGCAGCATTCACGACACTCGACTGGGTGGTGATCGCCGCCTACTTCATGCTGCTGGTCGGGCTGGTCGTCTGGTCCACCCGGCGCCGCCAGAACTCTTCGGCCGACTACTTCCTGGCCGGTCGCCACCTGGGCTGGTTTGTGGTGGGGGCATCCATTTTTGCGTCGAATGTCGGTTCCGAGCACATCGTGGGGCTGGCCGGAACCGGGGCCAGGAGCGGTGTGGTCTTTGGCCACTTCGAGTTGCACTCGTGGCTGATCCTGCTGTTGGGCTGGGTGTTCGTACCGATCTACATGCGGGCCCGCGTGTTCACGATGCCCGAGTTCCTCGAGCAGAGATACAGCCCGTGGGCTCGCTGGTTCCTGTCGCTGATCACCCTGGTCGGCTACGTGCTGACGAAGGTCTCGGTCACCGTCTACGCCGGAGGTGTGGTCTTCGAGGCGTTGATGGGGATCGACTTCTGGGTCGGGGCGGTGGCGATCGTGGTGCTGACCGGTGTCTACACGGTGATCGGCGGCCTGAGAGCGGTGGTCTACACCGAGAGCCTGCAGGCGATCGTGCTGATCGTCGGGTCGGCTACCGTGACGCTGATGGGGCTGTGGGAAGTGGGGGGATGGACCGCGTTGTGCGAGTCGGTTGGTGAGGACCACCTGCAGATGTTCCTGCCACACGATCACCCCGACTACCCGTGGACGGGGATGGTGATCGCCGCACCGATCATCGGGCTGTGGTACTGGTGCACCGACCAGAACATCGTGCAGAGAGTGCTGGCGGCCCGCGACGAGACGCAGGCCAGGCGGGGGACGATTTTTGCCGGGTACCTGAAGCTGTTGCCGTTCTTCATTTTCCTGGTGCCGGGGCTGATCGCCTACTCGTTGGCTCGGGACGGTCGACTCGAACTGGCCGAAACCGACCAGGCGTTCCCGATGCTGGTTCGCACGCTGTTGCCTCCCGGCGTTCGCGGCCTGGTGGCCGGAGGGTTACTGGCGGCGTTGATGAGTTCGCTGGCGGCGGTGTTCAATTCGTGCTCGACGCTGTTCACGATCGACGTCTACCGCAAGCTGCGGCCCCAGGCCTCCGAGGCGAAACTGGTGCAGGTCGGCCGCGTGGCCACCGGGGTGGTGGTGGTCGCCGGGATCCTGTGGATCCCGTTGATGAGGAACATCTCCGACCAGTTGTTCCATTATCTCAACAGCGTCCAGGCCTACCTGGCTCCGCCGATCGCCGCCGTCTTCTTCCTGGGCCTTTTCTGGAAGCGGGTCAATTCGGCCGGAGCGATGACGGTGTTGGTGGGGGGCTTCCTGGTGGGAATGACGAGGTTGCTGGCCGAACTGAACAGCGATTCGTTGAGCGGTTGGCCACTCGCATTTGCCGAGATCAACTTCCTGCATTTCTGCAGCCTGCTGTTCCTGGCCAGCGTGGTAACCCTGGTCACCGTCAGCCTGCTGACAGCCCGGCCGGACTACGAGCAACTCGACGGCCTGACCTACGGCACGACGGCCGCCGTCGACCGCGAGGCATCCCGGGCGACGTGGAATCGCAGTGACGTGGTCCATTCGCTCGTCATTGTCGCCGTGATAATCGGGGTGTTTGCGTACTTCTCGTGAACGCGACCGAGCCGCCGAGCCAATCCCTTTCCTCGCGTCGAATCCTCAACGGGGCTTTGGTACGATTCGGCGACGACATGACAGATCCGTCCGCCGATGAGGTTCCCGACCGATGAAAAAGCCCCGGATCGCTGATGTTGGTCTCGTCCTGTCTCTGCTGGTGCTGACCGCGACCGTTGGTCCCGCGTCTGCGGTGGCCGCCAAGCCGCTCTCGATCGGCAAGGCCCGGTTACTGGTGACCGGGGCCCGGCACAATCGGCCGGACGATTACCCGGGCATCGGTGATTTCATCGGGTGGCCCGGAGGGATTGATCGTCTGCCCAATGGTGACCTGTTGATGACCCACTCGTCGGGTTACTGGCACTCGTCGTTCGCCATGCCCCGTCAGATCGAGCCGAAACTGGCCGCGAACTGGCGAGCCGAGGGCTGGCCCCTGGACTTCAAGGCTCCCACCGGAGGTCGCACGATGGCCTGCCGGTCGACCGACGGCGGCAGGACCTGGTCGAAGCCGTTCACGATTCTCGATCACCGTCTCGACGACGGCGCCCACGCGGTGATGACCTTGCCTGGCGGCCGGATCATTTGCCTGGTCGGAGTCCAGGCATCGTGGTACGGCTACACCCATGCTCCCAAGGGATTCGAGAAGGACATCGACGGACTGAACACCAAGCAGTTCGTCATTCATTCCGACGACAACGGCAAGACCTGGTCGAAGCCCCGGGGTCTGAAGAGTCCCGGGGACTTCTACGAACGGGGCCACGGCGGCCGCCCGGTGCTGCTCTCCGACGGCAGCATTCTCTGGGCCACCTACTACCAGGTTCGTGGTCGCAAGTTCCTCAGCGGGGCCATTCGCCGTTCGACCGACAACGGCATGACCTGGCCGGTCATCTCGCGGATCGTTCGCAAGGGGAACGCGATCGATGAACCGGCGATCGCCGAATTGAAGGATGGGCGGCTGGTGCTGGTCACCCGGCCCGACGGAGCCGTGTTCCACTCGGCCGACAAGGGCCGCACCTGGAAGGACTCGGGAACACGAATTGTCGACAGCGGCAAGTTCAAGGCCCCCCAACTGGCGGTGCTCAAGGACGGCACGCTGGTGGCGTTCGCCACGTGGCGAAACCTGAGGGCCTGGATCAGCCGCGACGGGGGGAAGACCTGGACGAAGAACCTGCCCCTGGACACCGGCAGTTACGGGTACCCGGGTTCCTACATCCTTGAAAAGGATGACTCGATCCTGTTTCCCTACTGCGGCAGTGGTCGGGCTCCCAACGCCCTCTACCTGCTGCGGTTCCGCGTCAACGCGAAGCGGGACGGCGTCGAGCTGCTGCCGGTGATTCGCTAGGTTCGGTCGGCCGGACCCCGCCCAGGAGTCGTTCGAGGTGTTGAGCGATCAGGGCGTGTCCCAGCGGCGTGGGATGGCAGTCGTCGTGGATCAGCTCGGTGTTGAAGTGGCGTTGGCGACGGTGCTGGTAGTCATCGAAGATCTTGCGGAGATCGACGAGGTCGGCCTCCTGCTCGGCAGCGACTTCACGGACCACCCGGTTGATGCTGAGCCGTGAGCCCAGGTTGCCGATCATGGCCTCGCGTGACTGGGCGTAAGCGGCCTCGGCTTCGACGGGTCGCTGGAGCGATTCGAGCAGTTCGGCCTCGAGATAGTGGGGGACCGGTGGCATCGGGTCGAGCCGGATGGCCTCGCGGATACGCTCGAGCGCTTTGGTTGGCTGGTCCTCGTCCTGAAGCGCCAGGGTCTCGGCGACCAGCCGGGTCATGGTCTCCAGGTGCCGGAGATCTCCGGCGGGAGGTTGCCGTTGTTTCCAGGCGGGTGCCAGCCGGTACTGGAAGGGCATCGTCATCAGGATGACACGGACGTCCCTGCTGCGGGCCTCGGTGATGATCGTCACCAGGTTCTCACGGAATCGTTCGAGGTACTTCTGCCGGGTTTCGGGCCACCGCGAGACGTCGTACCGTTCGGCGGTGAGAGGGTTCTCGATCGCGTGTCGGGCCCCGGTCAGGTCATGGTGTTCGACGAACCCGTCGTCGTGTGTCACCGGCCGCGGCGCCGCCTGCGTGTCACGGTCCTGCAGCAGGTGGACCGCGACCGCGGTCAACGCGGCCAGGGCACGGCTGTGAGACAGGGTGGTCAGCACCGAGCGGCTGGTGGCGTCGATTGCCGCGGGTGGTTGGGAGTTCTGGTGGTCCTGGCTGCCGGGTCGAGAAGGTCTCCAGTGGAACCACTCGTTGTTCCCCGAGAAGACGACCAGGGTCGCGGGGTCGTAATGTTCGAGGATCGTGCGGGCGATGGGCACGATGTCACTGCTGGTGGCTCCGACACGCGCGGCGTTCAGCACGCGGTGGTCGGGCCTGGCGACGGGACGATCGGCCCGGGCGGCCAGGTTCTCATCGAAGCGGTACGGGTACCCGAAGGCCGCCGATCCGCCCAGCACGAAGGTCCTCTGTCCCGGCGATCCCGGACAGGTCTGGGGAGTCAGCCGGCGGTGTTCGATCCAGGGGCCGGCCCCCTTGATGGTCGTCTGCCCGACTCGGTAGGGCTCGACGGGATCGGGCCCGTCCCCGGAGCCGCGGATCCAGAGTGCCGAACCGGGAGCCGTCGACGCGACGGTGTCGGCCGGCATGGCTTCGATCTCCATCAGCGCCAGCTGCCACAACAGCTTCTGGCGGAAGTCGAGCAGGTGATCGCCAACCCAGCCGACGACCTCCAGTGCCGCCAGGACCATCAGCACGAACCCGAGACGTTTCCATCGTCGACGGCTCGAGTGGCCCACGGAGGTGATGTCGTTGGCCGATTCCATGAAGGCACGCTAAAGGGAGGACTGCCGTGTCATCGCGTCTTGAGGCGGGGTCGGTACAATCGGAGAGCCAGTGGCCACCCCGATGGTAAACCACCACCCACGGCCCTGGCCAACAACGGCTGTTTTCCTCGACTCGACCGACCTGCCTACGGATTCCTCATCATGTCGACCGTCCGACCGCTTGTTCTCGTTCTGCTCTCGGCCTCGTTTTGCCTGGCCGGCGGCCCCGACGAAAAGTACCCGGTGACGGCTCCGCCGAAGAAACTGAAACTCGACCCCTTCTATAAGAAGTACACCGAGGCGGGCGGGTACCCGATTGTCGGCTCGGCCCAGGTCAACGATTTCGCCCTCAAGGAAGCCGCTTACCTGGTCGACCTGATGCTCGCCCGTCGGCCGGACGTGCGGAAGGCGATGATCAAGAGTGGGTCTCGGTTGATCGTGATCGGGCATAACGAATTCACCACTGACATGCCCGAGTACGCTCACATGAAGCCCAAGAACTTCTGGGACGCGCGGGCTCGTGGTTTGGGTGGTTCGAGGACCGATCCGGTCTGTTCGTGCGCCGAGGAGAACGTGCTGGGGTACGCGGGAGACCCGTACAGCACCGAGAGCATCGTGATCCACGAATTCGCACACAACATCCATCTCCGTGGGCTGATCCGCATCGACAAGACCTTCGATGCCCGCCTGAAGCAGGCCTACGACCGGGCGATGGAACGGGGACTGTGGAAGGACAAGTACGCGTCGACCAATCGCAACGAGTACTTTGCCGAGGGTGTGCAGAGCTGGTTCAACAACAACCGGCCGCCTGACCATGACCACAACCACGTCGACACGCGGAAAGAACTCAAGGAGTACGACGCCGGGCTGGCCAAGCTCTGCGAGGAGGCATTTGGCGAAACGAAGCTGGTCTACACCAAGCCGGCCACAAGGCTGAAAGGTCACCTGGCCGGCTACAAGCCCGGGACGGCCCCGAAGTTCAAGTGGCCCGATCGACTGGCGAAGGTGCGACAGGAAATCCGCGAGAAGGCCCGCAACCGTGGCAAGAAGAAGCCGAAACCCGAGAAGACAGGCTTCATCGAACATTCGCCGGTCAAGCTGCAGGGCTGGACACTGCAATTCGACAAGCGGTTGCTTTCGGGCAAGCACAAGCCGGTCGGTGAGCAGGTGAGGCGGATGATCGACGGAAAGCTGTTCGAGATCACGCTGCTGGTCTCGGCCAGCCGACTGAAACACCTGCGTGACGTGCCGATCTGGGTCGACCTGGATCACCCGCTGAGAACGGCCCAGTACCACCCGGGAGCCAAGTGGCTGCGTGACCACGGGCACGACCCCGAGATGGTCAAGGCGGTGCACATTCCCGACGCCGGGCGGTTGATCTCGTTGATCAAGAGCAACGACCAGCCGGCCGTGATGCTCCACGAACTGGCCCATGCCTATCACGACCGGGTGCTGGGTTTTGAGTACGGACCGATCCGAAAGGCGTGGGACAAGATCGTGGCGAGCAAGAAGTACGAGAAGGTGCTGCACATTCGTGGCCGCCAGGTGCGGCACTACGCGTTGACCAACCACAAGGAGTTCTTCGCCGAGATGAGCGAGGCGTTCTTTGACACGAATGACTTCTATCCCTTCGTGCGAGCGGAGCTACGGGAGTTCGAGCCGGAGGTCTTCGCGTTGCTCAAGGCGGTCTGGTCGGAAGGCGAGCCGCCCGGGCCTAAGACGCCGGCCGGGAAGAAGTAGTTGTTGCCGTTGGGTTACACGGTTTGCCGGAGGAGATGGGAATGACGGGACAGTGGGACCTGGCTCTCGAGCAGAATCCCGAGCTCGAGGTGGTCAGCGGCAGCGTGGCCCAGGTGGCCGAGGCGGTCCGCCGCGGGGCAGATCTGCGGCTGTTCATGGAGGCTCGCGGGTACGACGAGACACTCTATTTTCAGCAGGTCTATGCGGGCACCGGCGACGCGTTTGCCGGGCTGATGTCTCACCACCATTCTTATGCTCATCGCGGCGAGTTGGCCGAGCAGCCCTACTTCAGCTTCTTCCGTTACGACGTCGGTGGTGCGTTCTCGCAGGTCAAGTGGATGCTCAACGGTTCGATTTTCGACGAGCAGCAGCGTTTCCACTATGGTGTGTATCGCTGGTACGTGTGCGACCGCTGGCGGGTGGTCTACGAGCACGACGAGAACGGGGAACCGGTCGCCGGCGACCTGGACGAGTTGCACGCCTGCATCCGGGCCGGGCGATCGTTGAAGGTCGGTGTGCGACAGTTTCACGGCCTGGCCGCCGATGACACCAGTGGTCCCGAACAGGTGTCGTTCCTGAGCGTGATGCAGCCGCTGATCGCCGACGGCCACGCCGGCGCCAACTGCGACTTCGTGCTCGACTGCGCTCCGAAATGGCCATTCGAGTTCGCCGACGGGATGCAGGTGGGCATGATCTGGCCCGACACGTCCGGACGGATCATCTGCCACCTGGTCCGGCCCGGTGAACTGCCGTTCCGACGGTCCGAGGTTCGCCGCGGGATGCAGTGGTTGATTGCCGACGTTGCCTAGCCGCGGACAGGTTCAGCTGGTGAACCTGTGCGTGAATTCCTGGCGAGGCCGACCGGGTTCCTCGATACGAATCGTCGCCTGGTGTTTTCCGGTCGAGAGGTCCGAGGAGGGGATGGTCCAGCTCCAGTGGTGGGCCGCCTGCAGGTCGCCGAAGTGGCGACCGCGGCTGCTGGGCTTCAGGGTGACCGGGGGTCGCGAATCGATCTGCGCTCGCACCCGGGTGGTGTCGGTGCCGTCGAAGATGTTGACCAGCAGGTCGGCGGCCTTGTTGGCCGGAAGCTTCCCGGGTCGTCCGACGATTTCACCGGCGGCGTCGACCCGTGATTCGGCACTGCCGCGGTAGTGGTGGATCAGCCTCTCGCCCGACCAGTCGACCAGCCGATAACCCCGGGGTTCTCCACTGGTGGCGTCCTCGCGCTCGCCGGACTTCGCCGCCCACCAGGTGCCGCACACGCTGACCGATTCGACGAACTCGATTCCCGACTGCATCATTCTCTGGTTTTCGTGCAGGTGACCCTGCAGGACCAGCTTGACGCCGTGTGCCTTCAACTGGTCGATGGCCTGCCCGGCATTGGTGATGATCCACTGGGGCGACTTTTCGGCCGTGGTCCCGCGGCGGGGTGGATAGTTGCTGGCCAGCGGGATGTGCACGGCCACGACGGTGGTCATGCCGCGCGGGACCGCGGCCAGGTCAGCGGCCAACCACTGCAGTTCGCGGCGTCCGAACTGTCCGATCACCCGTCCGGGCTTTCCGCCGGTGGTGTCGAGGTGGCAGCCATCGAGCGTGATGCAGTGCAGTCCGCCGATGTCCCACGAATAATAGGTGGGCCCGAACAGCTGGCGGAACCGGCCCAGCGGATCGCCGGTCTTCAACTGGAATTCGTGGTTGCCGACCGAGTGTCGGACCGGCATCTTCAACCGGCTGACCAGTTCGACGTATCGGGGTCCCTCGCGGTGGTCCAGGGAAATGTCGCCGCCGACCCAGCAGGCGTCCGGCAACGGATCCAGGCCGTTGATCTCGTCGATCGTCCGTTTCATTCGCTTCACCGACTCGGACGAGTTGCCCTCCGACAGGTGAACGTCGGTCATGTAGACCAGGCGATGCGACGGATCGGCGGCACGGGGCTTCAATCGGAACACGGGTCGTTGCCGGGCCGCCGCGGACGTCGCGACGTAGAACGAGTCGGTCCAGTGGCCCGATGGCGTGGTGACGAACAGGAACGGGCCGCTGTCGGGACCGACACGGATCCGGAAGTCACCAGATGCGTCGGTGTGGACGACCCGCAACCCGTCGGAAACCCGGACACCGGCCAACGGTTTCTTTCCCGAAACGACCGATCCCCGGATTTTGGTCGAGGGAATCGGAGCCGCCAGCGCACGACACCAGTCGCCAGTGCCGACAGCCAGCCCGACCGATGCGGCCTGTTGCAGGAATGTCCGACGATCGCCGTGGTGGCTGGTCACTTTTTGCTCTTGCTCCGGGAATTCTCTGCGGTGGTCACCCACCAGGCTGGACGTTTGGCGTCGAGGATCTCGCGGATCGTCTTGCGGTCGTCACCACTCAGCCGGGCATAATCCTCGCCCGGCATCTTGGCCTGCAGAACCACCCTCAACCGCTTGGCGACCAGGGTGCGGACTGATTTCGGCAATCGCGTGAATGAGGGAGATTCGACCAGGAAACTGCACGGGTGGCGGAACAGCCTTCGCCGCAGGTCCAGTTGACGAAGCGAACGGCCCTGCTTGTCGAGAGGGCTGCGACTCGCAAATTCCCGGGCGAACTTCGACGTTCCCCGGACCGGAGATTTCAGAGTGAATTCGTCGATGAACAGCATGTAACGGAGCAGGTTCTCGGCCACCCGTGCGATCCGCCGCTTTGACACCTCGCTGCGGTATCCCTTCGGACGATCCAGGGCCTTGTTGTACAGGCGATCGTAGTGGTCGACCGTGTCGGTCTCGAAATGAGCCTGCGTGATCAGGTTGTGCATCCGGGCCTGGTGTTCAAGCACCATCAGCGCGACCAGGTCGCTGTGTGGCGACAGGTAGTCGTCGGTGTCGATCAGTCCGTCGAGACGGGTCAGGTTGGCGCCGGCGTGGTAATCGAAATCGCGGGTCGGCTGGTCGAGCGGAATGACGGTGTTGCCCATGTGTCGCATCGAGCCGTGGGTGCCGGTGACGTAGTAGCCCCCCCACCGTTCGGAGAACGGGCTGGAGTGGTCGGTGACGAACGTGCGGGCGCCGAAGTGAGGCTGTCCCGAGGGGGCGGTGTAGAGCGAGCGGACCACCGGGCCGGGAACATCCCGGGTTCGGCGGTTGGCGTGGCACAGCAGGCACTGTCCGCGATCGCGACGGAATTGAGGTTGCTGCGACTGCGACTGTGACAGGGTGTAGAAGATGCCGCCGAGTTGGGGATCCATCGAGATGATCTCGAGCATGTCCCCCTGCTGCACCCAGGCCACGTAGGTGTCGTCGTTGAAGTAGATGGCTCGGGGCCGGCGTGGAGAGATCCGGCGGACCTGCACGCTGGTCTTGGAGAAGACCAGGACCTGCGAGGAAACCGGGATGTCCAGGGCCGTGAGTACGGCAGGCAGGTATCCGTGGCGGTCGGTCCAGGCCAGCTGAGATTTGCCGAGGTCGATCAGTCGCTGCAGCGTGGAAATACGGTTGGTCGTCGACTGGTTGTGGTAGTTGATCGGAGCCAGTTCGAAGTCCTTGCTGGTCTGGGCCGCGACCGGACAGGACCACGCACCCCAGGCCAGCAACAGCAGCACCGCGTGTCGGGTTGTCTGAACCGGGTAGGTCATCAGGATATCGTCGCTGGCAAGCGGGCTTGCAAGCAAGGCCATTGACGATGAGAGTGACGCGGATGGAAACGACAGACCTGCAACGTGTCCGCAGCGACTTCCCGGCACTGGAGAACTACACGTGGTTCCAGAACGGCGGAGTCAGCATCACCCCGCGGCCGGTCGCCGAGTTCCATGCGGGGTTGATGGACGAATTGCTGCAGCGGGGACCGATGCACATCGTGTACCCCGACGAGGAGTACCCCCGACGAGAACGTTCGCTGGTCCGCCTGGCCGAGTTCTTTGGCGTGTCATCGTCGACGCTGGCGGTGATGCGCGGGGTCAGCGAGGCGTTCCTGACGGTGCTCCGCGGTTTGGATTGGCAGCCGGGCGACGAGATTGTGGTGAGCGCCGACGAGGAGGCGGCCCTGCTGCTGCCGGTGCTGGCGTTGCGGGATCAACAGGGAATCGTCGTCCGAAAGCTCGAACTGGTTGACGGATCGACAGACCAGCAGGTGGCGGCCCTGGAGTCGTGCCTGGGGGAACGCACACGGCTGGTCGCCTTCAGCCATGTCACGACCGATCTCGGCTACCGGTTGCCGGCCGCGGAACTGTGCGAGACGGTTCGGCGGCACGGGGCGATGAGCTTTGTCGACATGGCTCACTCGTGCGGGGTGCTCCCGATCGATCTGGCCGAAACCGGCTGCGATTTTGCCGGGCTGCTCTCCTACAAGTGGATGTACTCGCCATATGCCGCAGGATTGCTGTACGTGAACCCCGGGCGGATCGGCGAACTGGCCGTGCGGTTTCCTGGCGGGCGGAGCGAGAGTTGGCTGGACTTCGAGACGGATCGGTTTGAACTGCACGATTCGGCCGAGCGGTTCCAGTTCGGGCCGTGGTCGTGGCCGCTGGTCCATGCCTGGGCGGCCGCCTGCGACTGGCTGACCTCGATCGGACCGCTCGAAATTTCCGAGCGGACCGGGTGGCTCACCGACCGGCTGAAACAGGGCCTGCAGTCGATCGAAACTGTCAAATTGCTGACGCCCGGGGAGTTCTCCCGATCGGCCGCACTGGTGTCGATGACCCTGGCGGGCTGGACCGGAGAGGACCTGGCGGCGACCTTGCGCGAACGGTGGAACATGATCGTCAAACCGTTGCCGCACACCCGCGAAGGACTGAGGATCAGCGTGCCGTTCTTTTTGCTCGAAGAGGAAATCGACCGGCTGGTCGAGGCGGTCGGGGAGTTGTCCGCGTGTTCCTGAACATCGCTCATCGGGGTGATTCGACCAATGCCCCCGAGAACACTCTCGCGGCATTTGAATTGGCCATCGAGGCCGGTGCGTCAGCGGTCGAGCTGGACATTCGCTGCACGGCCGATGGACACGTTGTGGCGATGCATGATCGGACCATCGACCGGACGACCGATGGTGAAGGTGCGGTTGGGCAATTGAGCCTCGAGCAGGTGCGGGGCCTGGACGCCGGCAGGTGGTTCGACGAACGGTTTGCCGGGGAAACGGTGCCGACACTTGGAGAGGTCTTCGATCGACTGGTCGACCGTGTGCCACTGGTGCTGCACGTGAAGGACGCCGGTTGTGGAATCGAACAGGCCGTGGCCGACGAGGTGGAGACGCGGGGTGTCGCCGATCGTGTGACGGTGTCATCGGATCATCGGCAGGTGCTCGAATCGATCCGCCGATTGACGCCCGGTGTCACCACCACCTGGATCGCCTGGTTCCGGGACTGGCGTTGGTGGATGTGGTATGTCGCCGGTAGAGTACGTCAGTTGCGGGCCGAGCGGGTGGCCCCGCCGGCCGGACAGGTGACCGAGGCGATGGTCAAGTACTTCCACAGTCGAGGGGTCGTGGTTCGGGCGTGGGGTGTCGGACGTGACGAGAGCCTGGCCAGTCGAATGATCTCCCTGGGTGTTGACGGTATGACCTTCGATGATCCCCGGCGACTTGCCGAATTGCTCAACGCCGCGGACGCCACCACAACTTCCACCACGGAGGACACAGCATGACCGGTGCCGATGTCCGGGATCTCGATGTCCCGTCGGTTGTTGCGGCGGTCCACGACACCGACAAGTTCGCCGCCCTGGAGGGCATGCTCGACCAGGCCCACTTCTGGGACACGCTGGAGGCCGAGAGATCGAGATCGGGGAAGTCGGCCGCCGATTTCCTGGTCGTTCTGAAGCCGAATTTCATGATGACCATCAAGGTCGAAGATCCTCCGGTGGTCTACACCGATCCCGAACTCGTCGAGCGGTGGATTTCCCAACTGGCCAAGGCGGGTTACACCAACGTGCGGGTTGTCGAGGCCCAGAACGTCTACAGCCTCTGGTACCGCAACCGCAGCGTGAATCACGTCGCGAGGGTGATCGGGCTGGGCGGCGAGGGCTACGACGTTCACGACCTGACCAACGAGCAGTTTCCTTTTGA
>DLVV01000045.1:0-959 GCA_003445035.1 Planctomycetaceae bacterium | reverse complement strand
TCGTTCGCCAAGAACAAGACCCACGACGTCTCGCGCTGCACGCTGGTGATCAAGAACACCTACGGCTGCCTGCCGGCTCGCGACAAGTTCACCGAGTACCACCAGAAGCGGGAAGTCGACACCGCGACGATCGATGCGTTGAAGCACTTTCCGGTCCACTTCGCTGCGATCGACGCCACGTGGAGCCTCGATGGCCCACTGGGGTACAAGGAAGGGTTTGATGTCGTCCGCGACGAGGATGGCCGGATTCTCAACACCGGCAACATCCATCGCACCGACACCGTGATCGGTGGCCGAGACCTGTTGGCCGTCGAACGCGTTGGGATGCTGAAGATGGGACTCGACCCGGCCGAGGATTCGAGGTTTTACGGGCAGGCGGTCGAGGCGTTTGGTGAACGGGATTTCGAGTGGGTTGGCGACACCTGTACCTACGAGGAGTGGTTGAACATCGGCGAGGCCACGTGCCTGCAACTGGACATCGGCGAAGAACTTGGCGTTATGGCCCATTTCTTTGGCGAGTCGATGGCCCATGTCGATCCCGTCCTGTTTCCCCCCTACAAGACGACCTGGGTTCGGAAGGTGATGCACACGGTCGGCCGGTACTTTTTTGTGCGTAAAGTCCGTGGGCGCAAGGGGATTCGTGTTGTGCCCCGATGTCACGGACCGGTTGATTGTCGGGACTGCTGATCCGTCGGGGTCCCAATGGCCGACAGATAATGGTAGATTGATGCGTAGCCGGAGCGGATCTCCGGAAAGCTACAAGATACGACGCGAGGATGAAACATGTTGCGGGTCGATGCTGGAAGCGGTGGTCGTTATTGCGACGGGATGTCCCGTCGGAGCTTTGTGCAACTGGGCGTGGCCGGGATGGCCGCGGCGGGCCTGGGTGACGTGGCCCGCGCCAAGCAGTCGTCCTCCAGGGGCAACGACAACGCCGCGATCATGATCTGGCTCGACGG
>DLVV01000006.1 GCA_003445035.1 Planctomycetaceae bacterium | reverse complement strand
GACGGGAAACTGATCTGGCAAATGAAGAATCCGGACGGCCGCAAGCTGGTCAATGATCGCAAGCACGATGCCCAGTTCAGCGTCTTCAGCCGGGTGGGCGGCCGCGTCAAATATGGTGGCGACTTCAACTACCTGGGTTTCGGCAACTTCTTCGGCCAAGTCGGCGAAATCAGGATCTCCAATGTGCGTCGTTACCAACGTTGATGGACGAAACTGACGTCGATTGAAATCCAGCAGACAGGACGTCGCCCATGCGAGCCCGGGTGCGTGACACCACGATTTACTTCGATGTGGACGGAATGGGCCTGGTGCCCGATGGCGACCGCATGGTCGATCGGCCCGTGCTGTTCATTTTACACGGCGGACCGGGTGCCGATCATTCCTACCTGAAACTGCGGATGGGGCCGCTGACCGATTCGGCCCAGCTGGTCTACCTGGATCACCGCGGTGCCGGACGCAGTGAACGCGGTGACGCCTCGGAGTGGACGTTGGCCAACCATGCAGCCGACGTCGATGCGTTGCGGCAGTACCTGGGGCTGGAGCAGATCGTGCTCTTCGGTACCTCTTACGGAGGGTTTGTCAGCCAGCAGTTCGCCCTGGATTTCCCCGAAAGCCTGGCCGGACTGATCCTCTGCTCGACCGCGCCCAGCTTCCGCATCCTGGCCGACACGCAGCGGCTGGTCGAAGAACAGGGCACTCCCCAGCAGCAGGAAATCTGCCGGAAGCTATGGGAGGAAGGCCTGCAGACCGAGGAAGCGCTCCACGAATACTTCGTGACCATGGGACCGATTTACTCGCAGGACTTCGACGAAGAGTCTTTCGGGGTTGGCTGGCGGCGAACGATCTGGAACGTGGAACAACTCGACAACTGGTTTGCCGGCGAACGGCGGTCGTTTGATTTCACCGATCGCCTGGCCGAGATCACCTGCCCGACGCTGGTGATGTCGGGAGCTCACGACTGGATCTGCACCCCCGAACAGGGCCGGATCATGTCCGAACGGATTCCGCGAGCCCACCACAAGGTCTTTGCCAACAGCGGACATTCGGTGGGGCAGGATGAGCCGGAGGCCTTCCTGGCGGCGATGCGAGGATTCCTGGCCGGTGACTGCTCTGCGGGTTGTTGACGGTCGTCGCGTGTCTGGCTAGTTATGACCGGGAGCCTGTTGGCCGGGCTCGGACGTTCCACTGGGCCGCAACCAGGGTGACGCATGTCGAAAAGGCTGTTGGCACTCGCCACGGCAATCGTGGTCTCGACGACCGCGGCGGAAACCCACGCGCAAAACCGGCGGGATCATCACTGGACGTGGGGCTGGGGAACCTACGACGCCACGCCGGATGAACGGAACATCGCCATCTTCGACTGGTCGTTCATCCACGTCGGCAACCAGGTCGACAACCTGGGCCGTATCGGTGACGGCGGGCAGATGGTCCAGCGGGTGAACCGGATCCTGGCTTTCAACCCAAAACACAAGTTCGTCGTCCTCTTCTGGCCGATGTACCCACTGCGAAATACCGCTCCGCAGTTCTCGTTATTCGACTATCTCTACAACGCCGAAGCCAAAAACACGCTCAATCGCCGGATCCGGCAACAGGCAGAAATCGTCAGGGGAATCAGCAACCCGAAAGCGGTCGTGGCGATGACGTTCCTGGAAGAATTGCCGGGACACGTGACCAGCGAACCTTACGCGAACACTTTCAACAGGCCACTCAACGACATCCAGGCCAATGCCGCGGCGATCACCGCGGAACTCGGTCGCCCTTTCGACAAGGCCCGGGATCGCCTGTGGTGGGGTCGGCGATACTGCGACGCGTTGACAGAAATCCACACCGAGATGAAGAAGCACCTGCCCGACGCCAGGGTCTTTTACTGGCCCGCCGAGCGTTATTTCACGCTCGACCATGTCGGAGACAAGCTGCGGAAAGACCAGGTGCTACCGTTCCACCTCAAGGATCTTCTCCGTGACGGGGTCTGCGAAGGTCTCTTCGGCTTCATCAACACTCCCGCGAAGTTCGAACAACAGACATTGGCAACGGCCGAAAAGTACGACATCCCGTACTTCACTCAGCTCTCGCTTCCCGGCAACATGACGATCGCCAATTTCCCGACCTGCATGAAGGTCGCCCGACGCCAACACCGTCTCAACCTCGGCACGTTTCTCTTCAAGCAGGATGAGGTGGGTGAGAAGCGGGTGCAGAAGAAGAGTGTCCAGAGGTACCTGCCGCTGAACGAATCGGAAGTCCTGCGACTGTTCTGCTACGAAAACCAGGCCAATACCCGGATCGTCGAAAACAACATCGTCCCTCCCCGGGTTCACTTCCTCTGCGACCTCTCGGGGGCAAAGGCCGGTGACAACGTCGTCCTGCAGACCGTCGTCCACAACCCGCGTGACGGTTCGTGGTTCGGCATGGATGACGAGAAGGCGGTGTTGAAGAACCTGGCACTGTCGCTGGTTCAACTGCCCAGGGGGATGGAAATCACCGGTCCGAAACGCCAGGCCATTCCGGCCCTGGCGGGCAAGTCGTTTGCCGTCCAGGAATGGACAGCACGGTTGAACGGGGACTGGAACGGTTACAAACCACATACCCTCAAGGCTGAGCTGCGGCACCGGCGGCTGAAGCCGATTGCTGCCACGCTCGCCACCGCGACAACAGCCGTCCAGGGAACGCGAAAGCACATTCGGCACAACACGGGCACCTGGTTGTTCCTGCCGCCCCCGGACACCGGCAGACAGCGTTTGCAGTTGGCACTGCATGCGTTCTCGGGTGTCCAGAAACCCCGGTTGACGATCGGTGACAGGACGGTGTCCTTCAACGGAAAGCTGGACCAGGGCGAGACACTGAC
>DLVV01000341.1 GCA_003445035.1 Planctomycetaceae bacterium | reverse complement strand
ATCGTCGCCGAGTTGGCCGGCCAACTGGTCGGACTGGGAGTTGCCTCAAGCTGCGGAGTGATCTCATCCTCGGAGGCCGAACGATCGGCCGAACCAGTCCGCGAACGATTGCAGCAGCTGGGACGATTCCGTCGGGGCCTGGACGAAATGGGCAGCCTCCGACCGGGACTTTCGCAGTTGGCCGACGAGTCAACCGTCGTGTGCCGCTGCGAGGAGATCCGCCGGGACGAGATCGACGCGGCGGTCTCGGCCGGCAGCACGACATTGCGGAGCCTGAAAGTGGCCACGCGGCTGGGAATGGGACCCTGCCAGGGACGGATGTGTCAGCCGGCCTGCAGCCGGCGATTGTTCGACCTGGGCTGCAACACTCCGGAGGAAATCGGGCCGCCCGCATTCCGGCCGCCGCTGGTCCCGCTGACGCTGGGGCAACTGGCCGGCGAGGACGAGGATCCGGGCGAAGTGGAACCGGCCGGAGCCACGCCGGTGGCGGGACCTGCACCATGACCTCCCGAAGCGTCGACGTGGTGATTGCCGGCGGCGGAGTGGTGGGACACGCCACTGCGTGGGAACTGGCACGGCGAGGTGTCGAGGTCCTGACCGTCGACCGTCACCTTCCCGGACGAGCCACCTCCGCCTCGGCAGGTGGACTCTGGCCGGTCGGCGAGGCGGTCGGGCTGGGCTGCGGAGTGATCTACCAGGCCGCCCGCACCGGCAGTGACAGCGGAGACGCCGTACCCGAGAGCCTGCCGGAGGTCTTTCGTGACTTCCTGGTCGAGAGCAATCGTCGGTTCCCCGAACTGGCCGAGGAACTCGAAGACCTCACCGGCGTCGACATCGAGCTCGACTCGGGTCCCGGACTGCTGTTCCTGATGCAAACGGCCCGGCAACAATCGGTCGTCGACAACATTGCCCGCGGCCTGCCCGAGGGATTCGTGCTGGAGATCCTCTCTCCCGAGGAGGTCGGTGAACTCGAACCAGCCGTCTGCAGCGAGATCGTCGGTGGAGCCCTGCTGCCCGGTGAGGACCAGGTCAACCCGATGTTGCTGGCCGAGGCCTACAAGCGGGCCGCCCTGGCCAGCGGCGGCCGTTTGCAGCACGACCGGCTGGTCGACGAGATTCTTCGCGAGGACGACCGGGTGATCGGAGTGAGGATGGGAGAAGAGACGGTCGCCTGTGGCCACGTCGTCAACGCCGCCGGGGCCTGGGCCGGACAACTGGCTGCCACGGCCGGAATCACTCTGCCGGTCGAACCGGTCCGCGGACAGGTCGTACTGACCCAGTCTCTCCCCCCGTTGATCGCCAGCTGCCTCTCGACCTCCTCCTGCTACCTCGCCCAGAAACGCCATGGCGAGATCCTGATCGGCAGCACGACCGAACACGTCGGGTTCGATACCGGCGTGACCGAGGAGGGCATCCGCGGACTTTGCCGCGGCGCCGTGGCGGCCGTCCCCGCGCTGGCCGACGTGGGGGTGAAACGCGTCTGGGCCGGGCTGCGACCGGGCACACCCGACGAGATGCCGGTGCTGGGCCCGGTGGCCGATGTCGAAGGGTACATCAACGTCACCGGAGGATTCCGCACGGGCATCGTTGCCGCACCGTTGATGGCGCGGGTCACCGCCCAGGCGATCGTCGGCGAAACGCCCGACGTCGCCATCGAACCCTATCACGCCGAGCGATTCGATGAGTGACTCGCCCCGCGCGTGAAGTCACTTCGCCCGAATCGAAATCGCATTCAGCGTGGCACACGCCTTCTCGCCCTGCTCGACACCGCTGACGCTGGTAAGGGTCACCCGAACATCAAAGTCCTGCAGTCCGTCGGGAACACGCGCCGACGCACCGACCAGATCCTTGGCGGGAACCTCGAGAACCAGCGGCCCGCTGTGCCGCCCTTTCGCAGCGGCCTTCCAGATCGCCTTCCCGCCTCGCGGAGCGATCTCGACCACCATGCCTCCGCCCAGGTCGGGACCGTTGGCATATCCGTTGACCTGGACGGTCAACTGCTTCAGCCGTCGTCCCGCCGAAAACCGCTGGAGCAGTTGGCCCGAGATAGCGAAACCGCCCTTGAGACCGATCCAGAACCCACTGCCCCGCCGTCCGCAATGAGACTCGTGGGAGGTGGAGAAGGAACCGAGATGCTGCCACCGTGACGTGCTGAGATCGTCGTCGTAGCCCAGGTTGCCGTAATCGTCACCGGTGAGTTTCGCGACGGCGTCCCCATCGGGGAGTGCGTGCTCGGCCTCGATGACCAGCTGATCGATTCGGTGCGACAGGTCTGTGGAATCACCAGCCCCCTGTTTGAGGCCGAGCCGTACCCGCAGTCGTCGCATACCCACCACCTCCGGTCCCGCCTCGAGAACCAGCAGGCCGCCCTGTCCACCCCGTACCTCGGCGATCGGCTTCACGATCTCTGAATTCCATTGCGCGGCGTGCAGGCTGATCGAGTTGATCGCCTTGAGCTGGTCCGGTGCCGTGGCCTTGAGCGTCACGCGGATTTTCTGCAGCGGAAAATAGGACTCCAGGTCATAGGTCAGCGACGCGTCCACGGCTCGCCGAATCCGTTTGCCCCCCGGACCCGGACGAGGGCGAATCACCAGAAAACCGGGATCGGCCGGACGACTGGTCAGCATCATGTCCAGGAAACCGGTGATCGACGCATCCTGCAGGATGCCCGGCCCCCCGAAATCGTCGACGTAGCGACTCGGCTTGCCGGGATCTCCCCCGATGGGAATCTGCCGGACGGCCTGGGAGAAATTGGCCGAAGCCAATGGAAGCGAGCCGGGGGGCAGGGCGTGCATCTGCCGCCGCTTGGCTTTCAGAGCCCGCCGCAGGTGGATCATGTCCGGCGTGTCACTACCCAGCCAGGGATTCATCGCGCCGGGACCGGCAACACAGAATGGAGCGGTCGAGACGTTGAACTCCATGCAGGTCGTGAACTGGTGCCACTCGCGATTGATCAGCGCCGTGGTCGAGGGATACTGCGTCCACTGGGGCCAGTGAGGATCGCTGGCCCAGGGGATACAGATCACCGGCTTGCCCATCAGGACAAACGCCATCACGTGCCGACGAAATCGCTCGGGACTCCAGCCGTAGGAATCCCACACCCAGCCATCGGCCGTCAACGCGGTACTCGGACCAGCCGGATCGGTGAACCACTGGAAAACCGGTATGCGGTAGTTGTCGCGGATGTGCCGGGCCAGCCGGTCCAGCAGGCCGAACCGGCTGGTGATGTTCTCTTCATCCAGGCAGATCGCTGGGATCGTTTCGGGGTAGGTCGGAATACCGGGTTCGGGTTTCAGCCACGCGTCAATCCGCCGACGGCAGACCTCGAACGGCTGGCCGTCACGGATCCCGCAGAAGATCGTGAAAACGGTGTGGGGCGACTCACCGCCGCGGCGAGGATTGTCGGCCGCCGCCTTCCGTTCGGCCCAGAATTTCTTCTTGTTGGGAAAGGTGTCGTTCAGACTCATTTTCGACAGCGAGTAATCGAAATACGCACGGGGGCCTCCGGCGTAGACACCCATCCGGTGGTAACCGGGGTTGGGATAATCACGGAGCCCATCGGCTGCCGGGACTCCGGTCCCCAGGCACAACAGCAGGGCGGAACTGATCACGATGACACGTTTCATGGCAAGACTTCCGTAGGAGACCGGGACGACCGGCATTTTTGTGCTGTTGCCATCACCGCCGCAAGGCGACGACACCGGGGATGGAGTTTCATCAGGGACTGGTCACGGCCTACAATGCCGACCGATAATAGTTCCACCGGGCGTCACGAAACAAAAGACCCCAGAGGTGCCCCATGCTCAAGATCCAGGGACAAGTCGACCGCTACTGCGACGGAGTTCCCCGTCGACACTTCCTGCAGATCGGAGGCCTGGCTCTGGGCGGCCTGTCGATGCCGTCGATTCTCAGGGCCGAAGCCCAGGCCAAAGCCGAAGGCCGCGAGGTCAAGACCGGGGGATTGGGTCACAAGGCTGTGATCATGATCTACCTCTCTGGCGGTCCGTCGCACCAGGACATGTACGACCTGAAGATGGAAGCTCCCAAGGAGATCCGCGGGTCGTTCAAACCGATCGAGACAACCGTTCCGGGAATCCGGATCTGTGA
>DLVV01000043.1:6967-8457 GCA_003445035.1 Planctomycetaceae bacterium | reverse complement strand
CCGAAGCCGATTCCCGCCGACAAGGATCGTCGGGACCTGCTGGCCTCGTGGCTGACCAAGCTCGACAACCCGTATTTCGCCAAGGCGTTCGTCAACCGCGTGTGGTACCACCTCAACGGTCGTGGTGTTGTTGAGCCGGTCGATGACTTTCGCGATTCCAACCCGTCGTCCAACGACCCGTTGCTCGAGGCGTTGGCGGCCGAGTTTGTTTCCAGCGGATACCGGTTGCGGCCCCTGATCCGCAGCATCGTCAACTCGCGGACCTACCAGCTCAGCCCGATCTCCAACACCAGCAACCGCGGTGACAAGCGTTACTTCTCACACATGCACGCGCGTCCCCTGCCGGCCGAGGTGTTGCTGGACGCCGTCTGCAACGTGACGGGCGTGCCCGAGACGTACGAGATCGCCAAGGACTACACGATCGGTCTGCCTCCCGGGACGATCAAGTTGCCGGTCGGCACCCGGGCGGTGCAGTTGCCCGTCAACGACATCGTGACGTTGATCAACACGGGATCGAAGTACGTGCGTTACGAGTCGCATCCGTTCCTGAGAGCCTTCGGGCAGCCGTCGAGGACGCAGACCTGTGAGTGCGATCGTGAGCAGACGTTCGGACGCAAGCAGGCCCTGGAATTGATCATCGGCCAGATGATGGCCAAGCGGCTGGTCGATCCGACCAACCGGCTGAGCCGGATGCTGGCTGCGGGGAGTCCCGACGCCGAGATCCTGGACACGCTGTATCTGCGGGCGCTGTCCCGCAGGCCGTCTCCGAAGACCCGTACCGCGATGCTGGCCCATGTCGGCAACAGCCCCAACAAGCGACAGGCGTGGGAAGACGTACTCTGGACGCTGCTGAACTCGCAGGAGTTCATCTACCAGCACTAGGGACCGGTGACCGGCTTGCCCAGCGGCACGTCGAAGTGGTCCTCGACCTCGTGGGCCGCCATGCCCCATTCGCCCAGCACGTCCCACGAGTCGAGGTGGGTCTGCATGGCGACCGATTCGAGGCCGCGTCCTCCGCGTGCCGCCGCGTCCGCGGAGATCCTGCCACGGGCCAGCAGCGAATCGTAGACCAGTTGCCACTCGTACCAAGCGACGTTGCCGTAGCGTCCGGAGGTGCTGGCCGAGGTGCCCCACTTGGAAAGCACCGGGCCGTACCAGCGGGTCTTGGCCGGCACCAGGCCGCCGGGATCCTTCAACGTCAGGACGCCCTGCTTGTCCGCGGCGGAAACCAGCTTCACGGTGCGAGGGTCCAGGCACCGTCGGGCGGCATCGATCCGGGCCTGCAGGTACTGGTCGGCGGTGTACCTGGTGGGGTGGCTGTAGTAGCTCCGCAGGGCCGCACGACCGCCCCGTCGATGTTCGAGCAGGGCGCGGCGGACCTGGCACATCGCGTCGTTGCGGGCCGCGTGGCTGAATCCGCCGGAGGCCTCGGGGTGTTGTCCCCCGTCACGGATCGTCTTGGCCCAGTCGTCGAGGTAGCCGAGCTTGTG
>DLVV01000043.1:1074-6584 GCA_003445035.1 Planctomycetaceae bacterium | reverse complement strand
TGACCGGATACCAGGGAATCAGCTTGAAGGCGGTGACCCGACCCCAGTTGGTCCCGTCGGGAAGGAAAGCGTCGGGCCAGCCCGGCCGGTAGTGCATCGGTCGTCCCGCCCTGGCCCAACTGTCGGCCATCAGCTTCCACGCCGCGATCTGTTTCGGCTCGAGCTCTTTCCGGCGGATCTGCTCCTGCCACGCGTAGGCCTTTTTCAGCAGGCCGATGTGCGCCTCGTCACCGGTCATCAGGTACAGCCAGATCAGCATCGGGCCGACGGCCCGTGTCAGCGCCCGCGGATAGGGCAACTCGATCTCGTACCTCCTGGCACGTGTCGGGCGGCCGTCATCCAGGTACTGCTCGCTCCAACCGACGACCCGGCCCTTGCCGAGGTTCGATTTGGCGATGAAGGGACCCAGCTTGTCGAGTTTGGCGACGTACCGGGTGTCGCCGGTGATGTGGTACATCATCACCATCATCTTCAGTGGCGCGTTGGTGCCGCCGTCGTTGAACGACGTGCCGTGCCGCACACCGGTGTGGGGCGTGCCGCGGCCACTGAAGGTCCACTGGTCGGGCCAACCGCCGGTGGGACGCTGGATGGTCAGCAGGATGTCGCAGCAGCGACGGGCCGATTCCAGGTACGTCTTCTCACCGGAGACCTTGTGAGCGTAGAGCATGATCCAGAAGGGCCAGTCGTTGTACCCGTCCTGGATCCGCACGAAGTCCTCGCCGAAGTCGCCCCACTGCCAGTGTCCCTTCGGCCACTGGTTCTTCTTGATCACGTTGGCGCGGGCCAGGCCGGCCTGCAGGTACTTGCGGTCACCGAGGATCTCGTAGGCCCGGAAGTAGGTGACGGCCCCCTGGCGAAGCAGGTGGATATCACGGCCCTTGTAGGCCGCCGGTACGGTGCCGGCGTGCTGGTCGAGCCACTTGCGGATGTCGGCCTCGCAGCGGCTGACCAGTTTCGTGTCGATCCGGGACTGCAGAGCCTCGAGTTCCTGGCGTTTTGTTGCGCGTTGCTTGTCTGCCAGGGGACCGTAATGGGCGGTCTCGCCACCGAAGAGCTGTTGCTGCTGGTCGGTCGTGAGCCCGCTGTCGGTCAGGGCCTCGTAAGAGAGGTCCTTGAAGTGCCCGATCGACTTGTCGAAGACCAGGGGTTTGTCGGCTGCTCCGGCTGGCGTGGTGAAGATGATCGGACTCCAGGCGAAGAGTCCGGCCAGGAGGGTCAGTCGGATCGCGTGGTTGGAGTGTGTGCGGGTCATCGATACGTTTCCGGGGGCTTGTCAGTCCGTGGTGTCCAAGCGTGGCATGGTCGCTGCACGGTACCGGAATCGCGTTCGATCGCAACAGCCTGGCCCGGGGGGGCGACCGGCAACAGCGCTGCTTGTGTCGGTGACCTGACGCGGTAGGATCTGGCTGGAAACAGTCCGTTTTCATTGCAACCGGTGAGATCATCTCCGCCGTCACGTACACGCTTCCGTTTGCCCACCTGAATCTCCGTCGAAATCCCTTCGGGGAATTCTCGGCCGAGGAGTGGACCGCGTTGGCGGACGTAGAAGTGGAGGAATTCGACGAGTTTCTCCGCGAGCCGGGCTCGGTTGTCCAGTTCCTCGGAGAAAAAGGGTTCGGCAAGACGACTCACCTGCTGGCCATCCGGTCGCGGTTTTCCGGTGCCGCATATGTGCACATTCCCGAGGGAGAACGTGCTGAGGTTCCCGATGGGAATCCGCAGATGATTGACGAGGCACAGCGACTGACCCGGTGGCAGCAGCACCGGGTGTTTTTCTCGGATGTTCCACTGGTACTGGGAACACACCGGGATTTCGGTCGCCAGTTGGCACGTGCTGGACGGCGGGTGCGGACCGTGGCGGTTGACGATCGGATGAATCCCACGCGGTTGACCCGGATTCTCAACAGCCGGATCGAGTGGGTCCGACGGGATAAGGGACCGGTGCCCAGCGTACGGCACGAGACGGCTGCAAGGATGCTAAAGACGTTTGGCCCCGACGTCCGCCGGATCCAGTGCGAACTCTACATGACATTCCAGGACATGAAGGACGGAATCCGCGATGTCTAAATGTGATATATCGATCAAGTTCGACCGGCCCGATCGAACCTACCGCGGTGGTGAAACGGTTTCGGGCGAAGTCCACGTCCAGGTCAACAAGGACATCACCAGCGACGGGATCCACTTGACCAGCTACTGGAAGACACACGGGTATGGCAACACCGACGGCGGTGGTGACCACAGTGAGACGCTGGCCGACAAGAGCCAGTTGACGGCCGGGCAAACCATGACGTTTCCGTTTTCGTTCGTCGCCGACCGTCAGCCGATGACCTACCACGGCCACCACATCAACGTTGACCATTACGTGAAAGTCGCCGTCGATGTTCCGTGGGCGTTTGACCCGAAGGACGAGGAGGAGTTCATCCTGGTGCCGGGCGAGCGGCCTCCGGAGATGACCGGGAAGCGGGACGAGATCATCGATTTCACGCCCGAGACGCCGACACAACTCGGCGCGGGATGCAAGACGGTCCTCTACGGTTTCGTGGCCGTCATGCTCCTGTTGTTGGTGGTGGCTTTTATCTGGTTGCTGCCCATTGTCCTGTTGGTCCTGGGGGGGATCTGGGTTCGGAAAAAGATGTTGGCCAGCCGTTTGGGGGAGGTGGAACTGAAGACACCGCACCTCCTGGTCGGTGCCGGCGAAGACTGGCCGGTGGAACTGAAGTTCACGGTGAAGAAGACCTGCCAGATCAACGGGATCGAGGTGAAGTTTCGCTGCCGGGAATCGGCAACAGCCGGCAGCGGCACCAACAAGACCACCAGGAAACACACGGTCCTGGAAAAGGTGCACAGCCTCGAATCGGCTACCCAACTGACCGCCGGCGAGCTCTTCGAGAAAAGCTACAGCGTTCCGTTTCCCCAAGGTTCACCGGGGTGGGGCCCGACGCGAGCGTACAGCCTGGACGAGGGTTCCAACGACATCGTGTGGACGGCCCAGGTGCGAATCGATATCCCGGTGTTTCCTGACTGGACGAATAAGCAAACGGTGCAGTTCTTGCCTGCCGAGTTCTTTGATGACGACGGAACGAGACAAGCGGCATCCGAGCCAGTCGCGTCAACTCCGGACCCCGTCCGGTCAACTCCCGATCCCGTTGTTGCGGCTCCAGATCCCGTGGTGGCCGAAGCCCCGTCCGACTTTGCCGCTGAGCCGCCGCCGGCAGCAGAGCCGGCTGATGTTCCCGAGCCGACCACCGCATCCTCGCCGATACTCCCCCTGATCGAACAGATCCTGGCGGCCGACAGGTTCGGCGACGAGCGGGAGAGAATTGTCGAGTCGTGGTCCGACCGGGAGCTGGACATCACCGTGGAGATCGACCGTGTGTCATCGACGTTCAGTTCCGACGCCGACGAGGCCTACCGAAACGGATGGACAGTCACGGGCACCGTTGGCGGGACCGAACAGGCGATCGAGGTGCTGACGCCCGCTGACCGATCCGTCGACGGTCTCGGGCGTGGTGAGCAGTGGCCGACTCGAATCGTGGTCTCCAAATGGGACTCGCTCTACAATCGCATCTCGGCACTCGACGTCACGGGACAGTGACCCGGCTTCCGTCTGTCGCAAATCAACTCGAACCGGAAACGCTCACCATGTCTGCTCCTCGTGTCACGTTGTTGTTGGCCTGTCTGCTGATCCCGATGATGTTCGGTTCGGTCACCGCCCAGGAGAACTGGCCGCGGTTCCGCGGGGTCGATGCCAACAGCGCGGTGGCCGATGACCCTCGACTGCCCGACACCTGGAACAAAACGACCAACGTGAAATGGAAGGCCGAGATTCCCGGATCGGGCTGGGGCAGCCCGATCGTGTGGGGTGACCGGGTGTTCGTTTCTTCGGTCCACAGCGATGCCGACTACGAGAAGCCCAAGGCGGGACTGTACCTGGGTCGGGGGCGTCCGGTGCCGCCGGACACGATTCATCACTGGATGGTCTATTGCCTGAGCCTGAAGACGGGGAAGCTGATCTGGAAGCACGAGACGCATTCAGGCAAGCCGAAGATGCCGCGGCATCCCAAGAGCAGTTACGCGGCCGAGACGCCCACGACCGACGGCAAGCGTCTGTACGTACTCTTCGGTGACCTGGGCCTTTACTGTTACGACCTCGGTGGCAAGCTGTTGTGGACTCACGCCATCGCACCCCGCAAGACGCAGTTCGGTTACGGAGCCGCCGCGTCGCCGGTGGTCGAAGGTGGCCAGGTTATCTATGTCTATGACAACCACGAGTCGTCCTACATCGAGGCCCTCGACGGCGCCACCGGGAAGTCGCGGTGGAAGGTCAAGCGTGACGAAAAGAGCACCTGGGCGACTCCGTTCGTCTGGAATCACGCCGGCGGGACCGAGATCGTGGTGGCCGGCCGGAAGGAAAACCGGGCGTATTCCCCGGACGGCGACTTGCTGTGGCATTTTGACGGCCGGATGTCGGTTCTGACGATCCCCTCGCCGCTGGTCGCCGATGGCCTGCTCTACATCACCTCCGGTTACTTCCAGGACCAGAAGCGGCCGGTGTTCGCAGTGGCCCCCGGAGGGCGAGGGAACATCGCGTTGAAGACCGGCCAGACTTCCAACGAACACATCCGCTGGTCGTTGCAGAAGATGGGGCCGTACAACACGTCACCGATCGTCTACAAGGGTCGGTACTTCACGCTGCTGGATCGCGGCATGGCCACGTGCCACGACGCCGAGACGGGCAAGTTGATCCACAACCGGGTGCGGTTCCCCCGGGGAGCCTCGTTCACCTCCTCGCCGTGGGCCTACAACGGCAAGATCTTCTGCCTGGACGAACGCGGGACGACACACGTGATCCCCGCTGACGGCAAGTTCCGGGTCGAGCGGACCAACCCGCTGGGAGAACTCTGCCTGGCCACCCCGTCGATCGCCCAGGGTCGGTTGCTGATCCGTACCGTCGCTCACGTCTACTGCATCGGCAAGTAAGGCACGCCCCTGGGAGTTGATACCAGAATGCTTCGTTCCCTCGCAGTTGTTGCCACGGCCTGTCTTCTCTCCATCCTGCCCCCATCCCCGGTTCGTGCGGCCGACCGCCCGAACATCGTGCTGATCTTCGTCGATGACCTGGGCTGGAAGGACATCGGCTGCTACGGCAACGGGTTTGTCGAAACTCCCCGGATCGATCGCCTGGCCACGCAGGGTCTTCGCTTCACCGATTTCTACGCCTCCGGAGCGGTCTGTTCGCCGACCCGTTGTGCCCTGCAGTCGGGACAGAACCAGGCCCGGATCGGGATCACCGATTTCATACCCGGTCACTGGCGGCCGTTCGAACGGGTGATCACGCCGCGGCCGACGATGGCACTGCCGCTGGCGACGGTGACGATCGCCGAGGCGCTCAAGACATCCGGTTACACCACCGGCTATGTCGGCAAGTGGCACCTCGGTAACGGTCCCCGGTACCACCCTGCCCGGCAGGGTTATGACTTTGCGGCGGTGATCAACGGTCCGCACCTGCC
>DLVV01000043.1:0-702 GCA_003445035.1 Planctomycetaceae bacterium | reverse complement strand
CGCACCGACTTCGAAGCGGATCTCTGCATCGACTTCATCAGGAAATCCACAACAAGCAAGACGCCGTTCTTCCTGATGCTCTCACCCTACGCGGTCCACATTCCCCTGGGGGCGATGTCGGCCAAGGCCGAGAAGTACCGCCGGAAGGCAGCGGCGATGAACCGCAAGCTGCCGCACCCGATCTATGCGGCGATGATCGAGCACACCGACGACATGGTGGGACGGATCGTCGACGCGGTCGAGGCCGAGGGGCTGACCGACGAGACGATGATCATCTTCACCTCCGACAACGGCGGGCTCCACAAGCGGTACGACTACCAGCCGGCCGCCGACGACATCGTCGCCACGCAGGCCCCGCTGAGAGGAGAAAAGGGCACGCTGTTCGAAGGCGGAGTCCGTGTTCCGTTGATCATCAAGTATCCGCCGATGACAAGGGCGGGAACGGTCAGCAGCGAGCCGACCATCACCCACGACTTCTACCCGACGTTTGTCGACCTGGCCGGTGGCAAGCTGCCCGTGAATCAGCCGATCGACGGCCACAGTCTGAAACCGCTGCTTGCGGATCCGAAATCCAGGCTGGCCCGGAAGGCCCTGCACTGGCACTACCCACACTACCACCACGACCGACCAGCCAGCAGCATTCGAGAGCGCGACTGGAAACTGATCGAGTACCTGGACGGTTCGGGGGACGTAGAGTTGTAC